>JAFVDW010000017.1 GCA_017478245.1 Lachnospiraceae bacterium
AAAATAACTTTTTGAATAGCTTTTTATAGAAATATGGATGGGTGATTAGAAGTATGGAAGTAAGGTTGGCGGAATGCGCGGGCTTTTGTTTTGGCGTCAAGCGGGCGGTGGACACGGTGTATGAACAACTGAAAACGGGAAAGACTATCTATACCTATGGTCCGATTGTGCACAATGAAGAAGTGGAGCGGGAACTGGAAGCGAGAGGGGTACGGGTATTGGAGAATGAGGAGGCATTGGAGCGCCTTGATGCCGCATCGTGAAATTCCCCTGCGGCGGTGGTCATTCGGGCGCATGGAGTGCCCAGAGAGATATACCGGATTTTGGAGGAGAAGGGTTTAGAGTGCATTGACGCTACTTGCCCTTTTGTGAAGCGTATTCATAAAATCGTGGAGAAGGAGAGCGCCGCAGGCAAACATATTATCATTGTGGGCAACCCCGGACATCCTGAAGTTGAAGGAATTATGGGGTGGTGCAATGGACCTGTAACGGTTCTTGAGAGCCCCGAAGAAGCTCTTTTGTATACCCCCGAAGAGGGTGCAGAAATCTGTATCGTCTCTCAAACGACATATAATTACAATAAATTTCAATATATAGTTGAAATTTTTCAAAAAAAAGGGTACAATGATAGTGTTGTGAACACTATCTGTAATGCGACCGAGGAACGTCAGCAGTCTGCCAAGGCACTTGCAGCCAAAGCGGATGTGATGATAGTGATAGGAGGAAAGCACAGCTCTAACTCTGCAAAGCTGTACGAAATATGCAGCAAAGAGTGTGCAGACACCTATTTCATACAGACACTGGATGACTTGCATTTAGAACTACCTAAAGCTGTTCGACTAGTGGGCATTACTGCAGGGGCTTCCACCCCAAATAAATTAATCGAGGAGGTTCAAAATTATGTCAGAATTAACTTTTGAACAAATGTTGGAAGGATCATTAAAGACAATACATGCAGGAGAGGTAGTCGAAGGTACAGTAATCGATGTGAAGCCCGAAGAGATTATACTTAATATCGGCTACAAGTCAGACGGTATTCTTACGAAGAATGAATATACCAATGATTCCAGCGTGGATTTGACAACCGTGGCTAAGCCCGGAGACACCATGGAAGTAAAGGTGTTGAAAGTAAATGACGGTGAGGGACAGGTTCTGCTCACCTACAAGAGACTTGCTGCAGACAGAGGCAACAAGAGAATTGAAGAAGCTTATAACAACAAGGAAGTACTGAAGGCTAACGTTACACAGGTGTTGGACGGCGGATTGAGCGTTGAGGTGGAAGGCGTGAGAATCTTTATCCCTGCAAGCCTTGTTTCCGACAGCTATGAGAAGGATCTGACCAAGTATGCAGGTCAGGAGATCGAGTTTGTAATCAGTGAGTACAATCCTAAGAGAAGAAGATATATCGGCGATCGCAAGCAGCTTCTGGTTGCTAAGAAGGCTGAGCTGCAGAAGGAGCTCTTTGAGAGGATTCACGAGGGCGACATTGTAGATGGTGTTGTGAAGAATGTTACTGATTTTGGCGCGTTTATCGATTTGGGCGGAGCAGATGGTCTGCTTCATATCTCTGAGATGTCATGGGGCAGAGTGGAGCATCCCAAAAAGGTGTTTAAGGTTGGCGATGAGCTGAAGGTTCTCATCAAAGAGATTAACGGTAATAAGATCGCGCTTTCCTTGAAGTTTGACGATGCCAACCCCTGGAAGGATGCAGCTACTAAATATGCTGTTGGCAATGTGGTGACCGGCAAGGTGGCAAGAATGACCGATTTCGGCGCGTTTGTTGAGCTTGAGTCCGGTGTTGACGCCCTGTTGCATGTATCCCAGATTGCGAAGGAGCATATTGAAAAGCCTGCTGACGTATTGAGTGTAGGTCAGGAGGTAACTGCTAAGATTGTTGATTTCAACGAGACGGACAAGAAGATTTCATTGAGCATTAAAGCAATGCTTGCTCCGGAGCCTGTTGCTGAGGAGAAAGAGGAGACCGATGAAGATGTTGTCTCTGTAGATATTGATGCAGTGATTGCGGCAGAGGCTGATGAGGCAACAGAGGAATAAATTAAATATAATATTTGAGAAGTCGGGGTGGTTGTGGCATGACATATGATTACGAGTATTTCAAAAAAGAGATTATGGCGCTTACGACGATTGATTTGAACAGCTACAAGGAAAAGCAAATGAAGCGTCGCATTGATACCTTGATTGATAAGCATCAGATTTCGGGGTATGACAGTTATGTGAAAGCTTTGAAGACAGACAAGGAGCTGTTTGATGAGTTTATCAATTACATTACGATTAATGTCTCAGAGTTTTATCGTAACCCGGAACAGTGGAAGCTGTTAGATGAGAATGTCATTCCGGAGTTGATTCAAAAGTTTGGAAAGAACTTAAAGGTTTGGAGTGCTGCGTGCTCTACAGGCGATGAGCCCTATTCACTGGTTATGGCATTGTCCAGACATATTCCGCTGAATCAGATTAAGATATATGCTACTGATTTGGATAAGCAGGTGATTGCAAAGGCAAAGACAGGTCTTTACTCTGCCAAGAGTATTGCCGCTGTACCTGATGACTTCAAGAAGAAATATTTTACACAGGTAGGACCTTCCTATAAGATTGCAGACGAGATTAAAGCGAGGGTTGAGTTCAAGGAACATAATTTGCTGAAGGACACTTATCCTACAGATTACGATTTGATTGTTTGTCGTAACGTATTAATTTATTTTACAGAAGAAGCCAAGGATGAAGTATATCGCAAGTTCTGTGCGTCTTTGAAGAAGGGTGGTATCCTCTTCATCGGCAGTACCGAACAGATTATTTCCCACAAAGATGTAGGCTTTGATCGTAAAAGCTCCTTCTTCTATGTAAAGCCTATGTAAAGCTGTTTTAAATCCCGAAGTAGTGTGCATGCGTGCACTGCTCCGGGATTTTTCAATAGAAAAACCCCAAGCAAAAATGCTCAGGGTTTCAAACTGATTTGACTTACATTATTCTGACTTGGCAATCACTGTCAAAACATGATTGGCATATCTTGCAAAGGCTTCACGATCTCTTTTCATCTCATCTGTCAATTCAAAGAAATACTCCTTGCTGTCATAATCCCGCTTGAAGAAAGGAGAGAAGAGCTTGTCCCACTGCGGCAGATAGCTGGATGCCTTTCGCGTATAGCAGTTGCGTGCCGTGGCTTGTTCTCTGTGCTCTTTATCAACAAAGCTTGCAACGGATTTATGTAATGCAATATCTTCCTCCGGCAGATAATAATAATCCTTATAGTTTCCATAGAAATATTTCATCTCTTCTGCGTAAAGAGGAACCTTCAGCGTTACATCCAACCCTTCGCCTCTTAAGTAGCATCCGTTTGCAGAAACGGAGATTCTGTGGGGCAGTGGTGTAACGGGGGAGAGCATCATCAGAAGCTCTTTGCGGGTATTACCCTTCAAATCCTTATAAGAGTTTGCCTGCACCTTTCTTGCTCTTACTTCGTTGTCAAATAAATCACAGTAAGCAAGCATAGGAATAATTTGAAGCATACCCTTCATATCCTCAAAGTTATGCAACAGAAGAGATTTCTCGGCAAATTCGGTGGGGTTAGTCACATAGTCGTGATAAATTCCAATCAGCTCTCCGCCGGAAAAAGGATCGTCTCTGTCAATGCCCAAAAACTGTTCCAGAGTTTTCTGCTTGCAGTTGGGAAGGTTCAGAAGCGTCTTATAGGGAGAAATCCTCCGGTATAGATCAATCCCTTCAAAGTCATCAAAAGCGTAGGGAAGCAAAAGCTGCATACACTTCTGAGAGAGGAAGGGAAGGTCGAAATTATTGCCATTAAAATGAATCAGGTATCGGTATAATTTGGCAAAATCAAAAAAGGCATTCAAAACCTCGATTTCTTCCTGATAATTTTCTGCCATCCACTGGATAATATGCCATTCGCCGCCTTGATAGTAAGCGCATCCAATCATATAAAGATAAGAGGTGCGGGCAGTAAAGCCGGTTGTCTCAATATCTAAAAAGAGTATCTGCTCCAAGGGAGCCAGTCTTTCAAGGGGATAGTCGATAGAAAATCCCTCTAAGGTTTCATCTGAAATTTTCATAGTATTCCTCATTTCCAAGGGTAACCTTATAGTTTGCTATATCTTGCATGTACAGTATAACATAAAAATCAAATTTGCAGTAGTAGTTTTTTCAGAAAAATAGTATAATTAAGTTATCTTAAAAGGGTATCAATATTATGAGAGAAAGGACGTAAAGGGATATGGCAAAATTGACATTTCTGGGTGGTGTTCATCCCTATGACGGCAAGGAACTGTCTGCGAACAAGCCGATTGCAGAGGTGCTTCCCAAGGGAGAGTTGGTCTACCCATTGTCCCAACATATCGGTGCGCCGGCGAAAGCTCTGGTGAAAAAGGGAGACAGAGTGATTGCCGGGCAGATGATTGCGGAGGCGGCTGCTTTTGTGTCTGCGCCGATTCATGCAACTGTGTCCGGGACGGTGAAGGCGATAGAGCCGCGGAGGGTTGTGACTGGCGACAGTGTTATGAGTATCATCGTAGAGAATGATGGCTTATATGAATCGGTTGGATTTATTCCGAGAGCCTCTTTTGAAAAAATGAGGAAGGAGGAGATTCTGGATGCAATCAAGTCGGCGGGAATTGTTGGAATGGGCGGAGCAGGCTTTCCGACCCATGTAAAGCTATCTCCCAAGGAACCGGATAAAATTGAATATGTGATTGCGAACTGCGCAGAGTGCGAACCCTATTTGACCTCTGATTACCGCAGAATGCTGGAGGAACCCGACAAGCTGATTGGCGGGTTGAAAATCATACTGAAGCTTTTTGACCGTGCCCAGGGTATTCTGGCGGTGGAGGATAATAAGCCGGACTGTGTAGAGCTTTTAAAGAAGCTGACAAAGGATGAACCCCGTATCAGTGTCAAAGCCTTGAAGACCAAATATCCGCAGGGTGCGGAGCGTATGCTGGTCTATGCTACAACGGGCAGGAAGATTCATTCAAAGCTGCTGCCGGCAGATGTGGGTTGTGTTGTGAATAATGTGGATACCATGGTGGCGGTGTATCGCGCCGTGATGGGAGAACGTCCGTTGATGGAGCGCATCGTTACTGTGACAGGCGACGCCATTGCCAATCCGCAGAATTTCCGGGTGCGTATCGGAACCAATTATCAGGAGCTTGTGGAGGCGGCAGGCGGCTTTAAGATTGAACCGCAAAAGTTGATTTCCGGAGGTCCCATGATGGGATTTGCACTATTTGATTTGAATGTGCCTGTTACCAAGACCTCCACGGCGCTGTTGGCATTGACGGAGGATGAGGTATCCATGATGGAGCCGGGACCCTGTATCAACTGCGGAAGGTGTCTTGAGGTATGTCCGGGACGTGTTATGCCCAGCAGACTGGCAATGTATGCGGAGCATTTTGACGAGGAAGCCTTTTTGGAGAATAATGGAATGGAATGCTGTGAGTGCGGATGCTGCAGTTATATCTGTCCGGCAAAACGTCCATTGACGCAGCAAATCAAATCCATGCGTAAGATTCAGCTTGCAAAGAAAAAGAAATAGGGGGAAGAAAAAGTGGATAAACAACTGAAAGTATCATCCAATCCCCATGTCCGTTCCAAATCCACCACCAGTGGAATCATGACAGCGGTGGTTCTGGCTTTGGTGCCTGCTGCGGGATATGGAATTTACAATTTTGGCGTGCGTGCTTTGTGGCTGATTCTGGTGACGGTGGCAAGTACGGTTTTGACAGAGTTTTTATTTGGATTGTATCGAAAGAAAATGACGATAACGGACATGTCAGCAGTGGTGACAGGACTTTTGCTGGCGTTAAATCTTCCGGTGAAGCTGCCCTTGTGGATGGCTGCTTTGGGCGGTGTGTTTGCCATCCTTGTGGCAAAGCTGCTTTTTGGAGGATTAGGGCAGAATTTTATGAATCCTGCATTGGCGGGAAGATGTTTTCTGATCATGTCCTTTCCTTCACAGATGACGGATTTTTCCAATGAAGCAGGTTCTTTTCTAAGATTCTCCTGGGATGCTTATACCGGTGCCACACCGTTGGCAGCGTTAAAGGCGGGAGAGAGTGTCAATGTGATGGATATGATCGTGGGACGTACAGCGGGAACCATCGGCGAAACTTCCATGATAGCCATTCTGATCGGGGCATGCTTTTTGATGCTATTGGGAATTATAGATCTCCGTGTGCCGGGAAGCTACATAGTGTCGTTCCTGCTGTTTGTAGGGCTGTTTGGCGGGCATGGATTCGATCCGGCGTATCTGACTGCACAACTGGCAGGCGGCGGATTGATGCTAGGAGCCTTTTTTATGGCGACAGACTATGTGACAAGACCTATTACCTCCAAGGGACAATATCTGTTCGGACTCTTTCTGGGAGTGATGACAGGCATTTTTCGACTTTTTGGTCCGGCGGCAGAGGGTGTGTCCTACGCCATCATACTCGGCAATTTGTTAGTGCCTTTAATAGAAAAAGTCACGAAGCCGAAGGGATTTGGAATGGGAGGTATGCGCCATGAAAAATAATTCGGATGTGAAGGTAATGTTGAAGGAAGCAGGGATTTTGTTTGCCATTACATTGTTGGCGGGCATTTTGTTGGGGTTTGTCTATGAGCTGACTAAGGAGCCCATTCGCGTGCAACAGGAGAAGGCGGTTCGTGAAGCGTGTAAAGCCGTGTTTGCGAATGCTCAGAATTTTGAGGCGATAGAATATACAGCAAGTACAGACCTTGCCAATCAGCTTGCCGATATGGGAGTAAAGTCAGGTACAGTCTTTGAGGCAACGGATGACTCGGGGGCACTTTTGGGGTATGTAATCGAAACCATCTCTACAGAAGGATATGGTGGAAATATTGCCCTGTACACAGGGGTCGCATTGGATGGTACAATTAATGATATCGCACTGATGGAAATATCGGAGACTGCTGGGCTTGGTATGCAGGCAGAAAAGGTGCTTGTGCCCCAATTCCATGATAAGCAGGTGTCTGTTTTTACTTATACCAAAACAGGTAGCACCTCGGATTCGGAGATTGATGCGATTAGTGGCGCCACCATCACCACGAAGGCAGTGACCAATGCCGTAAATTCCGGCTTACTGATATTCCGTGACTTGACAGGAGGTGGCAGCAATGAATAAAGCGGCAGAACGTTTGTATAATGGTCTGATTCAGGAGAATCCCACTTTTGTTTTGATGCTGGGTATGTGTCCGACCTTGGCAGTAACAACCTCAGCCATGAATGGTTTGGGAATGGGATTGACCACGATGGTGGTGCTGGCACTCAGTAATTTAATGATATCAAGCCTGCGCAAGGTGATTCCGGACAGAGTGCGTATCCCGGCATTTATTGTCATCATCGCTTCCTTTGTGACGGCAGTTCAGCTTTTGTTGGAGGCATATCTGCCATCGTTGAACGATGCGTTGGGTGTATATATTCCGTTGATTGTGGTGAACTGTATTATATTGGGAAGAGCAGAGAGCTATGCTTATTCTAATCCGCCGATTCCGTCTTTGTTTGATGGTATCGGTATGGGACTAGGCTTTACAATGGCACTTACCCTGATTGGCATGTTCAGAGAGATTTTGGGAGCCGGAACAATATTTGATTTTCGGATTATGCCGGAGGCTTACACCCCAATCGGTATTTTTGTCATGGCGCCGGGAGCTTTCTTTGTGCTTGCTGCACTCACTGCAACGCAGAATCATATCAAAGCGGCAAGAGAACGAGCAGGAAAGGATGCTTCCAGGATTGGTTCCGGCTGTGCGCAGGACTGTATGACTTGTGGGGACAGCGCATGTACGAAGCGCTTTTATGATGAGCATACTGATAGGCAGGAAGATGTAAAGGAGGAGAAATAAATGGAAAGTGCGAAGGAATTATTACTTTTGTTGATTGGCTCCTCCCTGGTGAGCAATGTAGTGTTGAGTCAGTTCCTGGGACTCTGTCCTTTTCTGGGGGTGTCAAGAAAGGTCAAGACTGCCGCAGGCATGGGAACTGCAGTTATATTTGTCATCACGTTGGCAAGTGCGGTGGCGGGAGTAATCTACAAGTATGTTTTACAGAAATTAGGAATTGAATATTTACAGACGATTGTGTTTATTTTGGTGATTGCCGCGTTGGTACAGTTCGTGGAAATGTTTCTACGAAAGTCCATACCGTCTCTCTATGAAGCGTTGGGTGTATATCTGCCTTTGATTACCACAAATTGTGCGGTATTGGGCGTGGCACTCACCAATGTTCAGAAGGAGTATGGTATTGTTGCCGGTATTGTGAATGGATTTGCCACTGCGCTGGGCTTTACCATTGCCATTGTGATTCTTGCCGGATTGCGGGAGAAAATGGAATACAATGAGGTGCCCGAAGCATTTCGGGGAATGCCGTTGGTATTGTTGACTGCGGGATTGATGGCAATCGCATTTAATGGATTTTCCGGATTATTGTAGGAGGCGGTGTTATGGTTGGAGGAGTGATTACAGCGGCAGTAGTTGTCGGAGTGGTAGGAATCTTTGTAGGACTTTTTCTGGGCGTGGCAGGCATACAATTCAAGGTTACGGTAGATGAGAAGGAAGAGGCAGTATTGAAGGCGCTGCCCGGCAATAATTGTGGCGGGTGCGGCTTTGCAGGATGTTCCGGACTTGCAGCAGCCATAGCCAAGGGGGAGGCTGCAGTCAATGCCTGTCCTGTAGGGGGAGAGGCAGTGGGCAGGGAGATTGCACAAATTATGGGCGTAGATGCCGGCGAGAGTGAGCACAAGGTGGCATATGTACACTGCCAGGGAGATTGTGAGAAGGCTGGTGTTGACTACAATTATTTTGGCGCCGGTGATTGCCGGATGATGGCGTTTGTACCGGGCGGCGGTCCCAAGTCCTGTAACAGCGGATGCTTAGGCTATGGAACCTGCGTGAAGGAATGCCCTTTTGATGCGATTCGTGTGAAGAATGGAATCGCGGTGGTGGATAAAGAGAAATGCAAAGCCTGTGGAAAGTGTGTGGCAGTCTGCCCCAAACATTTGATTTCTCTGATTCCTAACGATGCCAAGCAGAGAGTTGCATGCAGCTCCACGGACAAGGGACCTGTCACCATGAAGGCGTGTCAGGTTGGGTGTATCGGCTGTGGAATCTGTGCCAAGGTTTGTCCGAAACAGGCGGTGACGGTGGCGGATTTCCATGCTGTCATCGATCATGAGAAATGTATTCAATGTGGAGCTTGTGAGGCGAAATGCCCGAAAAAGGCTATTGTGAGTGCGTAGATAGTTCTGTACATAGGTGATTGCGAAATGCCCAAGATTATTCATGAAATTGTGCAATCGTACAATTCCATAGCAGACACGCTTTCGCTCCAACCTCTCCGTAGCGGCACATAAGGCGCCTGGCACTTACAGTGCCATAGTACGCCGCCTAAGTGCCGACGGTTCGCTAGGGTCTGCATATGGAAATGTACATCTTGCACAATTACAATAACATTCTAAGGGCGTCTTGCAATCGCCTAGGGTCTGTACAGTGAGAGAGGAGTAGACGGATGCGGTTATCCGACGATTATGAAGAAAATTCCGGATGGAATCCCACTGTGGTGACTGCTATTGTGGCAGTTACTATGGTGGTTGGCATTATCTTGGTGATAGTGTTACTTGCAAATGACGGAGGAAGAAGGAAACGAAGCGGTACGAATGCGGTGCAGACTTATAGTGTCTCTGCGGAGCAAAATCAGAATACTTCCCCGATAGATGCCACCACCGAGACAGAGTATCCCGATTTGGAGGATATTGTCACAGGCAGCACACTGACACCGGACGATTTAGATTTCTGGGATTTATATCCGCCCAAGGTTGAAACTGTGCCTGCCCAGAGGGAACCTGATGCTGTGGGTGAAACCGGCGAAGCCGGAGAGGAGGCAGAAGACCCTTCCAAGGATGGGAAGCATACACTGGTGACGTACGCGGATGGCAAGGAAGAATGGGTGCTCATCAGCCCTTATCTGCCAAAGCATGAATATGATTTCACAAAGCTAGTGTGTCAGGACAATTTGATGAAATATTATGAGGATGGAAGACAGGTTTCTTTTGTGGGAGTTGATATCTCCAAGTACCAGGATTATGTTGATTTTGTGAAACTAAAAAAAGCAGGCATTGACTTTGTCATGATTCGCGTCGGTGCCAGAGGCTATGGAAGCGGGCAACTGGTGTTGGATGAGTATTTTGCTGAAAATATCAAACGGGCAACAGATGCGGGTCTTCAGATTGGCGTTTATTTCTTTTCCCAGGCGATCAGTCAGGAGGAGGCTGTGGAAGAGGCGATGATGGTGCTTGAGAATCTGGGAGAATACCAGCTTGCTTTCCCGGTGGCATTTGACATGGAGAGTATTCCCAATGATACAGCGCGTATTGATGTGCTTTCCAAGAGTGAGAAGACTACCATCGCCAAGACGTTCATGGATACGATGATCGCGGCGGGATATAAGTCCATGCTCTATGGCAATAAGGAGTGGCTGCTTAAGGAGGTCGACCTGTCCAAGCTGGCAGATTATGATGTGTGGCTGTCACAACCGGGAGACATACCTGATTATCCTTATAAATTTGCAATGTGGCAATACAGTGTGGATGCTTCCATTGATGGAATCGCAGGGTACGCAGATTTGAATATTAGTTTTATTGATTATGCGGAGAAGTAGCAGCCTGGTTTTCTTCATAGGACAGAATCTTGGGCGCAATCTCTACAGAAGCATAAATCTCAGCATATTTTCTGGGGGAGAGTCCTTCGATATAATTGGGCGTGAAATTTTTATTCACGCCTTTTTTGTGTAAAATATCAATAGCCTTGTTATATGCGATGGCAGCGGTCAGTTCGTCTTCGTAATAGCCTACCACATAATTGCCACGGATATGAATGCGCACCACAAAAACGGGACGTCCTTTTTTATCAGCCGGACGCACCCCATGATAGGTGTTTAGAATCTCAATATTTTCTCGTCTGAAATCAGTAGTATCCCCATTGATAAAATTATAATCTACCCCTAAAACAGCGTAATTCTTGATGCCGTAACGGGAGGCGATATTCACCTGCATACCGTAATCTGCCACAAAATAGTGATTGCCCCGACACATGATTTTGTGGGAAGAAAAGTAGAACAGATCATCCATATCAAACTTCAAAATATGTGTGGGAGACAGATAGTAAAAGAACTGTTTTTGTCCCAGATAAATCGGATTGCCGAAATAAATGCCATTGTCTCTGAAATTGATTAAGGTCACCCATTTTTCAAAAGCCAGCATGCTTGTGGAAGCATATTGAAGCAGGGTCATACTATCGTTCACCAGAAGCAGATTGGCTTCCAGATAAGCACGATGTGCGTCCTCCTGATTTGGGAAGCTTCCCAGACTAATATGCTTTCTGCGAAAGGTCAGAGAGGCGCGATAATAGACCGTTCCGTCCTTCTTAGTAGCTGTGAAGACCCCTTCATAATGCTTGTCAGTATGTGTTTGTGAATCATTCTTCTTAGTGTCTGCTCTTTTCATAATACAATTATACCATTGTTAAAGTAAAATGTACAATTCAGAAATATTTTTAGGACGAGTTACATATATATGTATTATGTGTAAAGCAAGACAAGGAGGAAAGGTTATGTATAAAAAGGCGATAGGAAGTCTTATCATGATATATTTGGTGTTTTTTCTCAGCGCAATTTGCGTAAAATGTACGGACAAGACTAAGGCGAATGCCGCAAAGCCGGTTCTCATGATGAAAATGGATGAGGCGGCGTTAGCAGATGCTGAGAAGAGCGTTATGGGAATCTCTAACACGGCAGTATCCGAACAGCGAATCGTGGGCTATCATACCATAGAAAAGGAAGTGCTTTACGATCTGCCGGAGGAGGAAGTGGACGTGCTATTGCGGATCGTGGAGGCGGAAGCAGGCTGTGAGGATGAGGACGGCAAGCTTTTGGTAGCAAATGTAGTGTTGAATCGGGTTGCCAATGATGCGTTTCCCGATACCATCACGGAGGTTGTGTTTCAAAGAGAGAGGGGAGTGACACAGTTTTCACCGGTGTCAAATGGGACAATCTGGTCGGTGCAGATCAGTGAGGAGACGCTGGAAGCAGTACAGCGCGCCCTGGAGGGGGAGGATATCTCCCAAGGCGCACTGTATTTTGTAGCTAGAAAATATGCAGATAGCGAACATATGAAATGGTTCGACAGACATCTTACATTTCTCTTTGAGCATGGCGGGCATGAGTTTTTTGGTTGATTATTCCCGATTATCCTTCAGACTTTCAATCATATCCGTGCGCTCTACCTTGCCACGCAGAAGGAAAAGCGAGACGAAGTAGCATGCGGCGGTGATTACCGTGGTGAGCAGGATGCTTTTCGGTTTCATGGTGGCAGGGATCATGATGCGCTCCACTTCCACAAATTCTACACAGTACCAGACCATAATCAGGTAAGCCGCCACAATTCCTGTGACAATTCCCGGAAGCAGCAACAGATGATTGGAGTTGATAATCATGCTGTTGATTCTTCGGTTTTCGTATCCCAGAACCTTAAGCATGGAGATGTTGGTGCGATTCTCGGATATCATCATATTAATGGTCGCATATAGAGAGGCGATACATATGACAGCACCAATGATGATTAGTGCATCAATTACACCTGCCATAGAGGTCAGCAGATTTTCCATTTGGTTTTCGTAAGTAGTATCCGAGATGAGCTCGGTAATCTCCCGGCTATCGATATCTAAGGCATGGGATGCAAGCACTGCATTGTAGGTCTTGCTGTCAAGCTCTGTGAACTTGGACATATTTTCTCTGGAGGACAGAATATAACTCTGATAGCCATTTTTGATGACTCCATCGATGGTGACGGTATATTCCTCCAGGGTGGAGATGCTGCGGAAGGTAAAGGTGTCTCCCGGCTCCAAATCAAAGATTGCAGCACAGAGGGTGCTCATGTACCATCCATTTTCCAGATCGGCGCGCTCGCCGTCAGTGGTCGTAAGGTTCCACAGGGTATTGTCGGCATCCAGACCGAGCATGGAGAAACGGACGGCATTTGAATCCTCATAGGGCAGTACCATCATCGCCTCGCCATCTTCGGGAGTGCCCGTATGTAAGGCATTTAAAACATATTCATATTGGAAGGTGCCGAACTCGGCGTGGGCATCGGAGCCCACCGCATTGACAGAGTCAATGAAAATATAGCCGAAGGCAACAATCATGGCACCCAGGAAAATGCCTAAAAAAATCACAAAGGTACGACCCGGATTGCCCGCAAAGGAGCGCAGAGCCATTTTGTATTTCACCTTCATGTGGCGTCTGGACAGCATGCGATGGCTCTTGCCGGTATTCCCCACATTACCGTTTAACAGTTCGACGGTGTCCTTGCGCAGCAGCTTACGCACCCGCAGCATGGCACATACAAAGTAAATCAGGGTAGGGATAAGAATGCCTGCCACGGCAATGCTCACAGGCAAATGAAAGGTGGCTTGCATAGGCTCATAATCTGCCAGTCCCATCTCGCCGAAGGGCTGCACCAGAAGCAAAGATGCAATCGCCGTGAGGCAGCCTCCAAGAATACCCGGAATGAGCGCAAACAGACTATAATGCCACATCAGGGCAGATTTTTTGTAACCAAGGGCAGAGAGGGTACCAATCAGCTTTTGCTCACTTTTAATCTTACGACCAATCAGAATACTGATCAGAGCTACCGTGATAAAGGGTAGTATTACCAGCATGACCCATGCGGACAAAATGAACATATCCGCCTGTTCGTTTACAAAGCTGATACGCACATTGTCATCAGCGGACAGGTAGCTTGCCATAAAAAACTGATCATGAATATTCAGGCGAAAGTCCTCCACAGCCGTTTCGTCGTGGTAGATGACCTTGTAGTTCAAGGTGCCTGTTCCAAAGCATTCTTCAAATTCTGCTTCGTCCATATAGGCAAGGAAAAAGGTGGAGACATTCATGTAATCATCCGTAAGATTTTCCAGCATATATAGATAATCCGGACGTAGGAACAGCCCCACCACAGTGTAGTCCTTTGCATGGAGCGAGAGGGTATCCCCGATAGAAATTCCGTTGTTTTGGGCATATCCTGCGGAGATTATGATTTCATCTCTTGCAGTAATATCCCTGCCGTCGATGAGCTCATAGAGATCCACCTTCTCGTTGGCGGTAAAAATGCGGGCGGTATAATCCGTCTCATCACAGTTTACAAAATGTTCCTTTTCAAGGAGTAGGTTATAGTCTTTTTCCAGAACGGGAATGTCCTCATCGGGAATTTCCAAATAGGTGGTAAAGACCGCATCCTCTACCTTGTTGTAATCAAAAAATGTATTACCGTAATCGTTGATGCCGGTGCCTGCCACATAGAAGAGATAGAACATCAGCAGGGCGACCATTGTTAATACGGATGCGGAAATATAAAAGGATAAATTGGCTTTTATATTCCGTTTATATCTTTTATTTAATGTCATAATTTTCTCGCTTTCTACAACTCAATCTCATCAGCGGTCAGCTTATGTGTATTTTCCTTGGCGCTGGCAATCTTACCGTCTTTGATACGAATAATGGTGTCGGCAATTCCTGCAATGGCTTCATTGTGGGTGATAATGACGATGGTTGTGCCATAGCTGGCATTGATTTTCTCCACGAAGCGCAGCACCGAGCGGGAGGACTTGGTGTCCAGTGCACCGGTAAGCTCATCACAGAGTA
>JAFVDW010000018.1 GCA_017478245.1 Lachnospiraceae bacterium
AGACACTGCTTCCGAAACGCTCATACACATGTAGGAACTCATCGCCCTTCTCTCCAAAGAAACGCACCACATCATCAATGTGACTGTTTGCCACATGGTCAAACATGAAAAGCTTCGCCAGATTGTTGTCCGTCAGGTTCCGCACTGCCGCTTCATTGCCTGCCAGTGCCTTGATGAACGCCTCCGACAGCCTGCCGCTTCCGGAAAGTCTGCCCAGACGCTCCAAGCCCTCACTTCCCACATTCTCTGCGATGCTTCGTATGACGTCATCCGCCACATTGAGTCTCTGCAATCGTCGGATGCTCTTCGCACGCAGCTCCGGGTCGGCGCCGTTTCTTAACAGACGCTCTGTCACCTCCGACCCGATGACCTTGCCGGCGACAGACTTTGCCCCTGCACGAAATAGACCCTTGAAAGCAATACTGCCCACCGCAAACACCGCTGTCATGGCTGCATTGACAAACGCACGATGAACCAGCCGCTCTCCGGCTTCCTCGTCCCCATTGATATAATCCTCCATCATGTCATAGGTATCATAGATTTCCTCAAGAGACCATAACATGACCGCATAAACAAACGCAAACAGCCCTGCGGCAACCAAAAGCCCCAACGGTCCTCCCGCCAGAATCGCCGTGGCGATCATGGGAATCATACAGATAGCCCCTGCCATATCGATGGCTGCAAGCACAATATTCAACAGATAGGCAAGTCCCACCTCCATGCTGCTGCATCCGCCGCCCAGCACACCGTCTATCAGCCCGCCGCTGATTAAATATTCTCCCGCATAACTGTCCGCATCCAACACAATATAGCCGGTGCCGCTCCAGTCCAGAATACTCTGCTCACACTCCGGGATAATCACCACCTTGCCATCCTGCACCTTCTTCTCTATATCATGCAGGTCCTTCGCACGGATGGAAAGCTCCCCGCGCAGCGCTTCCAGGTTATCGGCAGTCACCACACGCACATCCGCGCCCACCTCGCCGGCGTTGGCAAGAATAGACATGGTGGAGATGGCAGGCAGCCCCATCAGCTCCTCCCAGATGCCGCTCTCAAAGGCGGAGGAAAGCATTCCTGCCTGCAACGAATAAAGCTTGCCCCGCTTCCCGCGCTCTGCTACCTTGTGCGCATCCAAATCCACATCCGTATACAGACTTCCCCGCTCCGAAAGTGTATAGCTTCCGGTGGACATATTTTGCAGCATTATAGGCGTATAGCCCATGATGCCCACACTCAGGCTGCGGGAAGTATGCACCTCCATCTGCTCCGCCAACATTCTGTCCGTCAAATCTACCTGCGCGAAATATGCTTTGCCCACGAAATCCAGAAACACACCCAGCTTCTCTTCGGTTCGGATATTCTCCTCGTTGCAGCCTGCCTGGACTGCCTGCAGTGCTTCCATGGCTTTTGTCAGCTCTACGGGCGTAATTGTCTGCGTATCGCAGGTAATCTGATACATGCCCCCTGCAAGAAGCTGATTATCGATGGTATGTGTCTCTCCATCCGAGGTCACTTCCATACGGAAAAGCTCCTTCGCACCCACTGCCACCGCATCTCCCGTGGCAATGGTCTCCCCGTCCAGTTTGAGCATACCCTGCATCGCACCGTCTGCGGTCTCCTCATAAGACAACACAAGACGCTTGCCATACTTCTCCCACGGATGTAGTGCTGTCAGCCTTCTGCCGCCCAGGGTGAAACAGATGGCGTCACTGACAAACCTGTCAGCCTCCTCAAACCGCTCGTAGATTTCCACCACCGGATATTGCAAGGACAAAGGCAGATATTCCAACTCTTCCTGAGCAATCACACGTCTGGTCAGGTACGCCTCCTGATTGTCCGCAAAAAGCTGTGTCACCTGCTCCTGCAGTTCTGTGACACCTGCCCGGATAGCACCTATATCTACGAATGTCCCCAAAGCCCCATCGGAAACACAGTTGGACTTCCCATCTGCATCCCCACCGAAAACACAGAGCGACTCATCATCTGTATCCCCACCGGAGACACAGAGCGACTCATCATCTGTATCCCCACCGGAGACACAGAGCGACTCCCCATCTGCATCCCCATCGGGGACACAGAGCGACTCCCCATCGGGGACAGATGAAACGATATCGTCCATCTTATCATATATATTCTCTACGTCCCGATATGCCTTAATTCCGGTATCCAATGGAAGCCATATGGATTCTCCGGCGCAGTTGCCGTTTCCCCTGTAATCTGTATAAGGGACATAAGCTTCCACCCATGTGTGTGTTGTCTCCACATAAACCGGCTTCCCGGTTTCATCTGATACCAATGTGGTATCTCCGGACATCGCCAGAATCTCTGCAGCATCCGCCAAGTCTGCCACACCGGTTAATGCCGTCAGTTGCTTTTCGTCCAATCGAATACGTCCGCTGACATATCTCGTCTCGTAGCCTAAGTGCTGCAGCATCTCGGACAAAAGGATTGCCTGATCCACATCGTTGCCGCCCAGACTGTCATATACTGCCTGAGAGCCTTTTCGTCTGCCCTGATAATACTCATAGTGAATATGGTTCTTCAGATAGTTATAGACTGCAAGTGGTGTGCCCAGCTCCTCCGCTTTCGTCAGAATATCCACATACACTTCCGGTGCCGCTTCTGTATCCGGCAAGCTCTCCTCTGCATGAACTGTGCCCAGACCGCCATTTTGAATCCATGTTCTTCCTATATCCGTAAACAAGAGCACACATACCATTACCCTTGCAAGGAACCTCAATAATTTCTTATTCATACTTTTCTCCATTCACACGTCTTTTACTCTTCGGTTTCCATCTGGCTTATGCGCAGGCTAGAGCCCTGCACCACAATACGTTTTGCAATAATGCTTCCCCGATACTCCACATCCGCCACACTGATTGTCACTGTACCATTCGGTGCATAGATGAGTCCACAGCCCCTCAAACCGGAACCGCTAAGCGTGATGTCTCCGTCCAGGGAGCAGATGGATGTCACATCAAGCTGTGCACCGCGGTATGTATAGGAGCCCTCTGTACAGATGACATCCGGCAACTGTCGCAGACTGCTCTCCCCAAACTCCGGAAGGCTGCGTCCCTCACACAGCTCGTTCTGCTCTCCCATGTTCACTTGCGCAGCATATATGTGCAAGCTTCCAACCGCGTCACAGGAACCGTCCACCGTTATCTGCGAGCCCAGCATCCATACATCTGCGCCGGCATATACATCTCCCGCAAGCTCCACGGAGGAACCGTAAACCGTGATTCCCTCGTCGGCAAACATCGCATATCCTGTATGAAGACAATCGGTATTGTCCTTAGCAGGAATCTCGTACACCGCTTCCTCGCCATTGTTCCCTGCCCAATCCACTGCCTTGATATGCAGATAGCGCATCTCGTCCTCATCACCGTCTATCTGTAGGGAAAGGACATCCCCCTCTGTCTCCAAAATCTCACCAAATTCCTTTTCCAGACAGGGCTCCTCCGTATCCTTTACACATACCGCATAGCCACGGATACCCGATGCCGCACACACCTTCTGCACCTGGGAGGTACGAACGAATCGCTCCTGCTGGCTGCTCTGCGGCTGTGCCTGAACATAGTAGCTGTATTTCGTGCCCTCATCCTGCGCCCACACTGTAACGTTTAAATCCGTATCCGTCCATGTCATGTCTGTGATTTCACAGCGTCCGGGAGCCGCCAGATCATAGGCAGAAGGGTCTGTAACACTTGTATCTGCTGTCAACTGTTTTAAGTAAAATAATGTGTTTGCCAGCACCTTTCGCTCGTCATCAGAGGCTTGCCCATTGCTATGTCCGGTCTGAATCATGGCAAACTGATTACGGGAGAACAGGTAGGCATTGGCGCGCGCCCCGGTCTCCTTGTCGTAGGCTCCGCCATTTGTCAGCTCCATCCACACTGTAGCTTTTGTTGTGCCGCCAGTATACTGCTGATACGCGTGCGTCTGCGGAATGGATAGCGTCCCCTGAAGCTTCCATGGGTAGCTGGTCAGTACGCCGGAATTTACCACCTTTGCCTTATTGCTGACAACGTATCCCATATCTGTTTTTAATTTTACACCCAACTGCTCTGC
Source organism: Lachnospiraceae bacterium (assembly GCA_017478245.1). Lineage (GTDB taxonomy): Bacteria > Bacillota > Clostridia > Lachnospirales > Lachnospiraceae > Acetatifactor. Next base: position 4,072 of record JAFVDW010000018.1, read on the forward strand.
AAATCGTGCAAAATTCAGGTGAATCGTCCCATATCCTATAGTTACGGTATCATGACCGAACAGAACACCTCTGCCAGTATCCGCAAATGCCTTTGTTGCTACATAGGCGTCATAGGATATATCTTTTAATCCGTTAGAATCACACGCTCCAAAATACACCACATCATACTTGTATGCTCCATTTTTATCTAACAGATAAGTATTAGGGCTTCTGTTGTAATCAAGGATATGGACTGCACTCACTTCAAACAGCCCTTTCCCCGCCGGAACCTGCTCCTTCGCCAATTTGCTTGTAAGCCATGTATTCAAATAAGAACTGGATGGATATACATTCAGCACCTTCACCTTTTCATCCCCATTCCAGGAGGACCTGGTCTCCCATTCTCCATCCTCGCAGGAGCGGAAGATGCGATAACCATATCGAATATAGGGATTGCTAAGATTATTCCAGTTCAACGCAACCTTGTCATCTCCCGCGGCCTCCGCCTGCAGCTCCAGCTCCCCTACAGACAGTTCTGTGGTGCGGATGTCCTCTGTGGTATCAAACAGTACTTCCTCGTTTACACACAGGAATGCTCTGATTTGATAGTTGTCAGATGCCTTGGGATGCAACAGGAAGTTCGTCTTTAAAACGGATTCCGTTTTCTCTTCATCAAATGTAAAAGGCGTTTCTTTTTCGGATACTTTGACGCCGTTATTCCAAAGCTCTACGCTCCATAGCCCGTCAAATCCAAAGTTGGTCTGATAGTGCAAAGCAGAACTTACCTCTACCTCCGTGTCATAATCAATACATGCAGTATAAGTAGACAGCTCTGTCTCCATCCCCGTCACTTGGATGCGCGGACGATTCAATTCCTCCATGGCAAGCATCAGGCGTATAGCAGCAATGGTGCAGTCCAGATTGTCAAAAAATCCGCCGTCACTGCTTTGCAATGCTTGCAGTTGAATCTCCCAGTCTTTGGTGCTTTTTATCCTCTCCTGCATACACAAATATATCGCCTGACAAGCTGCGGCTTCGAAATCCGTCTGACTCTCTAAGGTGTGTGGATGCTCCTTCATAAACTGCTCCACCCCTTGCAGCATAGGCGTAATGGCAGTTCTCTGTATGTCCGCACTGCCATATTGCTCGCAGGCAAGCAGAAGCGTTCCGATACGGGCAGTCAATAAATCATCGGCTTCCATGTCCGGCAGATATGCGAAGCCACCGCCTGTCTTCTGATGCTGCCCCAAAAACTCCAGTATGTGATTAATTTCATCCGAATAACCGCCATCTGTCCTGTTTTTTCGTAAGTATGCCTCCAACACCAGCATACTGTCTAATATGTCGCTCTCATACCACGCCGTCAGACCTAAGCCGCCATCGGCATTTGGCTTGCTTATGGCGGACAAATATCGCTCGTCCCCTGTTGCACAGTACACTCTTGCAAGGGTATCATTGTCTGAAGTCGCAAGCTCTGACAACTCCTCCCTGCGGGTTATAAGCCATGACTGTTCGCCGCCAATTCCCATATCTCTTAGCAGACTTTCCACCTGGCAGGTGTCCTTGACAATGCGCTCCGCTCCGTAGCTTCCATTGGCATTCTGATTGTTTTGCAGCCATTGAAGCGCACGCTCTTTTGTTGTTTGTATGGTATCCTTCGCTGAAATTTGGGCAGATTTTGCCTCCACACATACAGATGCTTCTGATAGCACTACAGTTATCAGAAGCACCGTGGTCATTAGAAATGTCACTATTCTTTTCATTTTCCCCTCCACGTTCTTCTTTTGCACATAAATATGTGTGTCATTTTACCACAAGCTTTCCACGGAAGGAACTTCTTTTTACAAAATCCGAGCCTTCTTGACAATATCTGCAATAATATGCCAAGAAAAGTCAATTATATTTGCTCATTCTGTCTGTGCACCAACGGGTCCTCATAGGCATCCATAAAATCCTCCCCCAGGCGAATCACCTCATCTGCAAAGCCGATGGCACCCACCTCTGTCAATACCGCCACCACCTTGGAAAACCGAAGTCCCGGAAAGAAATTCAACATCTCCATAGGTACAGCGGCATCGAACTGGGGATACCGGGCAAAGAGGGTTCGGTAGTCCAGTTCATCTCTGGGATGGGGCTTTAAGAAGATGGTGCCCTCTTTCTCATACCTCCCAATGATATCCCTGAATATACGCTCCCGTATCTCCAAAGTACACAAGGGGTCTGTGAGGATGAGAATCTTATCTCCCAACAAAGCACTCCGGGCAATCTGCTCCTGCAGCTTCTCCTTATCCCGGATGAATGCCTGCAGAATCAGTTCCTTATCCTCCTGTGTAAGCGTCTCCACCAGGCGCTGTCTGGGCAGTTCGATATAACAGGGTCCGGGGTGCTTGATGACAGATAGGTCATTCACCTCCATATCCAGGCAATATTTCCCATATCCATTCTGAATAAAGATTAGATTCAAGCTTCTTGAGAAAAATGCCTTGATACCAAAATGTCCTCTGTTGTCATAACGCGCCGAATCGTAATTTTTCAAGCAATTCAGTCCATCCTCCAAGGCATGGTAGGGTATCTTCTTTTGATTGAGATAGTAGCCGATGGGGTCAGAATCGCAATAGACATACACCGCTCCATATGCCTTTAAATCCACCGGAATAAAGGGCTCCTGTAGTCCGGCAAAACGTCTGGTGAAACGAATGCGGTTAAGCATATTCTTCGCAAAGCTTCCTGTATCCTTGCGCCAGACAGCCCGCTCCGGGAAAAATTCTGCCCGCTTTTCATCGTATTCCACCACCTGTTCAAAAAGCCCTGTGCTTTCCACACGACTCTTTAACTGTTCAAAATCATTGGACAGCTTAGAGAGTACCAGCGTCGCCTGCCCGCGCTCCTGCGGGGCACATTCCCTGCGCAGCTTCAATTCTTTTAAAAATGTCACATACACATGATAATAAGTGTGACAGATATATATTCTATCTTTCATCTTTGCTCCTTATGACATCTCTATCTGTGAACATCAGCACAGATATCTACCTATCACCGGAATCCTTCGCAGCACTGCTGCCGCCATCATACACACCCCAAAGCTAAGCAGCGCAAGACCGGGAATACTCACTGCCGGCATAGTGGTAAACCATGTGGGGTGTACTCTAAACAGCCACTCCAACACACCCACATGCGCCAGATAAATTCCCAGTGTATCCGCTGAAACAGCCGTGATGAGCACTTCCGCCCCGGAAGAAAAATGCCATTTACTCACCCATTCCCTTGCCGCCAGAAACAATGCTGCTACCACGCAGAATGTAAAGATGGTAAAGCTGTCATATACATCTCCTCTGCGCTCTCCTGTATGCAACGCAATCAGATTGCTGCAAATGACATTGGCAATTTCTCCCAAGATTCCTGCACCATATATCACCTTGTGCCATTTATGGGGTAGTCCGAAACGCTCCAGATAATATCCTAACACGAAATATCCCAGATAGCCACACACCGCCTCTACCTTGGCGGTATTAAGCACCGAAAGGATAATGGGTCTGCCATAAGCTGCCACACGCAAGGTCTCCCGCCCAATCTGAAAGACCAAAAACAACACCAGAAAATACTCCAGTTCTTTTTTCTGTGCATGTCCTACCCAAGTGCGAAGCACGGGCAATAACACATAGATGCCAAGCATCATAGGCAAAAACCACAAATGATACCTGCCACTGACCCATTCGTTCACAAAAAGCTTCCAAGGCTTCATCTGCGACGGCTCCAACTGACTGAAATCAAACCGGCTGTAATCCCACAGACCATAGAACAAAGACCACATAATATAGACAACAGCCAACCGCAGAATATTATGCCTGTACAGTCTGCCCGGCTCCAGCTCTCTCTGCTTGTCCAGAAAAATCGCCCCGCTGATCATCACAAAAATCGGTACGCCAAATCGTACCAGTGCATTCCACGAATTGGCAGTCAACCATATCCTGCTATTCACAGGAGCATCATACCAAAGCTGGGCAGAGCTATGGAGCATCACCACACTGAACGCCGCCAATATTCTGAGCAGATCATAATGGAGCTTTCTTACCTTTGTCTGCCCACTCATACAGCCATCCCTTTCCTTCTGCTGCCCGCAATGCAAAGCACAATGACCGCCAACAGATTCACTACCTCTGCCACACGCCAATACCAAGGACTGGTGAAGGTCACGCGAATAGTTCCGGTATATCCTGCCGGTACAGCCACGCCCACCACATGATTGGTTCCATCATAAACCTCCAGTCTCTCACCGCTGTTTATATCATAGGCTCTGTATCCCTTGTAGTACAAAAGAGGCATCTCCAACGCGCCTTCCCTGTCACTGTCATTAAAGCAAGTGGTATCCACTGTGAGACCGTTTTTCTCATAGCCCTCCACTGTGATGTTTTCCTCCGCCAACGGTTCTCTGGGCATATACCGGGACGCATCCGCTCCATAGGGCAGATACTCCGCACCGGCAATATAACCAGTACCCATTCCCTCTGCGTTGTACACCCTTGTGGGCGCGCTTCTATTCAGCATATCCTCCATCAGATACACGCTGCCCAACACCAACAGGAGGGAGATCACTGCAGCAAAAATCATCTTTCCCCTCTCGCCATATGCTCTGCCAAACCACTTGGCAACCACACCTGTCACTACAGCCAGACTGATTGCCGCAATGGTCAGAAAACGATTGGGCATCTGAATACTGGACACCAGGGTAGCAGTAATCTTATTCAAAAACTGAATCCGATCCCAGGGGAATGCCAGCAGACTCATACACATGGCGAGTATTGCAAACAGCGATGTAATTCCCGCCAACCGCCGCTCACGCTTCTCCACATACTCCGTCTTGCGCAGGAAGCAGAGTGTCAACCAGATAACCAGTGACAGAAGCATTGCCATGCCCACGCCTGCCGCCTGCGCATCCTCCATACCATCCGTTCCTGTAAATACTGTCTTGCCATTTGCCACGAATACCTTCAAAAGCTGCGGAATATAGAGTCCTCTCTCCTGAATCGTCCGCGCGGATACATTTTGAATCACAAAATTCCCTGTCACCATATAATCCACAAAGGGCACCAGAAACCATGCACTGACCAGGCAGCTATAAATCACCGTCTTCGCCAACACCAAAAACGTCTCCTTGCGAAATACCTTTTTCCACATCAGAACACAGAGCAAAATCGTAAATCCGCCCACCAGCTCACCGGTCAACAGATGAGACTGCACCAGTCCCGCAAAGCCTATGGTCAAAGGAATCCAACTCTTTCTATACTCCGGTGCCTTCACATCAAGGGCAAACACTCTGTAAAAGCCATAGGCGATAAACGGCAGAAAGAGCATCGCTATGCACTCTCCAAACGCACCATTGCCATATAGCTTAAACACGCGATAAATAGACAACGCATACACCGCCGTGCTCATCACCGCCGCAAATCTGTCCTGAAACATTTTGCGAAAGCAACCATATCCGATCAGAACCATCCCAATATTGACAACCGCAAAAAACAGTCGATAACTGCTTACCACCGTAAATCCGAGCATACGGAACAATGCCGCAAGATAAAGCACCGTCTCGCCGTAGAAAATGGACGATGCGTAGCCATAGCCCTGCTGCCACTTGGGCGCAATACGCACCGGAAACTGCCCCGCCAGTATGCCATCCTTGACTCCCTCTATGCGCATCAAATGATACACCAAATCTCCACTGGGCAGCATATAATCCACAAAAAGCGGAATAGAGGACACCAACATAATGGCTCCCAGCGCCAGGGTCACTAATTTGTTCCGCACCGGAATATGATACACTCCATCATACTGCCAATATACATATCCTGCGTTGACTGACAGCGAAAGCGCTATCCATAAAAAGAGGAGAATGCGGTTCAGTGCATTGGTCTGAGTAATCGTAATCCCCTGCACAGCGATACTTCCCACACCGCCGTACTCTACATGTACCTCCATACAATCAGTGGATTTCAAAAGCCACATGGCAAAATCCGTCTCCCATGCTCCGGCATACAAATGCTCTCCATTGCTGAGCAAAGTATGATAACGCACTTCATTGTTGAGCACCGTACACATATTTTGCATAATTGTATCTGTCTCATACTGCATGGATATCCGATAGACACCGGCAGGCAATGACAGTTCTGTCAGCTTTGCCACCTCTCCACTCACTCCAAAGCTCTCATCTATCCAATAACCGCGCTCCTGCGAGTAAGCTCCCGCCAATATCTGCATCTGGTCTGCCCCAAAATAATACACATCATTTTTCCCGAACAATCCCACAATCGCCAGGAGCATCCCCAACAGCTCCACTCCCAGCATCACCTGAAAGCTTCGTTTTTTCTCAAGGTGTATTTCCTTTACTCTCTGCCAAAAGCTCATATTCATCCTCACTTCTCAATATCTCGCATATAGTACCAAATCTGCATCCCTGCCAAGCTCTCTCCACCCTGCATCCCGGCACAGCTCATCAAGGCGTCCGCCGGATACCACCGCCAGATAACGGCTCTGCAGGGAGTCCAGCTCTTCCACACAGAAGTCCGGCATACAGCAGCTTACGCCAAAGCCCTCCGGCAGTTCATATAACATCTGCCATTTCGTATTGACATACCCTGCGGGTAATTCATCGTTAAACACCCATATGACAACATTGTCATAATTAGGCACATTCTTTTCCTTCAACTCCAAAGCTGTATCGAATATGTGCTCCCAATAGGCTGCCTGCTCCACAGCCGCCTCCTCCACGAAGGGCACCTGATAATCATAAGGATTCACTGCCTTGTAGGAGTACAGATAAGCAAATACCGCCCCAATCAACACAATCTTCTTGTAATATCTTGTGCGCATCTGACTGACAACGAAAGTGCCCGCCGCCATAAAGGTCAGCAGATGCTTACTCCCTTCGGTCAGCTTGTACATCAAAAGCAGTGCGAACAGCATCCCCACAAAGCAGAACGCCAAATGTGCCTCCACCACCAGTTGCTTTTCGCATCGATGCTTTTCCTCCCCGGTAAGCTCCTTTTTGATTCTCCTGCCATCCACTATGCTCTGTGCCAAAAGCACCGCCATCATCACCAGATACCCGCCAAAGAATGCTCCGGAAGCCAGTCCGCTGCGGAAGCCCTCGATGGTGTGTCCCGCAAATTGTGTGCCCATGCGATAAAGTGTGCCGAAGAAATTATGGATGCCCGCACCGATTCCCTCCCGGAAAAAGGTGGTAATCCAATCTGTGAAGAAAAGGGGTGCAAAATATTCTGCCCCCAGATAATGCTTGATACAGGCATAAGCGCCCAGAACCACAACCAGCACGCCAGCGGAGCCAACCGCTCCCTTCCACCTGCTCTTTCTCACCCACAAAAAGATGGGCAGCAGCAAAAACAACAGCAAATAAGGACGCATCAGGGTCATCAGTCCCGCCATTACAAAGAGCAGCACCAGCTTGTATGTCTTTTCCCTATCCAGTTCATTGTACGCCAACCCATAGAATACGATCAGTAAGCTAAAGCAGATAATCTCCGGCATACCGGAAAGCATATATCTCACAAAGGGCGTATAGAGACAGAACAGCAATGCGCTTACGCCCAACTGCTTCCAAGTGGGTCTTGCCAACCACACAAACAAAAACACAGCCAGCGTCAGCAGACAAATATTACAGATGATGGGCGAGAGCAGATTCCATCCAAAAAGCAGACCCCAGATAATCCAAGGGAACACTAACACAGGACTCCACGCTGCAAAAGACAGCTTGAGGGCATGTGACTCATTAAAACCGAAGTACCCTTGCGGATATCCAAAGCTTACAATACCCTCCAACTGTTTAAAATAAAATAATTCATCATTCCTCTCCGACAAGGGCAGATACACCTCTCCAATGCGCCTGCCCTGCGCCCCGCAATACACGAGACAACACAGCAGCGGAAGACACGCCATCAGGCATGCTTTTACGAGCATCACTCCCCTGTCATCCTGTTTCCACCAGTCCAGTACCTTTTGCATATTGATAATTCCTTTCTGTATGTCTGGATATCTAGTCATGCTCCTCCACATTGATTCGTTCACGAATCACATACTGCGGGGAATTATTCATGCTGATATAGATACGTCCGATATATTCTCCAATCAATCCCAACATCACCATGATCATACCGCCGAAAAAGACAATCGCCGCCATAGTGGAGCTGAAGCCCATGGGCACAGCCGGGTTCACCAACCGTTTAATAATCGTATAAAGCCCATACAAGAAGCCCAAAGCAGCACTACAGCCGCCCACCGCCGTGGCAATGCGCAGAGGTTTCACCGAAAACGCAGTAAAACCATTGAACCACAGACCAAACAATTTACTTAAGGTATAGCCGGAGGTTCCCTCCCTGCGATCTCTGTGCTCCACCACCACATTCGTAATATTCTTGGTTGTCCGAAGCACCAGACCAATCACATAAGGATAAGAATTCTCATAGCGTATCATATCCTCCACCACAAACCGGCGCACCGCAAAATAACTGGACACATACAGCTCTGCAGGTTTCTCCAGCATGATACGCGTCATCAGCTCATTCACCTTGCTTCCCAGATTACGAAAAGCAGAATGGTGCTTATGTTCATATTTGGCATAGACCGCATCGAAGCCTTCCTCCAATTGGGCAAGCAGCTTGTCCACTTCATCTGCGGGGGTCTGTCCATCATCATCCAGACACACCACATAGTCTCCATCCGACTGACGCAGCCCCGCCATCAGCGCAGCATGCTGTCCGAAATTTCTGGCAAAGCTGATGCCTTTGATGCGTGTATTTTCCGCACACAATTTGCGGATTACCTCCAATGTATTATCCGGAGAGCAGTCATTGATGAGTATGATCTCATGGGTATATTCGGTCATTGTTTTCATCTTTTCTTCAATCTCCGCCACCACTCCGGCAAGTGTATGCTCCGAGCGATAACAGGGAATCACAAAACTAACCTTTTTCATAATACAATCTGTACCTCACTTTATAAAATCTATTCAGGCGATTGCGAAGCTTAATTTTTCACTGCCGCCATCCAAACGATATCCTGATATGCGCCGTCAATACAGACATCGTCTTTCAGCGTGCCCTCTCTGACAAATCCGGCTTTCTCATAGCTGCGAATCGCCTGACCATTGCCGGCGAGTGCCCGCAGATACACGCGGTGCAGCCCCAGCTCGTCAAAGCAGTAGGCAAGCATCAGCTTCGCCGCCGCAGTGCCCACGCCCCTTCCTCTTGCAAGGGGTTCTCCTATGAAAATCCCATATTCCGCCTTGTTGTGCTGCCTGTCTATATCCCGGATATACACAGAACCAAACGGCATGTCATCCTCCAGATTGCAGATAATCATCTGCACCACCTGCCCTGTCTCCACTCTGGTTCGTATCCAGTGCTCATGGCTTTCACGAGTGAACAGCTCCTGATAAATAAAATTCCTGCGCACATCCTCTCTGTTACGCCATGCCACAATGGAATCCGTATCCTCCCTCGTCATCAGTCGCAGATAAATTCCTACCGCCGTATCCTCATATCTCTTCATGTTCTCTCCCTTTATTGCTATCAGTCTCGTCTCTGTCGGCAATGCCCAGCAACGCCAAAAAGGGCATCATCACCATCACCGGATAGATATATCTCAACTGCACCACCGGTCCTAAAAGCATGGTGATATAATACCCCAACACCAGCGACAGCGGAAGACACATCCGCACCCTTTTTATCATAAACACCCCCGCTAGAAGCAAATATGCCCAGAGAAAGGTTCCCGGCACCAACATATATTTTACAATCGGAAGCTTCAAATGCCCATTATCCTCCGCCCACTGCTCCAATCGTTCATGTAACCATTCCCATTTGGATGCCTTATGAAATCCGTACTGTGCAATTTCATTTTCCGCCCATCTGGTCTGAGCGTAGCCCTTGCCCGGCGCATAATCCACCTGATTCACATACGCATGGCTTTCATCTTCCGGATATAAATAGCCCGCATCCAACAGAAGCACTGCATTTACATAATCACCGGGATACTGTGCAAACAGATGCAGATAGGTTTTGATAAACCCCCCCGCCTCTCCCAGTGCCGCAGAAGTATTCACATGTCTTTTCACCGGATCTGCGAAATCCGCCTGATAAAAACGATAGGATTCATCCGCAAGAAACCGACGAATCATATCCGCATCCTCCTCACGCATCGTCCCGTCATCCTCCGGCAGAATGCCCACTCCCCCATGATATAACATACAACGGGCAAGCTGTTGAATGGGGACGCTCAGCATTTCTCTGCGGTCGCCCTGTCTGGCATCCGTCACCCGGAATAATCCCGCAAGCAACACGTTGCCCATCAGGAAAGCCGCTATGCTGACTATGAACAATCTTCCCATAAGTCCTCTGGTGCTCTTTCCTTTCCAAAGCGCCAAAAGCTCTATCACAAGCAACACCATCATGGCATATTTTCCATTGTTGCGAAAGAGAATCATCCCCACCGAAGACAAAAACAGCAACACATCCGTCCTCTTCCAGCCAGACTCCCTGCGCTCCTCCAACAGCAGAACCAGCAGCGCAAAAATCTGCAACAGGAAAAAACCTGTAAAAATCGTGTCCTTGGTAATACTGATACTCATATACCAATGAAAGGGATACAGCATGGATAGCAACTGCATCCCTACAATCCATACGGTTCTCACCCGGAATCTCTTCAGCAACAGCATTCCATATGCCAACACTGCTGCCAGAAATAGAAGCTGTAGCGCCGCAAAGCACGCGATTCCATCATTGACACTGCCCAGCACCCGCTCCCCCAGCTTCATAAACAGCCGAATCAACAGCGTGTGTGCAATGGGATGATGATCCACATACTCATGCAATGAGATCTGTGCCAACTGCACCGGAAAATCATAGGCACAGATTGCCGGATAATAAGCCAGATAGGAGGGAAGCCATGCCAGCGTAATCAAAAACAAGCTGCACGCATAGAAAGCTCCCTGCGAGCTTCTGTATATCCACCCTTTTCTGCTTTGCGTCTTGCTATCCCGCTCTGACATCAAGTTCCCTGACTGTCTCTCTGTCAGTAGCCAGACTGCTTTACAGATGACTGTTCCTAAGACAATACCTGCTGCCAGGCTAAGCAGCAAGGTCCCGACGGTGTAAGTAGTCGTCCACTGTAAATTACCCTTGCGAGCCAATTCCCTTCCCGTCAGGCAACAGAAGACAAACAGCACTCCCACAAAGGAAAAATATATATATGTGACTTTTTTCGATATAGGCTTGTGCTCCATTATGCCTCCAACTGTTCTCTGTCTTTTCGAGTGCGCACTAATCGATATTCAAAATCCTTTTTGTCCTTGGCATTGAGTACCTCTAAAATCGTTCCCGCAAATAACGACTGTATCCCCGCCATCACCATGAAACCGCACACAATCAGGGTAGGGAATCTGGGCACCAGACCTGTCTCCACATATACTGTCACGATAGGAATCATCAGGATTCCCGCCGCGATCAGAAACAATGCGCACACCAATCCAAAGAAACGCAAAGGCTTATAGTTGCGGTAGAGCTGTAGCATTTTCTTGATGACGCGCATTCCATCGCTGTAAGTGTTGAGCTTGGACACACTGCCCTCCGGACGGTCGCGATACTCCACCACCACGTTCTCCACCTGCATATCATAATTCACTGCATGTATGGTCATCTCTGTCTCAATCTCAAAGCCCTTGGAGAATACAGGGAAGGTCTTGACAAATTCATAGCTGAATGCCCGATAACCGGTCATAATATCCTTAATATCGGAGCGGAACAGAGAATTAATCCCCGCTCTCATCAGACTGTTGCCAAAATTGTGAAAGGGTCTCTTATTCTCCGTAAAATAAGTGGAAGAAAGCCTGTCTCCCACCACCATATCCGCATGATGGGTAAGCACCTTGTCCACCATCTCTCTGGCGCTGCTTAAGGGATAGGTATCATCTCCGTCAATCATGAGATAACACTCCGCATCAATCTCTCTAAACATCCTGCGAATCACATTTCCCTTGCCCTGCTTATACTCATAGCGCACTACCGCCCCCGCCTGCAGCGCAAGCTCCACCGTGCGGTCTGCAGAATTATTGTCATATACATACACCACTGCCTCCGGCAGCGCTGCTTTTACATCCCCCACTACTTTTGCAATGGTCTGTTCCTCGTTGTAGCAAGGAATCAATACTGCGATTTTGTCCATGTTAAAGTCCCAGCCTCTCTGCTTTCCGGATTCCTTTCTTCTTTCTCTTTTATATGATAACACGATTAACCGCAAGTAACCACTATTTTTATGAATTAATTTATGTTATACTCTTCCTTGATTGATCCATTTTTTCAAATGCTGACTTGAAAGGACGTTATCTGATGAAAACTTTTTTCAATAAATTATACAACTTCTCCGGCAGCGTTGTGCGGACATGCGGACTGCTTTTGACCGGGCTTTTGCTATTGGGCGCCTTCCTGTCCACCTGTTATACGGCGGACATGAATACCCAAAAAGTGCTCACGAAATGGGACAACCCTTTTGCAGGGCTGCTGGGAATCGGACTCTTTTTGCTATGCTTTGGTGCAATATGGCATTTCGTATCCGGCAATCCCGGACGGCGCAGGCGGCTGCTTTGCGCTGTGGTACTTAGCTGGTGCCTGGTGGCAGGCTTTGCCTTTATTTTTTTCGGACGTACCTTGCCCTCCGCCGATGCCATGTCAGTATTCTCCATGGCAGAAGAGCTTGCCCGCGGCAATCTATCCCTCATCCACCCTACGGATTCCTATATCTCTTATTATCCCCAGCAGATAGGGCTGATTGCGTTTTATGAGCTTCTGATCCGCCTCTGGAATCTGCTGCCCTTCGGTATGAGAGCTTATCCCGCCATACAGGCTTTGTATGTGCTTCTGGCATGCGTCATTGTGCTGTACCAGTACAAATCCGTACATCTGCTATGGAAAAATGACTCTATTGACTGTCTGTACCTATTGCTGGCAGGTGCCAATCTGCCCCTGCTGATGTACACCTCCTTTGTATATGGTGAGATTCCTTCTTTTGCGGCAGTGTCTATGGGAAGCTATTATCTTCTGAAAGTACTGAAAAATGATGAGCCTGCTTTGAAGTGGCGAGACAAACTCATAAACAGCGGGCTTAGCCTGCTCGCTCTGACGCTCAGTGTCCTGTTACGCAAAAATTCACTGATTCTGATTATTGCGGTAGTGATTGTGGTGCTCTTACAAGGCTTGCGGGAGCGCAAGCCCCTGCTGCTCCTTTACGCACTGCTATGTATGCTGTGCGCAGTGAGTATTCTGCCTCTGGTGCAGAAGGCTTACGAACACCGCGCTGACAGCACCATTAATTCCGGTGTTCCTGCCATCTCCTATTTTGCAATGGGCATGCAGGAATCCTCCCGGGCGGATGGCTGGTACAATGGCTTTAATTTCTACACCTATCAGGATACAGGCTTGGACACAGATGCCACCACTGCCTTAAGCAAAGCAGCAATTTCCAACCGTCTGACCTATTTTCGCGCCAATCCTCGCTATACGCTTCGTTTTTACCGCAACAAATTCCTCTCCCAATGGGCGGACGGCAGCTATGCCTGCAGACAGGCAACCTACGCTACCGACGGAGGAAGACGCGGCTTTATATGGTCTTTGTATACCGGGACTATGGCAGAAGCACTGATTGCCTATTGCAATGCCTATCAGAACCTTCTCTATCTGGGGGCTTTTGTGTTCTGTATGGTACAATGGCTTGCTTTTTCACGCGCCCGCCAGGGCAGTGCTTCCTCTTTCGCATTACCGGTGTATCTGGGGCTTATCGGTGTGTTGGGTGGTTTTCTGTTTCACTTAATCTGGGAGGCAAACTCCCGCTACATCTTTCCATACAGCCTGCTCCTGCTGCCCTATGCGGCATGGGGGCTTCACCACTTATTACAAGCCTACGACGGTCAGTCCCGGAAGAGAAGGCTACTGTTCTCCCTGTGCCTGTTGATTACTGCCGTGGCAGCTTTGGGTATAGCCGTTGTGTCAAACAGGGATTCCAAGGCAAAGCAGACGCAATTACAGCGTCTGAAGACTGAAAGCTATCACGGAGTCTTTTGTTCCATGTACCCTGTCACAGCATACAACGAAGAGGATTTTGCCCTATACCGGGGTGTTTCCACATTGATTGTCCAGGAGCCTGCGGCAATGACGAAAGATCTGTCGGACTATCTGGAAACTGCATTTACCTCAGGTAACACCATATCCAATATATACCTGGGACTGGACCCCTACAAGATGTGGGCCTCTGCCGGGAATCAGACCGCCTGGGAACGTCATTTGTCAGAAGACCTGGTGAAATATATCACGGCAAATCCCGGCACTGACTTTGAGGTTTTGCTGCCCTACTATTCAGAGAAGGACTGGATGGCTCTCTCAGAGGAACAGATTCATGTGGCGATGGAAAAATACCGCCAGCTTACCAAGGATTTAGAAGTATATGCCAATGTAACTCTATATTTTGCAGGGCAAGAGGAATGGCTGATTGCCAACCCTGACAACTACACAGACGCCGGCTCCGCCAACCCGGAAATCTCGCGGAAGCTTTTTCTGCTTACCTTCTGTGACCATGCCTATCAAGTGAATGCAGAAAGTATACAGGCTGTGGTCTCCTCTCTTGAAGCTTTTCTTGCAGCAGAGCGTCAGTCCCCCAAAGTGTACCCGGATTTTTCCGATTGGGACATTGTCTTTTTCGGCGACAGTGTCATAGGCAATTTCACGGACTCAAGCTCCATTCCCGGCGTTGTAAGCGGTCTGTCCCACGCCCGCACCTACAACTGTGCCAAAGGAGGCACCGCAGCAAGTGTCATCAATAACGAGACATTATCCTTTCCTTTGTCTGTAGCATATTTTGTACAGCAAGATACAGAAGCACTGGCAGATGTGGAGCCCTTTTTCGCTTCCCTGCAACAATTTGCAGTCACCGAACACACAGACCGCAAGCTTGTCTTTATAATTAATTTTGGATTAAATGATTACTTTGACGGTTATGCGGTATCTAATCCCGACGACCCATGGGACACCGGCACCTATGCCGGCGCTCTGCGCACCGGTATCCGGCAGTTGCATGACGCCTATCCGGATGCACTCCTGGTGCTGATGACACCCACCTTTACCACCGAGTATGACAACGGAACTGCCATCACATCAGAAAACGGCAGCGTCCTCACCGAATATGTGGACACCGCCGTAAAAGTTGCAGAGGAAGCAGGCATTCCCTGCATGAATAATTATGATACACTTGGGATTGATGAAAGCACCGCCGCTGTCTATCTGTCAGATGGCACCCATCCCAATGAGAGAGGGCGTTTTCTGTTTGCCCGACAACTGTTGAGCTTTCTGGATACCGAATGCCCAAAAAGCTCTCATCAATAATAGGCGCCGCCTTGAAAGATATGCACAAAATAAAGCAATCCGCACACCAGATGTGCCAGATATGCCAGCCATTGTAACGTCAGCAGCAATGGCTTTTCTTTTTTTACAGTCGCCTTCAGCAGCACCAGCAGAGCACCCACAAACGCAAAGAAAATACCGTACATATATCCCCATGAAAAATTGAAATCCACTTTTCGAAAGCCCTTTTCATACAGCAGAAGGGCATAAGCAAATCCACACAGATAAATCTGCCAGGAAAACCGATACAGTGTATTCTTCATCCACTCCTTGTAGTTCAGCAAAAGCACCAACAGGGGAAATCCGATTGCTAAACAGATTGCCAGCGGAATATTGTCACAGTAATGCGCCCACACTTTGCCAACGCCGAAGCCGATTCCCCGTTCCGCCTCCTCTCCGGTAGGCACAAACACACCTTTGTATTGATAAAGCAAGTCCAAAAAGGTGGGGATAAAGCATACCCCCAGTTGTACGGTGGGCACAAAGGTGCGAAATTTATTTTTCACCATACGGTAGACCATGAGCAGTCCGGCAGCTCCCACCAGTACAGTAGTAAAACTGGGCTTTGTCATCGTGGCAAGAAGCAGATACAGCGCAAACAGCACATAATCCCGCAGTGCCACGCCCCTCTCGCTCTCCTTCCAGGAACCGCTATATCCCTTTTCATATTCATCCAACAGCTTACCAAACTGAAAAAAGCTTAAGATGGCAAAGGGTCTTGCCGCCATGTAGGTGGCATTGTGAAAGGGATTGGCGGTAAATACGCCCGTATACCTGTGGCGTATGCCGGGCAAGGTGATCCGATAGGGCGGATACACCATGGAAATCAAAAACAATGACACCGCAAGCAGGCTCAGTCCCAGACCAACCAACCATTTTTTTCCTCCTGCTCTTTGCTCCCATGCTGTCACAAACATTCGATTCAACTGAAGCTTCATCAGTAATACACCGAAACTATTCAACAGCATGGTCGCCAACGACACCGCCCATTCAGGGCTTACAAACAGATGTATCAACGCCGAAAGCTTGAAGAAAACGGGGTAAGGAAAGCTATATCCGCTATCCAATCCCTGCATTTCCAGCATATATGCTTTCATATCCGATTCGTACATCTTATCTGCCCCTGCACCGGCTTGTCTATAAAACAACATCAGTGTCACCACAGAAAAACCCAACCATATGATTGCAAAAAGCAAAGCGTCTGTATATTCTTCCTTCCATTTCCAACGCCACGCTGCACGTTTTGATTCCCTTGATTTGTTCATGCCAGTTTTAAGCTTTCCTTTCTCAAATACAACTCACTATAGTTCCCTCAGTCTATCCGCATACCAGCAGACCACCTTTGCTATGCGAAACAGCTCGCCCTCCTTCGATTCCTTTCTCCACAATTCCTTGTAGCGGACAAGCCAATGCTCCCATAGGGTTGCCAATTTCCACCCTGCCTGTGTAATCGTTTGCGGCAGTTTGGTTCCGCCAACTGCAAAATGCTCCATAAGCTGCCAGAACTGTGTCGCTCCATCTTGTACGATACGGTTCCTGCAAGCCAACAGATAGCCTGTCAGGGTCAGGTAGCACTGCCCCTGTCCCATAAGAATATAGGCATAGATATCCGGTCTGCGCTGTTCTGACACATCTGTCAACTTACTATATAATCGTTCTATCAATTCCACATTGCGCTGCAACTTATCCCACAGGACTGCCCCACCGGACTCCGCGACAGCCTCGTCACTTAAAATCCCTTGCAGCATCTCTTCCGGTGCTTTCTGTAAGATGCCGCTCTGTTCCTCCATGTACTGCACTGCATGCCACCAGTTTACGCACTCCGTCTCGGAAAGCGCGCGGAATATCTCTACGATTTCCTCCTTGGCATCCCCATATTGCAGCAGTGAGATGGCGCGGTTCATCTCCTCCTCAGGCATTGCCTTGTCGCTCCAGGAGAAAGCTGCCCCATAAATCTGTCCTATGGTAGAGAACTCCGGATGCGCAATATGTCCCAAATCTCCCCACTCGGTATTTAGCACACCCTCCGCATGGTATTTGTGTGCATTTGCACACATCTTCGATATATTCTCATAGGCGTCCCCCTGTCTGTTGATCATATGATTCCAACTCTGCACACCCGGACATAGGTAAAGATGTCTCACACCGGCATCAACAAGTGTCTTCACCTGCTTTTCCGTGACTTCGGGGGCATACTCCCAATTCAGGCAGACTCCCTCCATGGGCAAATCCCGCAAAAGCTCCGGCTGTTCCAACAAAACATCTCCCCAAAACATCGGTATTTTACCGCGCTCCGCGCAGAAATCACAAAGCTTTTTCAAAAAGTCCAAATAGACTTTACGCACACCTTTTTCCTCACCCAGCGCTTTGCTGCGCCCCTTACAGAGGTCAAAGGTCTCATCCGCGCAAATGTTAAAATATCGGGAAGAGAAGAGTCCCATAAACTCCTCAATCCGGTCACTTACCATGCGAAAGCTCTCTTCATTGGACACATCCACTGTATGATGTCCCATGCGGTTCACCAGAGAATAGGTTTCCCCCTCCGCCTCTTCCAACTCACACAGTCGGCAGAAGCTCTTGGTACGCAGCACCTCATAGAGATGCCCGAAGCTTGCCAGAGAGGGAACCAGTTCTATCTGCAAATCCTTGCAATAGGCGTCCAACGTCAAAATTTCTTCCGCTGTAAGGGGCGTGTTATCCCTCCACACCTCACTGAAATCTTCAAACAGATAACTGTGTTCCACATATAATTGTAACTGATTGCACTTGTAAAAGCTTAAGGTATCCGCCAGACGTTTTAAATGCTCCAACGTAGGCACACGTCCTCTTGTCACATCATAGGACACCCCTCGATGCGCAATCCTCGGCGCATCCTCTATCACCATGCAGGGCAGCTTATACCCACACTGTCTGATTATCTGACGTAAGGTCTGTACTCCGTAGCATAATCCTGCTTCTCCATTGCCTTTTATGGTGATACGATCATGCGCTACTGTCAGTGTATACCCCTGCCAATCCGATTCTTGTGTACAGCAAGTGAAAAAGACAACTCCCTGTTCAGAGTTGTCCTTTTGCTGTTTTATCATAAGCTTCAGTCCCAGGTCTGTCGCAATCTCCTGCTGCAGCAACCCGGCGTACATATATGCCAGGCGACCCTCCACTTTCATATCCGCATCCAACACAATCGGCGTATCATACCGCAGGCAAAAAGCTTCCTGCCCGTTCTCACTTCCATTGTCATAACTGATACTCTTCGGTTGCGGTAATAAATACATTTCCCATTCTCTCTTTTCTAAATCTATTTTTCCAGTGCATGCTTACTCAAAAAGCTGCACACTCTTTGGTGCATTTATCTCTTTTTCCCATACTTTATTCCACGGTCACAGACTTTGCCAGATTTCTGGGTTTATCCACATCCAGTCCCTTTGCCACAGACACATAATACGCAAACAACTGCATGGGTATTACCGTAAGCGTTGTCATGAACAAATCATCCGTCTTAGGCACATATACGGTAAAGTCTGCCACGTCCTCCATGGTGTAGCTGCCATAAGCAGTGATGCCAAACACATATGCTCCGCGGCTCTTGACCTCCACAATATTGCTGACTGTCTTGCCGTAAAGCTCCTTCTGGGTGGCAAGCGCCACAACCAACACATTATCCTCAATCAAAGAGATGGTTCCGTGCTTCAACTCACCGGCTGCATAGCCTTCTGAATGAATATAGGAAATCTCCTTCAGTTTCAGAGACCCCTCCATACATGCCGCATAGTCAAGCCCCCTGCCGATGAAGAAAATATCCTGAGCGGAAGCATACTTGTGGGCAAACCACTGAATACGCTCCTTTTCATTTAAAATCCGCTCAATCTTCTCCGGCAGGCTCTTAAGCTCTGCAAGCAGCTCTGCATATCTCTCCTCCGTAATGAGACCTCTCGCCTGTGCTAACACCATAGCAATCATATAAAGCACTACCATCTGCGTGCTGTAAGCCTTGGTGGTTGCCACAGAAATCTCCGGTCCTGCCCAAGTATAGATGCAGGCATCCGCCTCTCTAGCAATAGAGCTTCCTACTACGTTGACAATCCCCAACACCTTTGCCCCTCTCTCCTGCGCCTCGCGAAGCGCCGCCAGAGAATCGGCTGTTTCACCAGACTGACTGATAACGATTACCAACGTATTGGGGGCAATGATCGGGTTACGATAGCGGAACTCACTTGCCAGCTCTACACTGACCGGAATGCGCGTCAACGTCTCCAGAATATATTTTGCATTCACACCCACATGATAAGCGGAACCACATCCCAACAGAATAATGTTGCTGATGGCATTCAGCTCCTCTTCGTCCATCTCCAACTCTTCAAATACAATTTTACCATCCTGAATACGAGGCGTGATGGTATCTCGGATTGCCTTGGGCTGCTCGTAGATCTCTTTCATCATGTAATGCTCAAAGCCTTCCTTTTCGGCTGCTTTGGCATCCCACTCAATATGCTTTAATTCCTTCGTGATCTCCTCCTGATCAATATTGTAGAAGGTCACAGAGTCTGCCGTCAGCTTGGCGATCTCCATATTCTGAATATAATATACGTCCCTGGTATACTCAAGGATAGCAGGCACATCAGAAGCGATGAAGGTTCCATTGCCGGACTGTCCCACAATCAAAGGACTATCCTTGCGCACTGCGTAGATTTCTCCCGGTCTGTCCATGAACAGCACCCCCAGCGCATAAGAACCTCTCACACGCATCATCACCTTTGTCAACGCGTCAATAGGATCCCCGGTATAATAATATCGCAGCAAATGCGCCACCACCTCTGTATCTGTCTCTGACACAAAGGTTGCACCCTTTTTAATCATTTTGTCTCGCAGCTCCAAATAGTTTTCAATGATACCGTTATGTACCACAGCAATACTCTTGTCATTACTTACATGGGGATGCGCATTGGTACTGGAAGGCTCACCGTGGGTAGCCCATCTGGTATGACCGATACCACAGCTACCATGCACCGCTTTTCCATTGTCCGTCATATCTGCCAACACACGCAATCTGCCCTTTGCCTTGATCACTTCAATTTTGCCCTCGGCATTGCTGACTGCGATACCTGCGGAGTCATATCCGCGGTATTCCAGCTTCTCCAAACCGCCCAACAAAATAGGCGCCGCATTTTCAGTTCCTACATAACCAACAATTCCACACATATGGGATTATCCTCCAACTCCTCTTTAATCTGCGAAAACCGCACTACATTCCTCTGATACTTTAGACCTCATAGCCCTTTGCTTTGATCAAGGACACCACCTGATCCACATATTGCTCGCAGATCTCCTCCGTGCCGGCTTCCACCATGACACGCATCACCGGCTCGGTGCCGCTTTCTCTCAAAATAATACGTCCGTCATCGCCAAGTGCCTCTGTGATCTCAGCCAGTTTTGCCTGAATATCAGCGTCGTTTCTCACTGCCCCTTTGTCAGCCACACGCACATTCTTCAACACCTGCGGATATGATTTGAACGGTGTCGCCAATTCGCTTAAGGTCATCTTCTTCTCCAACATAACCTCCATCATCTTAATCGCGGTGAGAATACCGTCTCCGGTGGTAGCATATTTTTTGAAAATAATATGTCCGGACTGTTCCCCACCCAGACGGTAGCCATTCTGGGACATATTTTCATAGACATACTTGTCGCCCACATCTGTCTTCTCATACTCGATTCCAACCGCATCTAATGCCTTATAGAGACCGAAATTCGACATGATCGTGGTGACAATCTTGTTGCCCTTCAGCTTGCCTCGCTCTTTCATGTAGCATCCATAGATATATAGGATCGCATCTCCATCCACCAGATTGCCATTCTCATCCACACACAGGCATCGGTCGGAATCACCGTCAAAAGCAAATCCCACATCCAATTTATTCTCAACCACAAATCTTCTCAAGCCGTCAATATGTGTAGAACCACAGTTGGTATTGATATTGATACCATCAGGATGATTGTTGATTACAAAGGTCTTGGCACCCAAGGCATCAAATACACTTTTGGCAATCATCCATGCACTGCCATTGGCGCAGTCCAGACCGATTCTTTTGTCTTTGTAAGAACGGGTGGCAAGAGAGATCAGATAACCGATATAGCGGTTACGACCTGCGGAATAATCTACTGTGCAGCCGATATTGTCCCGCTCGGCAAAAGGTGCCTCACCCAGCTTGCCGTCCAGATATTCCTCAATCTTTAAAATAGTCTCCTCGTCCATCTTCTCACCATTGCTGTTCACAAGCTTGATACCATTGTCATAGTATGGATTATGACTGGCGGATATCATGATTCCACAGTCGAAATCCTCTGTTCTGGTCACATAGGACACACTGGGGGTTGTGGTAACATGCAGCAAATACGCATCTGCACCGGAAGCTGTCAGACCTGCGCCCAAAGCATACTCAAACATATAAGAAGAACGTCTGGTGTCCTTGCCGATGACAACCTTACATTTCTCCCCATTCTCATGTCTGTAATACCAGCCAAGAAAACGACCAATCTTATACGCATGGTCTGCTGTCAATGTGATGTTTGCCTCTCCGCGAAAACCGTCTGTACCAAAATATTTTCCCATAAATATTTCCTTTCTTTTCGTTTTATTCTATATGTACTTTAAATATATTCATCTTCGGGCTCGTTGACTTATATTTTCTTCCACCCAACAAATAGCAACTATACTCTGTAATATTCTACAATTTTTTTCACCGCACGGATGACATCCTCCACTTCATCGTCCGTAAGCGCATAATACAGAGGGATGCTCATGACCTCACAATAGAACTTCTCCGCGTTGGGACATAAGCCTTTTTCATATCCTGACCTCTCGTAATAAGGATGCCAATACACTGGCAGATAATGCACTTGCGGGCAAGTATTCTCCGCATAGAGCGCGTCAAAAAATTGTCTTCTGTCACATCCCAGCTTTTCCAAATTCAGCCGTAAAATATAGAGATGTCTCGTGGTATCCGATTCCGGTATTTCCCGTTGTACCACCAGCTCCGGCATCTGTGAAAACGCTTCGTCATACTTTTTCACAATCTCTTTTCTTCTGGCTGAGAATTTCGACAGCTTATTCAACTGACTAATCAACAGTGCCGCCTGAAAATCTGTCATGCGATAATTATATCCCAGCTCCACCTGCTCATAATACCATCTGGCATCTGTAGGATGCTCCATCTCGTCCCGATTGCGCGTAATACCATGTGCCCGCAGACGAAGCAGCCTGCGATAAAGCGCTTCATCATTGGTAGTAATCGCGCCCCCTTCTCCTCCTGTCACGGTCTTCACCGGATGAAAGCTGAAACAGGTCATATCCGCGATACTGCCCACCGGCTGTCCCTTGTATCGGGTTCCGATGGAATGAGCCGCATCCTCAATGAGCAAAAGCTCATGCTCCTTACAGATTGCCTTAATCTCGTCCAACTCCACTGCCTGTCCTGTAAAGTCCACCGCAATAACAGCCCGTGTCTTAGGTGTAATGAGCTTGCGGATGGAATCCGGATCAATATTATAGGTATCCGGTCTGATATCAGCAAAAACCGGCTTTGCTCCGCAATACAATACACAGTTGGAGGAAGCGGCAAAAGTGATGGAACTGACGATCACCTCATCCCCTTCGCCGAAACCGGCTGCCATTGCTGCCACATGCAAAGCGGCTGTACCGTTGGACACTACCACCGCGTACCTGGCACCGGTAATCTGGCACAGCTTCTGCTCCACCTCCGTTATTTTCGGACCGCAGGTGAGGTAGTCACTTTTTAAGGTCTCCACCACCGCGTCTATATCATCCTGCTCGATACACTGCCGTCCATAACCAATGGGACGCTGTCTCACAGGCGTTCCTCCAAAAATTGCTAATTGCTCCATATTTTCTCCTTTTCGCCCCTAAGGGAACTCCAAAGCCATGCTGCAGCCGCTTGTTTTTCTACTACATTGTTCACATTATACCACTTCCGAAACAAAATGAGAAGAAGAATCTATTTTTCGTCTTTTTAAACCGTAATTGTTTGTTTAAAAAAACGTTTTTTACCATAATTTACGGAATTGTCCCGGCGTGACACCTTCCACCTTTTTGAACATGCGCGAAAAATAATTTGCGTCATTCATGCCACACTCTCCCGCAATTTCCTCCACTGTCTTGTCCGAGAAGCGAAGAAGCTGCTTTGCCCTGGTGATGCGAAGCTGTAACAAATAGGCGTTTATGGATACCCCGAACTGCTCCTTAAAAATCCGGGTCAAATAAAACTTGTTAATATAGAAGCTCTCTGCCAGTGCATCCAAGCGTATCTTTTCCTGAAAATGTCCCTCCAGATATTCTCTCACTGCCTGCAGATTGCGTCTTTTGCTATTCTGATATGCACGCTCCTCTCCGTTCCAGCTCTCCTCCATCAGAAGTGTCAGCAAGCCCATAAGCTTTTCGCAAATCTGCATATCCTTCACATAACTGTCCGAATCCGCAATATCATATAGTTCGTCAATCAACGCCTCATATTGTTTTGCATAGGCACACGCGAAACTGGGACGACCTCCACGCTCCACATATTTCCCATAAATCCCCCCCATGTTAGGTCCATAAAAATGAACCCATTTCAGCGTCCACAGCTCCTGTGACGTATGATGTGCGTAGGCTCTCCGGCAATCCAGAAATGCACAATCTCCCGCTTTCAAATGATACGTTGTCCCCTCATAGGTGAGCGTACCGGAGCCATCCAGCACCAAAAAAAACAGATAGGAAGTCAAATTGTTGCGCTTACTCTCATGGCGCTTTCTGGCAGTCAGCTTCCCTACCTCCTGAAGATGAATCAAATTTGCCTTGGCAAAATCAGAAGGTGTATACAGAATGCGTTCCGACTGTACGGAAGGCGTTTCGGTTTCAAACAAGGAAAAATCCATACATCTACTCCTTTCCGCGAATCAGTATACATAGTTTTTCTGAATGTAATAGCTGGCAAGAAACAGCAAGCTGTCCACGCATACCTTGATGACAACCCTGTGAATGGGCAACGCCATAGTTCCCAGATACACCAACAATGCGGAACACAACATCTGCACTGCCACTAAAGCATAATATTTTATCAAAATCATCCTAAGATTTTCCCTGCTCTCAAAAACAACCTTCATATTCATCATGCAATTAAACAGAGAAGAGCAAATTCGCGCTCCCACTGTAGATACCACCACCTGCAGAACCATTTCCTGTCCCCGCAGAATATAACTTAGCAGCCAGAATAATGTAATATCAATCAAAAAGGATAGGATGGACACCATACCAAATTTCATAAACTCTTTCATTAACAAAGCGTAGATACGCCAGGAATCCTGAACCGGACGAAAATGCGTCCCGCTATTGTTATTCAAATACACTGTGTCAATGGGCAGTTCGTAAAGAGGGATTTGATATCGTCTGATGGCAATCAGCATGTTGGTCTCATACTCAAAGCGCTCTCCCTCCAACCCTAGAAAATACTTCATTGTCTCATTGGTAAATGCCCGCAGCCCCGTCTGTGTATCACGGATCTTCGTACCGTAAAACAGGCGGAACACTGCGCTGGTACACTTATTGCCAAACCGGCTTTTAGGCGGTACATTTTCCTGTTCAAAGTCACGGTAGCCTAAGATGACTCCCATCCCGCCCTCTTCACCTGCCTCCTTTAGCTTCTCATCCATTTCGATGACATTTTTCACCAGATGCTGTCCATCAGAGTCCACGGTAATCAGCCCGCAATGTGTCCTACTATGATTCATATAATAATTCATCCCGGTTTTAAGCGCGCGCCCCTTGCCCAAATTAATGGCATGTCGCAGCAGTGTGCACTCCCGTAATCTGGCAATCTGTTCAAAAAGGGGCTGACACTCCACGTCACTTCCATCATCCACCACCAGAATTTCATCAAAGCCTTCCCGAATCAATGTCTCTATATATTCCACCAAATCCTTTGTAGGATTCAGTGTCGGTATCAATATTGTTCCATTTCTCATTACACTTCTCCCGCAACTGTATTTCATTACTCTAAGCATAGTCTCCCGTAGCTTAAAAGTCAATATTTTGCTATTATTTCTCAATATATCCCATTATATTCAACAATTTATTGCATTACACTAATGGCAATATATTTATTTTGTAAGAAAGGCAGGTTTCCTCATGGATTATTCTTCCAGCAATCAGAAAAAAGCACTCATTACCGGCATCACAGGGCAGGACGGTTCATATCTGGCGGAGCTTTTGCTTCAGAAGGGGTATGAAGTACACGGTATCACCAGACGCGCTTCTATTTCCAATACCGCAAGAATTGACCATTTACTGGCAAACAATGCGATTACCCTGCATGACGGCGATTTAACTGACTCCTCATCCCTGATACGCATTATCGGACTGGTGTCTCCGGATGAAATATACAATCTGGCAGCACAATCTCATGTACAGGTTTCCTTTGATGTTCCGGAGTATTCCGGCGATGTGGACGCCATTGGTGTCTTACGCATTCTGGAGGCGGTGCGCATCCTTGGACTCACACACAAAACGCGCATCTATCAGGCATCTACCTCTGAGTTGTTCGGCAAGGTAGAAGAAATCCCACAGAAAGAAACCACTCCTTTTCATCCCTACAGCCCCTATGCCATTGCAAAACAGTATGGCTTCTGGATGATCAAGGAGTACCGCGAAGCATATGGAATGTTTGCCGTAAACGGCATTCTGTTCAACCACGAATCCGAGCGGCGCGGCGAGTATTTTGTCACGCGTAAGATCACATTGGCAGCCGGGCGAATTGCGGAGGGCTTGCAGGATCACCTGGAGCTGGGCAACATGGACTCCCTGCGCGACTGGGGTTACGCCAAGGACTATGTGGAATGTATGTGGCTCATGCTGCAGCATGACACTCCCGAAGACTTTGTGATTGCTACAGGGGAGCAGCACACTGTAAGAGATTTTACCGAAAAAGCGTTTGCCGCCAACGGTATCACACTTCGCTTTGAAGGAACCGGTCTGGATGAAAAAGGGTATGATGCTGCCACCGGCAAAATGTTGGTATGCGTGAATCCCGCATGGTTCCGTCCCACCGATGTGGACAATCTATGGGGCGACCCCACCAAGGCAAAGACCGTGTTAGGATGGAATCCCCAGACCACTGGCTACGAAGAACTGGTACGCATTATGGCAGAGCATGACCGCTCTCTGGCAAAACGAGAAGCGGCTGCTCACAATGTATAAATGATTTGACTGATACAGAAAGGTATGATTGCAAAATGATGGAAAAAGAAGCAAAAATATATGTAGCCGGACACCGCGGCATGGTAGGCTCTGCCATTGTACGCGCGCTAGAATCCCAAGGCTATCACAACATTCTCACCAAATCTCATCAGGAATTGAATCTCTGCAGGCAGCAGGATGTAGAGGATTTCTTTGCTGCCGAAAAACCGGACTATTGCTTCCTCGCGGCAGCAAAAGTGGGCGGCATCGTTGCAAACAGCGAGGCATTGGCAGATTTCATGTACGATAATATGATTCTGGAGATGAATGTTATCCATTCCGCGTGGCAAAATAATTGTAAAAAACTGTTATTCCTTGGTTCCTCCTGCATCTATCCCCGCATGGCTCCCCAACCTATGCCGGAGAGTTGTCTATTGACTTCAGAGCTTGAGAAGACCAATGAAGCCTACGCCTTGGCTAAGATTTCAGGGCTGAAATACTGCGAATTTTTGAATCGACAGTATGGCACAGATTATATAACCGCCATGCCTACCAACCTCTACGGTCCCAACGACAATTATCACCCTACCCACAGTCATGTGTTGCCGGCGCTGATTCGTCGTTTTCACGAGGCAAAGGAGGCAGGTCTCAGTGAAGTAACCTGTTGGGGAACCGGAGCACCCTTAAGAGAATTTCTCTATGTGGACGATCTGGCTGATGCCTGCGTCTTTCTCATGAACAATTATTCCGGAGATGAGACTGTAAACGTTGGTACCGGAAAAGAGCTTTCCATTCGGGAGCTTACCGAACTCACCGCCAAAGTAATCGGCTACACCGGTACCATCAACTGGGATACCAGCAAGCCCGACGGCACACCCAGAAAGCTCTTAGACGTCTCTAAGCTGGAGCATTTGGGCTGGAAATATCAAACAGAACTGGAGGACGGTATCCGATTGACCTATGAGGATTTCCTGCATAATCCCATGCGCGCAGAGCGCTGACAATCACTTTATAAAGAGGATAAATTGCTATGAATATTATTTTACTTTCCGGAGGGTCGGGAAAGCGTTTGTGGCCGCTTTCCAATGACGTCCGCTCCAAACAGTTTATAAAAATATTTAAAAATAATAATGGCGAATATGAATCCATGGTACAGCGCGTCTATGGTCAGATTCGCTCGGTGGATCCGGATGCGACCGTTACGATTGCAACCTCCAAGACACAGGTTTCCGCCATCCATAACCAGTTGGGCAATGATGTAGGAATCTGTGTAGAACCCTGTCGCAGAGACACCTTCCCCGCCATTGCACTGGCAACTGCCTATCTGACAGATGTGCAAGGTGTAGACCCGGAAGAACCTGTAGTAGTATGTCCGGTTGATCCCTATGTGACGACTTCTTACTTTGAAACCCTAAAACAGCTTGCCAAGCAGGCTGCAGCCGGCGAAGCCAATTTGGTATTAATGGGAATTGAGCCCACCTATCCCAGTGAAAAATATGGCTATATCATCCCCGAGGGCACAGATATAGTCAGCGCTGTATCCACTTTTAAGGAGAAGCCCGACAAAGACACCGCAGCCACCTACATCCGTCAAGGTGCTCTCTGGAATGGCGGCGTGTTTGCCTATCAGTTAAAATATGTGCTGCAGCGAGCGCATGAACTGATTGACTTCACTGACTATCAGGACTTATTTCAAAAATATGACAGCTTAGAAAAAATCAGCTTTGACTATGCAGTGGTGGAGAAAGAGCCTCACATTCAAGTAATGCGGTATAACGGTGAATGGAAGGATCTGGGAACCTGGAATACGCTTTCAGAAGCCATGGAAGAACCCTTTATCGGCAACTGCATCTCTAACGAGACCTGTGAAAATACCAATGTTATCAATGAGCTGGATGTCCCCATACTCTGCATGGGCTTGAAAAACATGGTAGTTGCTGCCAGCTCTGAAGGGATATTGGTATCTGACAAAGAACAATCCAGTTACATCAAACCCTTCGTGGATAAAATTGACCAACAGATTATGTTTGCCGAAAAATCCTGGGGAAGCTTCCGCGTGCTGGATGTAGAAGACGAAAGTCTCACTATCAAAGTCACTTTGAATCCCGGTCACCGCATGAATTATCACAGTCACGCACGCCGGGACGAAACCTGGACGATTCTCTCCGGGAAGGGACGCACCATTGTGGATGGCATGGAGCAGCCTGTCACCGCAGGAGATGTGATTACGATTCAGGCAGGCTGTCGTCATACCATTATCGCCGACACGGAATTAAAAGTAATGGAAGTACAGTTGGGCAAGGAGATCAGCGTCCATGACAAACAAAAATATGAACTCGAAGAATAGACCATTTCTGCTTCGCCCCATAGGTAAGGATTATCTCTGGGGCGGCGAGAGACTCAATACTGATTTTCACAAAAAAATTGCCCTCTCTCCTCTTGCAGAAACCTGGGAATGTTCCACCCATCCCGATGGCTTAAGTACCATTGGCAGCGGCGAACATATAGGACGTACGCTCCGTGATGTCTTAAGAGAACATCCCGAATATTACGGAAAACATATTTTGCCGGAAGGCGAACTTCCTATCCTAGTAAAATTAATTGATGCCAAGGCAGATTTATCTGTGCAGGTTCATCCCGATGATACCTATGCCTATATACACGAAAACGGTGCACATGGTAAGTCTGAAATGTGGTATGTGTTGGATGCAGCACCGGATACCCGGATTATATACGGCTTCACGCATGATATATCCAGAGAAACGTTAAAGCGCAGCCTGCAGGAAGGAACTGTTGAAAAGTATCTGCAAAAGGTTCCTGTGCAAAAAGATGATGTTTTCTACATTGAAGCCGGCACTGTCCACGCGCTGGGCGCCGGTGCATTGGTGGCAGAGATTCAGGAGAATTCTAATCTCACATACCGTCTCTACGACTACAATCGCGTTGGCAAAGACGGAAAAAAGCGCCAACTGCACCTCGAAAAAGCACTGGCTGTGGCGAATTTAAAAAGCAGTGTCGAGCCACGGCAGCCTATGCGCCTGCTCCGTTATCGCAAGGGATGCGCTCTGGAGCAGCTCTGTCGATGCAAATATTTTCAAGTGGAACGCCTGCTACTTAATACCTCCCTTTATGGGGAAGCCGCCCCCTATCCATCCACAGACGAATCCTATCAGGTGCTTCTCTGTGTAGAGGGAGAGGGCAAGCTACAATTTGAGCAGGATGCTATCCCCTTTCAGGCAGGAGACTGTATCTTCCTGCCTGCCCATTCAACCGCACTAAGTCTTACAGGAAAGGCACATTTGCTACGGGTAAGCTGCTAGAGGGCTTGCCCGCTTTGCCTCTTGCATAAACCTGTTTCTTCAACTCCTTCACATCTGCCTCTACCATCCCCATTCTGATATTGAGCATTTCAACCTCCGTATTGGGCTTCAAAGCCGCTTGCAGGTTCCTGGCAAGATCCAGATGCCCCTCTGCCACTCGCGAAATGTTGGGTCTGATTTCGTTTTCAATAATCAGCTTGACCTCCTTTGCCTCTTGAATCAGCCAGTCAACATGCACCTCCAAAGAACCAACCCTCTCCTCCAGACCTCCCACTCGGTCTGTCAAAGCACTTACGTTTTCCTTCAGAACAGTTACGTCCTCTTTTAAGACGCTTACGTCCTCTTTTAAAACGCTTACATCCCCTTTTAAGACCCCTACATCCTCCTTGAGAACATTTACATCCTCTCTCAACAAAATAATCGCCTGGTTCATGGAACTCATCTGCATCTCCATAGAACTCATCCGTTTATCCATTGAGCCCATCTGCAAAACCAGTAAATCTAACTTTTCGTCTGTTGTCATATGCTAAACCCCTTTCTATTATCGTAGTATAATTGTGAACATGAAAATAATAACGATTGCGTAGCTACTTAACCACATAATATCATTTGGGAAATGTATTTGTCAATGAAATTTTAGAAAGATAATAAACGAAATATCGATAATTGTGAAGCTCTCCTAAACTGACCTACTAACTCAATCCTATTTTTATAATAATACAATATTAACACAAACGCAACAGTTCAGCCATATCATTCATAAATCCGCTCCTGCTACGCATGAGTCGCCGCTTCACGGCTGAACTGTTACACACAAACACATTTTGTAAACAAGCATAATTGCGTTTCGCGTCGGAATATGCTATGATATGGAAAGATTCATACAACTATATGTATATATAGGTACGAAGAAAGGAAAGAAGATTCATATGTTGAACAATAAATCTATTTTGATTACCGGCGGAACCGGAAGCTTTGGAAAAGCATTTACACGATACGTCCTGGAGCATTATGATCCCAAAAAAATTATTATTTATTCCAGAGACGAGTTCAAACAATTTTTGATGCAGAATGAATTTAAGGAGCACGCAGAAAAACTGCGTTTCTTCATCGGCGATGTGCGCGACAAGGAGCGCCTGACCCGTGCATTGGACGGAGTGGATTATATTGTACATGCCGCTGCCCTGAAGCAGGTACCTGCCTGCGAATATAACCCTGCGGAGGCAATCAAGACCAATATCAACGGTGCGCAGAATGTCATTGACGCGGCACTTGACACAGGTGTCAAAAAAGTAGTGGCTCTGTCCACCGATAAAGCAGTAAACCCTGTGAACCTCTACGGCGGCACCAAGCTTGTATCGGACAAGCTCTTCATCGCAGCCAATGCCTACGCAGGCAATAAGGATATCAGCTTTTCCATTGTGCGCTACGGTAATGTTGCAGGCAGCCGCGGCTCTGTCATTCCGTTCTTCCATAATATTATCAAGAACGGCGGAACAGAACTCCCCATCACCGACTATCGCATGACCCGTTTCTGGATTAGCTTGCGTCAGGGTGTGGAGCTTGTCATCAAGGCATTGGAGGAAGCTAAAGGAGGAGAGACCTTTATCTCCAAGATTCCTTCCTTCAAAATCACTGATTTGGCTCAGGCAATGCTTCCCGGATGCCCCATGCCGGAAGTCGGTATCCGCGAAGGTGAAAAGCTTCATGAGATTATGGTAACCGTGGAAGACTCTCTGAACACCTATGAATATGACAAGCATTTTATCATCTATCCACAAATGGTTTGGAGCGAGAAAAAACGTGTAGCACCTACCGGCAAGCGCGTGCCGGAGGGCTTCTCCTACAGCTCCGGCAACAACACTGAATGGCTCACTGTAGATGAGATTCAGGAATTATTAAAGACCATTGATTTGGAAAAATAGAACAATAGCCGGGAGAAGCCTTGTGCCTCTTCCGGCTATTATAATGCACTTCAGCGAAAAAAGTCCTCATAACGGTGCTCCGTGTCCACAGTGTG
Organism: Lachnospiraceae bacterium; assembly: GCA_017478245.1. Classification (GTDB taxonomy): domain Bacteria; phylum Bacillota; class Clostridia; order Lachnospirales; family Lachnospiraceae; genus Acetatifactor. The sequence goes on from JAFVDW010000018.1 coordinate 36,068, forward strand.
ATTATAGATTAACATACGATAGTCCTGAGTGAGCGTTTGAAATGCTTCCGTTCCCTTTACATATTGATTGCCTGACGCATCCTGCAAGCCCAGTTGACTCACCACCGGGTATCTGCTATATTCCCGCCACACAAATTGTTGGTATTCACTCATAGGCAGACCTGCGCGCTGCATCAAAAGCAGTGCCAGATAATTGACACTCACATCTCCTGTGTTCTCCGGTGTGTCTAGCGCCGCACTTTCATTCGCCCAAATCATAAAGGGGGTTTTGTACTGCCGCATCCGCTGTTCGAAAGACCATTCCTCCTCTTTTTCACCGGTTATATACTCGTAAAATTCATCCTCCAGCTTCGGCTGATGATCTCCAAACATTACCACAATCACCGGCTCATCATACGAGGTAAAAAATTCCAACAACCCCTTCAATGCCTCATCGCTTTCCTTCATTAAGGTCAAAAACTGCTCTGCCTGCGGAAACTGCCCCTCTGCCTTACCTGCCAGTCTGACCTCTGTCTCAAAATCATCCCCTTCATAGGTATATCCGCCATGATTCTGCATAGTCACATTGAAATAGAACTGCGGCACACCCCTCTTTTTTTGTGTAAAATATTTTTCAATATATTCAAAATCCGCCGCATCACTGACAAAGCTTCGAATCGTGTCTAACTCCTCGTCCAAATCCTCCTGGAAAATCATATGGTCAAACTGCATCGCCCGATACACCTGCGTACGATTCCAACCACTGGACAAATAAGGATGAAAGGCTGTCGTCTCATAGCCATACTGCTTTAAAACACTTACCAGACACGGATACGCATCCCACGCAGTAAAATATTTGTTATAGGGTACAGCCGACGGATAAAGTCCCACCGCATCAGAGCTCAAGAATTCATACTCTGTATTCGCAGTAGTTCCTCCCAACACAGAAACATTCGCCCAACCATAAATAGAGTTGGACTTCAAAGAATCCCAATAGGGCAAAACCGGCACAGTGGTATCTAATTCCCCCAACACGCGCAAATCCGAAAAAGTCTCATTCATAATCACTACTATATTCGGTGGCATTTCTGTCCCGCTGTCTATATCCTCCGCCACAGCCCCCTCTTCCTCAAAGTCGTGAATGATCCGCTCCACGCGCTCCACAGAATAATCCTCCGGCAAAGGATTGGCAATATCCTGCACCTGCGCCGCCAGCGACACCCAAAAGGTATCTAATGCAAACTGTGTTGACCAACTATACAGTCCGCCCCATTCCCTGATGGGCAATACCACACATCCGCCAATCATGAGCATAGCTCCCGCCAACAAGCCCAGATGATACCTCCGTCGCTTCTCAAGATATCGTTTCCACAGCACATACCATATCACCAGGTCACCAATCGCAAGAACCAACACCACATCCGGCATAAAATGATAGTTTGCCACTACATTCCGGGCTGTCCTTGCCGCTTTGATATCCGAAATCTGAAAGGGTGCCCCGCGAAAACGCACCAGATAATGATTCACAGTACCCACAATACCAATAAGTAGATTTCCCATGCCGATGGAAAAAGACACACAGCCCGAAATCAGATAAAACACCCAGTAAATCGCTACCGTCAAAAATAAATCTGCGGCCTGCACCAAGGTGATTTCCGTCAATGTCAGACAGAAGCTTCCGCGTGTGAGGAAGCCCAATACAACAGCCCCATGCAGACCACTCCAGAGCACAAGATAACTATCCCTGAGGTCTTCGCCCCTGCCCTGACACCGCTGCGCAAACACACAAAACGCAATTCCCAGCAAACTAAGCACCCCATATGCCGCCACGGTCTGATATACCGTCAGCAACGCTATTTTTCGCAAAAAGAAAAGGCATACAATCTGCCCCCCTGCGTATATACAGGGGAGCAGCAGCCCGGTCATTCTCTGTTTATCCATACTTATTTTAACAAATCTCCATATTTTTTCATGATAGTTGCACACTCACCTCTGGTGGCATTACCTGCGGGGTCTAAAAATATCTCATTTTCACTGCGGGGCTTACCGGTGATAATCTGATTTGCCACAGCCCACTCCATGGCAGGAACAGCCCATGTACTGACCGTACTTTCATCAGCAAATTCTGCTAGTGAGCTGCGTGTGCTGACATCCAATCCGTCAAGATTCTTGGCAAATTCATATAACATCTTTACCAACTGTTCTCTGGTAATGGGATTCGATACTCCAAATTTACCATTGCCGTATCCTGCGGTAATTCCGCTCTCCTTCGCCCATGTTACAGGGAGCGCAAACCAGTCCGCAGGCTTCACATCACTAAACTCCTGGGTGTATGGTATATCCGGTGTCCCCGAATAATTGTACAAAACGGTTACAAATTCTGAACGTGACAATTTCTGGTTCATCGCAAATCTTTCCGAACTTTTTCCCAACATAATGTTGTTGTCATATACATACCTTACATAAGCATACTGCCAGTCGGTAACGCGTATATCAGAAAATGGAAGCTTGATATCAACCGTAAAAGCCGCTGTCTCTTCCGGATCCTCTTTATGCGCACATCTGATGGTCGCACTTCCCATTCCCCGTCCGATAATCTTTCCCTCCGCGTCAATGGTGACAACATCTTCATCGTCTACAGACCAATCATACGCCTGATTGTATTCCGCTGACGGTGCCTCGCCATTTAAACTAAGCATCATACAAAGGCTGCTGCCTACCGTCAGTTCCCGGTCATCCGCCTCCATCTCTATGGCATTTCTGACTGTCACGAGGGTCTGTGCAATGAACCCGCCTTCTTCTGTGGTACAGGTGATTACTGCGGTTCCTCTCTTTTTGGCTGTTACATTCCCCGCACCGTCAACCTCTGCGACCTCATTGTTTGCACTGCTCCAGCTCACAGCTTGATTGGCAGCGTCTGTGGGATAGACGGTTGCAGTCAGAAGACAGCTTTCACCCACGGTCAACGCAACCTCTTCCGGCGCTTCCACTCCTTCTACCGCTACATCTGGCAAAATACCGGTATTGCAGGTAAACGCTTTAATCCTCACGTTTCCATTATACTCCGTCCCCATATCCTCCCAGCTTCTGCCCAACTTCATAAAGCTCTGATTTTCCTTTGCACCCGCCACATAATTCGTGTTGTTCCACACATTTGAGGCTTCCAGAACAACGCGGATAGAGCCACTCTTTTGCAATGTGACCACCACGGCAAATTCCTGATCCGGCTCCAACAAAATCTCCTTTGGCAATTCTACCGTATAATATCCCTGAAAAGAGGTTTTTCCCGTCACCGGTTCTGCCAGCATGGCTTTCCCGCTTGTGGGATTGGTTTTATCTTTCAGGTCTGTATAGATTTGAATACTGTAATTGATATTCGTATTCCCTACCTCAAAGGCTACCGCGCGAAGCGCCTCCTTCGCCTCTCCGCTCTGTATCTTAAATACATTCGCAATGCCAATGGAATCCGACACCTGCAGATAACGATTGAGATAAGAGCCATCATACTGATAATTATTGTCGTAATTATCTGCCTCTTCCCCTACAAGCACACAAAAAGTGTCCTGAAGGGAGGCATCCTCATAGGACAACCAGATATATCCCCCATCGCCAAAATAAGTGTCCCAACTGTTCTTCACCAACCATGCCCCATCTGACGCAGGTGCAATTTTGAAATTATCCCTGCTATAAGCATCGTCCCAGCCTACCACCGTGATTGCGTGGTTGGAGTATTTATCATAAGGATTGTAATATCCGGCTGTGGTACTATTCAAATAGGTGCTTTGATAAGACATCGCTGCCGTCACCGCACCATATTGTGTGATGGCTTCCTTGATGGCACTCACATCATCCGCACTGATCATATACACCTGCTGAACATGTACCAGATCGCTCAAATACGCATTCTCGACCGTAGACGGCAGCTCCGTAACTGCTCCCGCTCCCGGATATCCGGTAAGACTCTCGTCCGCTGCTCCCACCCAGTTCGTCAGCGCATGATATGCCACCTGTACATTACCACCGGCATTCAAAAATTCCGTCAGGGTGCCGGTGTACTGAATACTGTCCTCTGCCGTACCACCCAGAGGGTCCTGTACTCCTCGAAAATTATAGTTGATCAGATGATACTCCGATAAATCAATATCATCATAGATACCCCGGCTTAACATACCGCTCTCCAGTGCAGCGATAGCAGAAAAGCTCCAACAGGTTCCCCACGGATTCTGATTCTTGACACTGGTAACCTGTCCATGCTCACGAGCATCATAATAGGACATATTCGTGTTCTGCGCCTTCAGTCTCGGCATTCCTTCATTGATACTATATGTCTCATGCGGAATATCTACATAGCCTGCATAGCCCTCGTATTCATCCGGCATCACATCTGCCTCCGCCGCTGTTACAGCCTGGGAAGCTGTAAGCAACGCACAGGACGCCAGTACAGCCATTAACATTTTTCGATTTGTCATCTGTTCACTCCCAATTCGTCTCCCAAACACTTACTCCAACAGTATCCGTTTCTTCCCCCATCCTTTACCAGTCTTAAGAAAACATTAAGATTCGCTGATTAGTTGTATTTTAGCACATAAATACGCCTGTGACAATGATTGGCAGCGTTTTATCCCTTGCAATCACTTCAAGGACATATTATAATGGACATGTCGAAACACAAGGAAAATGGGCATATTTGACCCTTTTATGTAATAAAAAGGAGTAAGGTTATGAAAAAATTGGTAAAAACAATCGGCATTTGTGCACTTGCCATATCCATGTTATGCAGCAATCTGTGCAGCACAACGGTTTTTGCTCTGGAATCTGCATCGGAAGGCTTTGTAACACAGGAAGCTGCCCTGGAGCTTCAACGGATTAAAGAAGAACGCGAGATTATGGCATTGGTGTACATGAGCATGGAATATGATGTGAAGGCTGCGGCAGACGCCGAAAGCACCACTGTTGCCACTGTACCCAGCGGACAGACAGTATACATTGAAGAGCTTGCAACAGATGATGCAGGAGCAATCTGGGCTTACACCACTTTTTATGACGGTACAGCACAGTGCGCCGGTTATATTGAACGAGACCATCTCGCCTGTTCAGACGAGCGTTTTCTGGAATGGGAAGCCTTAAACGGTCTGACAGCCGAGGCACTCAGTGCTTCCTCCGGATTGCCTGTGCTTCGCGCTACAGCGATAGATTACAGTGATGTGACACAGTTTCCCACCAGCTATCAGGCGGGCTTAAAAGCCCTTAAGACCCAACACCCCAACTGGGTGTTTGTCCTCATGAATACCAACCTGAATTGGAACGAAGTCGTTGCCAATGAGCTGACCGGCGGAAAAAGTCTGGTATATAAGACGTTTCCCGACGATGCCAAGGCAGGTGCCTACGACTCCAACGGCAACTGGTACTATGCCACCCCAAAAATACTGCAATACTATCTGGATCCTCGCAACGCCTTGAAGGAGGATGCCATTTTCCAGTTTGAGCTGCTCACCTATCATGAGACTTACCATACAGAAGCGGCTGTTGCTGCTTTTCTGAATAATACATTTATGAAAAGCGATAAAAATGCCCCCGGCACCAATATGACATACGCACATATCATCTGGTCCATCGGTCAGGAGGAGGGACGCAGGGTCAGCCCCTTCCATCTGGCATCCCGTATCTACCAGGAGCAGGGCGCAGGTACCTCCCCTCTGATATCGGGAACCTATCCGGGCTATGAAGGCTACTACAATTATTTCAATGTGCGTGCAACCGGCACCTCCAATGCACAGGTCATTCAGAATGGACTGGCATATGCCAAGGCGCAAAATTGGAACAATGCCTACGCTTCTATTCTGGGCGGCGCAGATGTTATTTCCAAAAATTATATCCAAAAGGGTCAGGATACCCTATACCTGCAAAAATTTAATGTGAATCCCCAGAGTGTCTATTCTCTTTATACACACCAGTATATGCAGAATATTTCCGCCCCCACCACGGAGTCACGTTCCATCCGGAACTTGTACGCAGGCGCCAATTCCCTGGATAACACCTTTGTGTTTAAGATTCCGGTATTTAGAAACATGCCCGGTGAAGAGCCTGTACTGAAACAGTCCGACCTGTTTTCTGTTCAGCCAATAACACCCAAGCCCCAGGAGACAACTCCCAGCACGGATATCCTGCTGCAGATTCCCGAAGGCTATGACACAACCGAACTTTTCCTGGATGGCGTCCTATATACCCCTTTGGCGACCAATGGCTGGTACAAGATTACAGCTCCCAATAAAAATGCCAAAACAATCGTTACTTACGCCTACGACGCTTCGGGAAAACCAAGCAGTCGTTATGTGTGGGATTTGTCTTACAGCAATGGCTCATATTCTGTCATCGGAAGAGTTGAGACGAATCTTTCCGATTTGGCAGGGGGCTTTCTCGATGTCAAGCGAACCGATTGGTACGGTGATGCAGTGCAATTTGTGTATGACAGACAGATTATGTCGGGTATGGGCAAATGGTTCCGCCCCAATCTGACCATCAGCCGAGAGCAGTTTGTACAGACCCTTTACAACAACAGTGGAACCCCTGCAGTCAATGCAGCCAACAAATTCTCTGATGTCAAGAGCGGACAGTGGTATACCAACGCAGTATTGTGGGCTAATTCCACGGGCATCGCAAGCGGTAATGCAAACGGCACCTTCGGAGTAGGCAAAAAGATTACCCGCGAACAGCTCGCTCTGATGCTTTACAAATATGCTTCTTGGGACGGCGGTTATGATATGACTGCCAATGCCGGTCTGATTAATCAATATGCAGATGGTGCAAAAGCAGATTCCTGGGCAAAGGATGCTTTAAACTGGGCGCTCACCCAAGGTATCATGAGCGGCAAGGGCAGCGGCAAGGATATCACCACCTATCGTCTGGACCCCCAGGGTACTGCCACAAGAGCCGAATGTGCAACCATGCTGATGAAGCTGCTGACCAAGAAATAAATTCCTATATTGTATGCAAAAGGGGAACCCGCACAAGGTTCCCCTTTTATTACCACCCTCTTATTGTTTGCCCTTTATCCGTTGTAATACGTTTGCCCAATCGCACTGACATAGCATATATATACTATATGCCACCGGCACGGTCCACAATGGCTCGATACTGTACTTATATCTCCCCTGGCTTTCTATAATGAGACTCACCATCATGCCGCCCAAAATACACAGCAGCATAAAGAAAATATCTTTATTTCTCACTGTCACTGCAGAAATGACGATTCCAATCAGCATAAACAGATAAAAAAAGGTATCCAGACCGATGGCAGCTCCTATGACATCTGCAAATTGTTCATACTCCTCTTTGTCAAGCCCCTTTTCAAACGCCCAAAAGAACATGACGGAATCATTTTCATATGCCATTTTCGCTTTCCGCAGCAGTAAATTGGGCATTTTTTTATAATCCGCCCGTATCCTCTCCCACAGAATCTCCATAGCCATTTTGTTGGTTTGAGCAAAATCAAAGTCATTGTCCTCAGCCATCTGCATATATTCCGCGATCAATGCCTCATTATAATCGCCCGGTGCATCCGGTGCCAACGTGGTGTACATTTGCTTATAGATTACACCATCATTGTTGACTTCTATTCCCAACTCATGCTCTGCAAGGCTCACCACACCCTTCTGCACAATACCTCTTCCAAATATACACAGAATCATGCAAAGAATCAATATGACTCTCTGTGGATTGGTATAGGTAATCAGCAGATACAGCGAACAGATTATGCTTGCTACCAGAATCACCGCTGCCCAGTCTTTGAAAAAAGCAGTGGCTCCACAGAGCAAGCCTATGCCAACACTTTCCAACAAGATATACCCTATTCTTGTGTCTTTTAAGGATACAATCTGTTCTATCTGTGACCGCAGCGTAATAACCCACAGGATGATATAAACGGTCAACAATGCCGCCACATGCTCTTCACTGACAATGGAGGTATATATCGTCTGTGCCGGCCAGAGCGCATATAGAATGCCTGCCTCTAATCCCACTTCGGCACAAGCCACCTTTTTACCAATCAGATAAACCCCGCATGTCACAAATGATACACACACACATTGAAAAATAAGGATTTTGGTCTGTGAATTCATGTGGAAGGTGTGTAACAAAAACGGATAGATAAATTTGTGCAAAAAAATCCTATAGTATTCCAACCGATCTGAAAACACTCCACTTTGTGCTTCAGATAACACCACCCCAAAATCGCTTACCTGTGTAATATGTTTATCCACCAAAAGACAATAGCCACACCGAACCACAAACGTCAGCACCCCCAGAAAAAAAGGTGTCCACTCCGGTACAGTGACTTGCCGGGAGCGAAACAAGTGCCTGATGCACACCACCAACACGCCCCACACAACTAATGCCAAACAGATTCCCGGTATATGATACGCAAAAGATGAAAACCAGATAAACATCCCCAAAAAAACTATCAGTGCAATAAACATAAGTCTTCCCAACACTTTTTCCGCTCCGGTTTTCCAATTATGATTGTTTTGAGACATCACCACATCTCCTCTCCTATCCACCTGTCAGAATTTCACAAGCTCCTCCAAATTGGTTCTATCCGTGTAGACGCCATCAATTCCTCTATCCCTGTAGTATGTGATATCCTCCGGCTCGTTCAGTGTATGTATCCAAACCTCCAGACCATAGCCATGAAGCGTACATTGCAGCTCCTCGCTCCACCAATTAAAGGGCAGAACCACCACAGGTATATCGTGCTCCACACAGAATTCTCCCAACTCATCCAATCTGTCAGTTCCTCTCTGATACAGCGTGTAAATATAGTTGTCAAAATCCATGACACTGCTGACGCCCTCATACATATCATCATTGTAGATTTGAACAATGAAATGCTTTTGAAGCCTTCTCTGCTCCTCTTTAGAATACCCCGATAATTTTTCCCGAATCAACGTAAACTGTTCTATGGCATCATGATAGTCACCGGATTTGGAATCTGTCACAATATAAATATCCGGATGCTCCAGCATAAGCGCAAGCAAATCGTCCATATCCAGAGTTGTGTATGTACCATATATTTTGGCTTCTTTAAACTCCTGCAGAGTGGGAGCCTCTCCATTCTCATACGCGGGAAGACCATGGGGCGATGCCCAATCATGCCAAAGCACGATCTCACCATCCGAGGTCATGCAAAAATCCACCTCAAACACCTTGTGACCACCTTCATAGGATGCCTCAAACGCCTCATATGAGTTGGTATAACTATTCTCACCTATTTTGCCCATGGCATGCACCACATATGTATTTTGCTTGTACCACAGATGTGCATCCCTATAGGTACAAATTCCCCAATAAAGCAGCAGCCCTGTCGCCGCTGCCGCACCAATCACCCAAGCCTCTTTCTTTCGTTTCACGGAAAACAGCCAGACTAAGAACAACACCCCATCCGCCAACAGACAAATCTTCACAAGCACAACCAGCCGCTCACGCACCTCTCTAGTCTGCTGATAGGTATAATCCAAAGAAGTAAATAAGGTACTTCCGTCCGGCAACTCCATAAATACGGAGGGCTTTGACGCGTTACGCGTCGTTCCCACCAGAATATAGTCATCCTCCACCATATTTTCCTGACTGATTTCAATGACATATTGCTTGCCCACCTCCCATACAATGTCCTGTTTGGGATGCGCTGTCAGACAGAAATAATCATTCTTCATATATTGTGGTTCAAAGCTATAGTCGTAAAATACATTTCCCTCTGCATCACTGATTCGTACGAAAACTTTTCCCGAAGCTGCAATATCACAATGATAGAAACAGACAATCACCTCATTTAACTGCTCATGTTGGTTGACAAAGTACTGTCTGATTACGGGGTTACTGTGATTCAATTCGATTCTTTCCGTAGCCGCTCCCAACAAGGTACTCCATATCCTTTTGTTTCTTATCAAATCTGTATTGTCGCAAGCCACATGCCAATATCCCGCAAGTGCAGCTATCTCAGTCAAAACAATGAGAAGCATGATCAAAATGTCTCTTTTGAGTCTTTTCATAACACTCCTTTTTAATCCACACTGAAAATATTATAAAACTTTGAATTGCGATCCACGATTCTCATGTATTGCAGCATTTCGTAATCCTTCAGCATATCCTCCGGAAGATCACTGTACAGAATATATTGTCCCGCATCATCATATACTCCATATTTGCCTATCACAGGAATTTCCTCCCTCTGCTCCAAAAGGAATTTATCATATTCTGACATTTCCAATTCAGCGCATTGCAGAATATATCTGCCCAGATAATTGGCACTGATGTCCCCCACCTCTTCAAACTCCGAGTCATAATTCGTCCAGATGACGTATGGGGTAACATACTGCATGCTCACCTCCAGATTCGTTCTGTCCTCCATCGCTTTGCCATAAAGCTGCTCATAGAAGCTGTTGGGCAGGGATGGCAAATGATCTCCAAACATGACAATCATGGTAGGCTCCTCCACCTGACTAAAATAGGACAACAGATACTCAAAGGCTTTGTCAGACTCATAGATTAAAGACAAATAAGTGTCGCCCAAAGAGCTTTCAAAGTTCTCTATGGTAATCGCATTGTCAATCGTACCATTGTTGATATCAAAGCCCCCATGATTCTGCATGGTTACGTTAAAGATAAACAAGCTTTCTTCTCTGTCAAACTGCTCGTAATAGTCGATAATCTTCTGATAATCCGCCTTGTCCGACACATAGCTTCGCAGCAATTCGGCATCCTCATAATCGTCAAGCGTCAGAAACTCATCAAAGCCCAACGCAGGATACACCTTATGGCGATTCCAGTTTGCCGCCCCATAAGGGTGCATTGCCACCGCATAGTATCCATCGGACTGTAAGGTCTTCACCAGACCCTCCTCCTCATCTTTGCACATACTGGAGTAGGGAATGGTTCCCACCGGCAACAACTCCTCCGTATTGCCTGTCAAAAACTCATACTCCGTAATGCAAGTGTTACCTCCAAAGGTGGAGACATACAGATTGCCTTTCGTTGTATTTTCGGTCAGGCTGTGTATAAAGGGCATATAATCCTGATTGGTTTCCAGGTTGCCCAACATTCCCAAGTCGCTGAAGCTTTCATTCATGATCACAATCAAATTCTTGGGAATCATGTTATCCTGTCCATCATCCGGTTCTTCTATGTTCTCAATAATTGCTGCCACCTGCTTATCCGAGTAATTGCCGGGCTTTTTCATAGAGGAGTGCTGTAACACATACAGATTGGAATAATACCATCCATGCTTTGAGAAGCTCTCATTCAACAGGAAAAAGTTAAATCCTCTGCCGCCGGGAACTACATTCACAATCAGAATCGCCGCCGCTCCAATCACTGCCAGGGCTGCTCTTTTCAAAATTTTAGGACGCTGATACCAAGCCTTACATTTTATGTCTATCGTCATCTGTATCAAAATCAAACACAGTGAAGACAAAATACCGGTATACACCACGGGTGGCACTGCAAATTCATAGGTTCCCGCTACACTCATCGCCGTAGAAAAGGATTTCACATCCGACAGCAGCAGAACCGTACCGCGGAACTGCAGGACATAGTAATTCGCCAAGGCAATTACCAGATACAAAACAACCGAAATGTAGTAGGACGCCCGCGGCAATAATGCTCGTAGCATCAGATACAGGGATAGCATCAGCAGACAATTTATATACACATAATTTGTCTTGAGCGCCGTAAGATTTCCATTAAAATTCTCCATATTAAGAAACGCCGTAAGCACCATCAGCAAGGCGCCAACGATTGTCCATACTCTTATACACCATTGTTCCTTTGAAACGATTACCAGACAGAAGATAGCCAGTGTCGCCAACAGCACCATACACCACAGCAGACTGTAGGAAAAATAAGTCCGATAGCTCTGGAACAGATACAATGCGGCTGCTTCGTTTTCTTCACCATCAACGGATAGCGTACCGATGGATGCGTGAATATTTGTTGTCGGAACCGCCCGCACAGTGATATCGCTTTCCGGTTGTTCCAAAAATACCCGGATATAATATTCCTTGTTCTTGTCAAGCTCCTTCTCCACCGAAGCCATCAGACAGAAGGTTTCACCTCCGAGATTGCCCACATTGCCTCCCCAGCTATAGTAAACTTCTCCCCTTGCATCCTCAATGATCGTCCATAATTGCACATCATCCTCTGCGGTATAGTTGTCAAAGAGCAGGATAAATTGCACAAGCTTGTCATATCCGGCAGTGAAGGGCTGCACAAGCTCCCCATCCTTCACCGGAATATTAATAAACTCCGACACACTCTCATGGGTCCAGTACTCATGAGTCTGTTCTTCCCGAATACGCTCACCATAGCAAGCTCCCACGACCGCCGTAGCGACCGAAAGCGCCAGAAACATCCCCAACATCACATAAACATATCGCGGTAATGCCTTTATTCCTTTCATACGCTCTCCTTTTATCCTTCGGTGTTACTCCCCTCTGCCCGGAAGTAATTTTGTATCTGTTCCCATTCCCTTTTGACCGCATCCGAGTTTCTCGCCATTGCACTGCACACAACGGTATTCATCTTTCTGCCCAGATTTGTAGTAAAGTACGGCCGCATCCGATTCACCATAGCCGTAAGCTCTTGTTTTTCTTCGTGCAGGGAGGCAATCTGCTGATTGAACTGAGCGAGCTGTTGGTTCAGATTCTCAATCAACTGGAAATATTCCCCATTGGTCTGGTTACATTCCTCTATGGTTTTGAGATAATGGTTCATGAGTTCTTGACACTCTGCTATCTTGCCCTGCAGCTTCTCCATCTCCTCTGCCATTTCCTCCAACTCTCTGTTCTTCTGTGCCACGGCATCTGCCTGCTCCTTTGCGTATTCCTTCTCCGGGCTAACCGGTCCGGAGCTGTCCTGCTTACAAATCTTTGCCGTCTCATCATGGACATACAGGTCTTTTTTCAACTGCTCTATAATGGGGAGCGACCGCTTTTGATAAGCCGCCAGTGCTGCCTCATCCCAGAGAAGCTCCTCCCCGGATATGCGCACCACTGCCTGCTCTATTCCATCCAGTCCATCAAAGGAAAACACTTCGCCCCGATAGCCGATTTCCTGCAAAATATGCTCCATTTTCACTTCATACACAATAGGTATAAAAGGAACGTGCATGGCGATACAGGAAATCATTGCATGCAATCTGGTACACAGCATGCTATCACAGGCGCGTATCTCCTCTTTGAGCTTACCGATGTCTCCTGCATAAAGAATATGCTGCACACGCGTCTGCTCTCCTACAGAGGATAGAATCATCTCCACCACGTTTTCATCCGGAGAGGTTCCCCCTGAGAGAGAAAACAGCTTTACAATGCGTTTCGCGTCTTTCTCCAAATAACCATTGATGACTCCTGCAAGCTGTTGACAATAACGCGCCAACCTGTTTTCATCCGCATAATTCGGTTTTCTGACAGATATTCCCAATATATGGGCATTCTTCGTCTCCTGTTCTTCCTTTTTGTCCCAGTGGCTCAAAAAAGCCAAATCCGCCATGGCTCTGATTTCTTTTGCGGGCAACATCTGCCTAAGCAGCTCTGCTGATCTCTCATCTCTGGGCGCTATGATATCCGCATCCTGCATCAACGCTACAAGCTCACATCTGGTGCCCTCACTGTATTCATGAAACAGATTAAAGCCCAGAAATGCCACTTTCCCATTCCCCTGCTTCACAGACTGCACATACGCCTTTCTCTTGGTGTAATCCCCTTTATCGGGAAAAATATCTCCTCCCACGCAGATATAGGCATCAAAAAGATTCTTTTGCAGAAACACGTCCGATTCCGGCAAAAGATACAGGTTGGGAATCTGTTGCGCCCAATCGCGAACCTCCTGCGGATAATACTCCAAAAAAGAGTAGAATTTGCAGGATGAAAACATTCCCGTAATGGTCTCTATAAAAATATCATCACCATAATTCTCATCGTAATATGCGTCCAGTAAAATATTCACTCCCCGTCACCTCCCAGGAAACGCCTAATCCTCCATCATCAGCAGATTCACCCGATCAAGCTCTTCTTCCTTCTCCAGAATCACTGCATTGAGCCGCTCCACCTCATCCTCTTTTTCCTCAACCACATTTTCAAGACGCTGAATCTCCGCATCCTTTTCACTGATTACCCGATTTACCTCCAACTCTTTCTGGCGTACCACAGAATTGAGTCGTTCAATCTCAAAATTCTTTTCCTTCACTACCAGCTCCAGACGGTTTGCCTCTCGTTTAAAAAACTCCACTCGTTTCACTTCGATTGGTGTCTCATCCGGCACCGTGGAGTTGGCAACCTCCTGTTGCTTTGCTCTCTCAAGCGCTGCTTTCTCTTCCAGCTCCCTCTGCTTTTGCAGCTCCGAAGCCGTCTGTTTTTGCAGCTCCTCCAGTGTTTTGGAGGTGTCCTCGCCGGTGTCGCCCTCAAGTCTCCTTTGTCTACGTTCCTCCCGGCGTCTTTCTATCTCCTGACGTTCTTTACGCCTGCGATTCCTCTTATCCGAATCAGCCTTCTCCTGCTCCTGTTTTGCCGCGTTTTCTCTCTGCTCCTTTTCCATCTGCTTCCTGAGAAGTCTGCGTTCCTCCATTGCCTCCAGATACTCCTTATGGATATCCACCGGTGTTCCTTCCTTGCGAATCACTCCGTCCTCTATCCAGATGCTTCGGTCACAGATTCGCTCAATCTGATCGGTGGAATGGGATACAATCACAATGGTGGTTCCGCTGTCCTTAATCTCCATCAGCTTTTCAAAACACTTCTTCTGAAAGCTGACATCACCCACTCCCAGAATCTCATCTATCAGCAGAATATCCGCGTTCACATTGATTGCCACGGAAAATGCCAGCTTCATATACATACCCGAAGAATAGGTGCGGATGGGATTGTTGATATAATCCTGAAGCTCCGAAAACCGGACAATCTCATCCACCCGCTTGTCTATTTCTTTTCTGGTCAGACCAAAGACTGCCGCATTCAGATAGATATTCTCATAACCGCTTAAGTCAGGATGAAAACCTGCCCCCAGCTCCAACAGACTGGACACTCTGCCCTTAATCTCAATATTCCCTCTATCCGGATAAATAATCTTTGTCAAAAGCTTTAAGGTCGTACTCTTTCCGCAGCCATTGCGTCCAATCAGTCCCACAGCCTCTCCCTGCTTCACCTCAAAGCTGATTCCCTTCAGCACCCATGACTCATCATATCGATTCCGCTCCCGATGCAATACCTTCTCTTTCAGGTTGTGGCTCTTATCATGATAATTTTTAAATTTTTTATATACATCATTTACTTCTATTACGTTTTGATTTTTCACACTCGTCACCTTGTCCGTCAACACACAGCTATTGCTGTGTCACATGCTCAATGATATCCAGATATTGATTCACCATGTATGCCGTCTCATATTGCTCCTTTTCCGTTTCGGTGAGTCTGGCTGCTTTCTTGTACTCTTCCAGATGTCCCACCACCTGCATGAAGGCTGCCACCAGTTCTTTTTTGTTGGCGGAATCTTTTCTGGTGGATATCTTAATCATCTGTTCGTTGCTGGTAGTCACCACATCGTCATAGGCTGCCCTGACAACCTCACAGCTATCCAGATACTCCACATCCTTGGCATTGCCCACATTGGTCAGCACCATAGGTCTGTCACAATAGATGGCTTCCAACACAGCGTTGCTGCACCCCTCCTGCAGAGTGGGCAGGGTAAAGATATCCACTATCCTCCTGAGGAACTCACCCATATATTTATGCTCAAAATAGGGCACATGAATCATGTTTTCCTTCGCCGGGCTCTGCTCGTACTCTTTCAGGAATTCCTGATGATACTGGTTCTCACAATTACCGATGAACAAAAGCTTCACATTGGGATAGGTCTTGATCAGCTCTTCCATGACACCGATCATACCAATCTGGTATTTCACTGGATAGAAGGATGCCACAAAGCCCAACACCACATCGTCCTCTTTTAATCCCAACGCACTGCGCTCCAAAAATTCCGGCAGTTCGGTTCCGGACAGCTCTGCAAAATCAATTCCATTGTATACCACCTGCAGATTGTCCTCTCTTGCCTTGGTTCTCGCCAGATAATAATCCTTTACCAGATTGGATACAGGAATTACCTTATCCATGGTATTTAAGGACTGGCTATATTCTATAAACTCCTGATTGTTCTTCCAGGTATAGACATTGTGCATGGTGTAG
This sequence comes from Lachnospiraceae bacterium, assembly GCA_017478245.1. GTDB lineage: Bacteria > Bacillota > Clostridia > Lachnospirales > Lachnospiraceae > Acetatifactor. The sequence continues at coordinate 52,270 of JAFVDW010000018.1, forward strand.
ATGGTATGTACACCCCGCTCTTTTGCCTCTTTGCACCCGAAAATATTATAATGATAATGTAACAGCGTGATATTCTTCTCATACAGGATATTCAGGAAGGTCTTGATACTGCTGTTGAACACCAGCAGCTCGCCTTCTTCCACCTGCTTCGCCATCAGTCCCAGAATATTTTCCTGACAGAGCATATAAACCTCATAGCCGCTCTTTTTGTAGCCCAAATAGAGGTTCAGAACCACCTGCTCCAACCCTCCCTTATCAAAGGTAGTCACCACGATACCGATGACCGGCTTCTCGCCTTTTTGTGCGATGGGCTCCACCACGATTCCCTGCTTTACCATAGCCTCCAGATTGGCAAGACCATCCGTGTAGCACTTCATCAGTTTCTCCAGAACAGCGTAATTTGCCTCCATCATGGCTCTGCGCTCTTTTTCGCTAATCTGTATGCCCTTCATCATGTCTGTGTAGGAGACATACTTCATACCCAGTTTGATAAAATCTCCGATTTCCGTAGATTTCAGCACCGGAATGATACCGAATTTCAAATATTCTATAATCTTCGTAGGACATGCCACATAGTTTACCGGACTGGAATCTCTCAGCACAAAGCCGAAGTCACAGGTCTCATATTCCTTGTACAAATCCTCCGGAGATTTGGATTCCACTATCATATCAATATCCTTGCTGCGATTCCCCCACAGTCTGCCAAACTCTTCCGGATTGGGTACAAACATCTTATAGGCATACAGATTGCGTGTCTCCTCCATCACATTCTGCATGAGCTCTATGTTCTGCCAGGGCTGGGTTCCGCCTGCATACACGATGGAAATGCCCTCCTCAATACTGCTCTTCTCACATGCTACAGGAGCCAGCAAATCCTTGTTCAAAATAGGCACCACAATAATCTGTGCACGCATCATGGGATATTTTTCCTTGAGATAACGCCCCATCGCCTCGGTGACCGCGATGACCACATCCACCTTGTTCGCCATAATCTCCTCGATATTGCCTGCCAACTGGCTGCCAAGCTCCGAGCCGGAAAGCGCATACTCTTCCGGCACCGCTCCGTGCATATCCCAGAAATGCTTCACATCCCCATAGTCAAATATCTGCCACAATTCCTTGGCTGTACGATCCTCCATAAAGCGCAGGATACTGTGCGTGTAGGTCTTGCCACAGGTGCGTACCAGCTTCAATATCGCATCCAGATGCTCCTTGTTATGACTGTTAAACACAATATATCCATGTAACTCATCAATAAAATCAAACCGCATCGCCATACAGTCTGCGCCCTCATCATATAGATAGATACGGCACAAATCCTTCAAGACCGTGGTGTCGATCGCCTTGATACGCTGGATATAGCCATCCTTTTCGTTCTCTTTGTTATACATGGGCGCAAACACACAGATGGGTTCATGCCCCTCTGCACGCCCTCTCTGAATCAGCTTATAAATCCTGTCCAACCCTTCTGCCGAATTCTTTTGATTTTCCCTGCGATGCAGGCTCGCTGCAATCCGGTTCTTTGCACCTGCCTTCATGCGTCCAAGTCTTCTCTTCACCTTTGCCCACAGCATGGATACCAACTGCTTTGCGGAATACTCGTACACTACGGCATTGGTCTTTTCCGACTGTGTGGTGAAGAATTTGATTGCCTCTCCCCAGTCCTCAATGAGCTTCTCAATTTCCACCAGAGAGGAATCAATCTGTCTTCTCGGCCATTCCTGCTGCTCTTTTTTCAACAGGAAATCCATATCCTGCTTACAGGACTCCAAAAGCTTCCAGGTTCTGTCCTTCCATGGACGCTTCCACTTTTTTTCAAAACGCTCTCTGTTCACATTGCCGATGTTTTTTCTGTCGTTCATATTCAGCTTCGAGAAGGAGCCACTGCCAAAATGATGCAGGAAGCAGTCGCGGGCAATGGCAATACGATACCCCTCGTTCAGAATCCGCACGCAATAATCATCATCCTCATAGGAACCGGGATAGAACTGCTCATCCAACAAGCCGATTTTTTCAATGACCTCTCTCTTGAAAATAGTGGCAAAGAAAGTCACAAGCTCACTTTCCACTACATAGCCCTTATAGCAGGTATGTCTCTTGTCCGCATATTCATTCACCACTGCAATGGCATCTGAATCCGGGTTCACCGTATAGTCAATCTGGATGGTCTGCTCATTGCCTGCAGCATTGGTCACCGGTCCGATGACAGCCTCATCCTTTTCCAACAGGTAATCCAACCAATGATCCGTGACAATCACATCCGAATTCAACAGGCAGATATGCGTGATATCCTCCCGCTCCAGAAAATGACGGATGACCACGTTGTTGCCTCCGCTGAAGCCCAAATTCTTACCTGCATCAAAAAAAGCAAGCTCCTGCCCAGGGTACTCCTGCTGCAGACGCTTCATCAGCTCCTCACAGGCATCCCTGTCCTCCTTGGAGGAGCCGTTATCGATTACTCCCACTGCAAACGCCACATCTGTCTTCGCCGTCAACAGACTTTCCATGGTAATCCCCAGGTAGTTCATGGAATTAAAGTTAATAATTACGATTCCTACTTTGTTCATTGGTTTTACTCCGTTCTTTATCATTTTGGGCTTTCAGAAAGACCTCTAAATATCGTTCAAGTGCCGTTTCCCCGGCAAAATTCCTTTCCGCATATGCGCGGATCGCCTCTCTTTGTCCTCTCCAGTATTCCCTCTGCTTGTGCATTTCTAACAGTGCCGCCACAAATTGCTCCATATTCTCATTGACACCGGCGTGCATTTTATTGTACAGTACCATGCGGTCATAGGCTTCAATCTGCGCCAACGGATTGTCAATCAGAATGCCGCAGCTTCCTCCTGCTGTCAATTCCGCACCGCTTCCGCAGTCAGAATGAATGATGGGTACGCCGCAGCCAAGCGCTTCCGTAGCTGCCATACTCCACCCTTCATAATAGGAGTCCAACACGAAAACATCCGAAGCATGCAGCAGTTCCTCCACTTCATTGCTGTGTCCGATAAAAAAAACACTATCCTGCAGTTCTCTATCTGCCAAAAAAGCCTTTATCTTATACTCATACTCATAGTCCGTTCCACCGCCCGCAACCACCAGTGCCACCGGTTCTTGAACCAACTTACGAAAAATATCCCAACCCCGCAAAATGCCCAGTTGATTCTTCCTGGCATCTACACTGCCCACTGTCAGATAAACATACGCATCCTGTGAGATGCCCAAGGTCTCTCTTACCTGCTCGCGGCTTCTGTGTATCTGACGTTTTCCCCGCAGGGCGTTACCGATTACGGTAATCCTGTCCTCCTCCACATCGGGAAATTTATGACAAAACACCTCTTTTGCCCGACCGGATACAGCAATATACCGGTTAATACTCAACCTCTTTTGCCGTTCCAATTCCATGCCGGCTTCATCCAGAAACACATACATATTGTGTATCACTTCCACTACCGGAATACTGAACTGTCGGAACACCTCCAGAAAATCCAACACATAATGACTGTTGACAAGCCAAGGTCTGTGTGCTCGGCAATACTCTTCCAAACGTTCCCGCCTGCCGTCAAACAAAAGCACCTCAATGCCTGCCTTTCGCAAATCCTCCGCAATCTCTCCGCCGCTTTCTATGCAGAATATTTTCAGAGGAATTCCCTGCTTCTGCATTTCCATCGCCAGCCATCTGACGACCTCCTCCAGACCGCCCCTGTCCAGCTTCTGCACTGCTAACGCCAGATAAGAATCACGCTCTTTCAGCAAATCTTTGATTGTTGAAATACAACTTGTCTGCTGCCGCTCCTCATTTGTAGCAACAGCTTCTCTCCGGGTAACCGTCTGATGCGTGCCGGGTAACTTAGCTACTTCTTCACTCTTCCATTTCAAATAAATCTGTTCATCCTGTTCCTGCTGTGCTTCATCCTCTTCCAGATAATATCCACCCAAAAACAAATTTCTCTTAACTCCAAAGGGACGAAGCAAAAGCTTCAGCAACAGTTTGCATTTTTCTTTCCACGATACTACCCGGAGTTTTCTGTTGATTGCACGAAGCGTGCAAGCCATCCCATAGCCGGGTTCTCCAAAGCTCTCCATGCTTCTCTCCACTCTATCAGAATCTATAATTCTTCCACAAAATGCTTCTGCAGTCTCTCAAAAATCACAAAGCCTGCAATCAAAAATACGACTCCCACCACCGTTGCCAGTCCCAGCGTGCCAAGATGGGGAAACTGCTTGTAATACAAAATATCCCGATAACACATGATCACTCCTGTCATGGGATTAAAATAAATCAGCTTTCGATACTGCTCCGGTATGATATCCACCTCATACAAAATAGGTGTCAAATACATCCAACACATCGCCAGGATTCCCAATATATATTCCAAATCTCTCAGATAAACCGTAAGTGCCGATGTAATCATCGCGATTCCCAATGCCAACAGATACTCCACCAACATCACCAGGGGAAGTGCCCACACCACCTTTACATTGACTCCGAAGCCGCTTAAAATCAGCACTGCAAAAATCACCAGAAAGGTCAGCAGCATATTTACAAAGCCACTGGTAACATAGGAAATAGGCAATACCTGTCTTGGGAAATAGATTTTCTTGATGAGATTCTCCTGGCTCACAACGGAGGTGGAGCCACCCACCAGCGATGTATTAAAAAAGAGCCAGGGCACCAGTCCGACGAACAAAAAGATATAAAACTTGTCTATATTGGTAGGAACAAGCACCGAAAAGACCACCGTGTAAACCGCCAACTGTAAAAGCGGGTTAATAAATGTCCAAAGGATACCCAAAACGGAACCCTTGTATCTCCCACGCAGGTCTTTTCTAATCAGGCTGAATATCATTTCTCTATATTGAAACAGTTCTTTTATTGTACGCAACAGTACCACCTCATTCTTTGTTTTGAAGGGAATCGCTCCACTCGATCAGATGCTTGATAATTCGCTCACTGGCATGTCCATCTCCATAAGGGTTGACCGCCTTTGCCATCTTATCGTACTCTGCCTGATTGGTCAGGAGCAGCTTGGCGTTTTCGTAGATAACAGCCTCCTCCACGCCAACTACCTTGACCGTACCCGCCTCCACAGCCTCAGGTCTCTCCGTCTCTGTACGAAGTACCAGAACAGGAACCCCACAAGAAGGAGCCTCCTCCTGAAGACCGCCGGAATCCGTCATCACCAGAAAGCTTCTGGACATCAAATTGTGCATATCCTCTACATCCAGAGGCTTAATCAAATGTACTCTGTCCATATCACCCAAAATAGCCGTGGCAGTATCCCGCACCGCCGGATTCATATGCACCGGATAAATCACCTCAATATCCGGGAATTCCTCCACGATTCTCTTCACTGCCTTGCAAATGTTTTCAAGAGGCTGTCCCAGATTTTCTCTCCTGTGTGCGGTCATGAGAATACATCTCTTGCCTGTAAAATCAATCTTTTGCACATCCTCATCCTTGTACTGATACTCCGGCTTTACCGTTGTCTGAAAAGCGTCAATTACAGTATTACCTGTCACAAAAATATGATTGGTAATATTCTCCTGCAACAGATTCTTTCGGTTATTCTCCGTAGGTGCAAAATGCAGCTCGGCAATCCTTCCGGTCAGACTTCTGTTCATCTCCTCCGGGAACGGTGAATACTTGTCAAATGTGCGCAAGCCTGCTTCCACATGTCCCACCGGAATCTGCTGATAGAAAGCCGCCAGAGCCGCTACAAAGGACGTAGATGTATCGCCATGTACCAACACCACATCCGGCTTTTCCTTCTGCAGGATTGGCTCAATCTTTTCCAAAACAGACGTGGTAATCGTTGTCAGGGTCTGTCTGGGCTGCATAATATCCAGATTGTATGTAACTTTCGTCCCAAAAATATCAATGACCTGCTGCAGCATTTCTCTATGCTGGCCGGTCAGACATACTATACTCTCAATTTCCTCGTGCTTTTCCAATTCTTTCACCAGCGGACACATCTTGATTGCCTCCGGTCTGGTTCCAAACACACTCATTACCTTTAACTTCATGGCAAACTCCTCCATTCTTTTCCCATTCTACTATACTCGCCCGGATATATCAAATAAAATTTTCTTCAGAAGCTGATACCGCTTCTCCCATGTATTCTCCTCAAGGAACTCCTTCTGCTGTCTTTCGCTATATTTCGGCGGAAATCCTTTGTCTGCCAGTTCCCTTACTAGCTCTGTATATTCCTCCGCTGTTCTGTAGAAATATACAAACGCTCCAAATCGCTCAATCTCCGGATAAAACACGCTGATAATACATTTTCCAAAAGCAATGTACTCGTACAGCTTCACCGGATCCACCGCCTGTACAATCTCATTGACCTGAAAGGGCATAAGCAGGCAGTCCACATCCCCAATCGTATCCGATAGCTGTTCGTGAGGAACCACACCTGCATAGGAAATTCCCGGAACCTGGGCACGGTTCTTCGCCGGTCCGATCAGGCAGTATTCAATCTGTTCTAACTGTGCCAGACTTTGCTTTAACGGCTCGTAATCAAACCAATCCGAGATTGTTCCGATGTATGCCAATCGATAGCGCTCCTTCCTGCAAGGCGGCTGCACCGCACAAATATCCTTGATCGTCACCGCATTGCGAATCAACACGCTTTTATCTGCCCCCGCTATCCCATCCGCTTTTTTCTTAAGCTCCATGGAAGACACCACAAGACAATCGCACCGCTTAATCAAACGCCTCTCCTGCACCTGAATACGTTCCACCCGCTTCTGATCAGGATAGAGCACATCATGATCATCCATACAATCATAAAGAAGCTTTCCACTGTAATCCTGCGGAATATATCTGGCATATAGCGGATAACCCACATAGATATACGCAAATTGATGAATATCAGCAAAAATTTTCTGACTGAGTGCGGATGCTATTTTTCCGATAAGCCCATTTTTCTCCTGATAAGGCAGGGTCCACAGAATACGAAAGCTCATATTCGCTTTTCGAGGAATTGTCTTATTACGAGACATAATACTTCGGGGAAATACCACTGTCACATCGTAGTCCTCAGATAGCTTCTCTGCCAGTATTTGCGGACGTTGATAAATCCATTCCCAATCAATCCCGCAGATGTATAATAGCTTTTCTCTTTCCATATCAATCCTTGCCCTTCACAATCACCACATCACATATCGCTGTGGCAAGACGTACATTTTTCCGGTTTTTCCACGCATTACCCAGTACTTTTCCAATCCTGCCGGACTTTAACGCTCCATAGCGCGCCTGCATCGACTGTAATTTTTCCATCAATGCCTCCCTGCCCTCCCGGGTATGAAGCACCTCCCCTTCCGCAAACGCCTGCAAAAAGTGCAGATAATCACTGATTTCCTGCATTTTTCTCCGCTTATTCAAGCGCCGGGACAGCCTATATGCCTCTACATCTCCATTGCTGTCATGCCGCCTGAGATATGCCAGCTTCTCATCCAACTGATAAAACGTGTATTCCTCTGCAGCTCTGGCGCTAATCAGAAAATCATGGGGAATCTGTTTCCAGGCATCCGTCCGCCGCTGTAGCTCGTCAAACCATTGTCTGTACCACCCGTTCCGATAAGCGAGAACCATCCCAGACCATTCGCATTTATAGAACAGTTGCTCCACGGTTATCTTGTAGACTCTGCCCTCGCCGTGCACCTTCGCCGGTCCCATAATCGCGTGAACCTCACTGCCCGCCTTATCCACCAGTCCAAACTTGCAGCAGACACAATTCACTTCGGGATAGCGCTTTAGAATCCCCACCATTCTCTCCACCTTATTGTTGCACCATATATCATCCTGATCTGCCAGAAACACCACATCTCCTGTGCACAGACTCATAACATGATAATAGTTTCCGGGATTTCCCATATTTTCCTGATTCTGCAAAAGCTTCCATCGCTCCTGCAAATGATTGCGCACAATAAACTCCTTGACGATCTGCACTGTGCCGTCCCGCGAGCAATCGTCACACAGAATCACTTCATCCGGCTGCACCGTCTGACGCATGATACAATATAGCTGCTCCTCTATATACTTTTCACCATTATAAATGCCCATACATACTGATATTTTCAATTCGTCCGCCCTTTTCTCTTCACAATCATCACATCACATATCACAGTCGCCAAACGCACCCTGCTGCGATTGCGCCATGCGTTTGAAAGCACTGCACCGATTTTGCCGGATTCTAACGCTGCCAAACGCTCCTGCATGGAGCTTTGCTTGTCCTCCAATGCCCTTTTCCCCTCCTCGGTGCGCAGCACAGCCCCTTGGGAAAATGCTTTCAGAATGTGCAGATAATCCTCAATTTCCTGTAGCTTACGACGCTTATTCAGCAGCTTGGAAAGTCTGTATTCCTCTCCACCCACATTCTGTTCATGCCGCCTGTGATAGGCTAATTCCTCATCCATCTGATAAAAGCTCCGCTCTTCCCCTGCCCTTGCACACAGCAAAAAATCATGAGGAATCTGCTGCAACACGGTCTGATTGTTCTTCAGCTCCCTGCTCCACGTCTGATACCATTCGTTTCGATAAGCCAGCACCATCCCCGGCCATTCACTTTTATAAAATACATCCCCAACCGTGACGCTTCGCAGCTTGCCTGTTCCATGATTTTGCGTAGGCTTCATAATGGTGAAGATAGCATCTCCCTCATTGTCCACCAGTGCAAATTTACAGCACAGGCATTTGATATCCGGATGCTCCTTTAATTGCTCTGTCATCTTCTCTAGCTTGTCAAGCTTCCAGATGTCATCCTGATCGGCAAGAAATACCACATCCCCCGTGCAGTGACTCATGGCAAAATAGAAATTGCCCGGATATCCTTTGTTGGTCTGATTAATCTTTAATTTCCAATGCATCCCTAAATTGTTGTCTTCAATGAATTCCCGAATGATTTCCACCGTGCCATCCGTAGAGCCATCGTCGCACACTATCACCTCATCCGGCTGCAGGGTCTGCTCCAGAATACAATGAAGCTGCTCTTTTATATATTTCTCACCATTATAGGTAGCCATACATACGGATATCTTCAACATGTCTGTGTTCATTCCACAACGCTCCGTTCAAACTCTTTCACAAACTTTTGTAATGAAACTATTATATCAAAAAAGTACATAAAGGCAAACCTCCTTTTCTTCCCCACCCTGTGGCAATACTTGTTTTATATCTTAAAATAAGGTAGTATAAAATTAAATGTTAGAAACTAAGCACAACGAAGGAGCCATACAAATGATATTAATCGTTCTCTCTCTTTGCCTCTTCTATCTGAATTTTCGAATAACACAGGACCGGGTGCACGCGGGAATCTATGGAGCTACCGCCTGGACACTGTTCGTATTTGTAACCAATGAGTTGCTTTCCATCCATTGTTTTTTGACAAGACAAAACCTGATTTTTGCCTATGGAATATGCTGTATACTGCTCCTGGCAGCCTTGACAGTAATTCCCGAAAGGCGAACACTTTCGAGCAGTCTCTTGACACACCCTTTTCAGAAAATACGCCGTTGGGACTTTGTGAGTTGTATGGTGTTTGTGTTATTTGCAGTTAGCATGCTCATTCTGGCAGCAGAGACGGTTCCTTCTAACTGGGACTCCATGACCTACCACCTTTCGCGGGTGTTCCATTGGGCACAAAATCGCTCCATAGCCCACTATGCCACCCACATCACCAGACAAAATTCCTCACCGGTACTGGATGAATTTGTACTGCTTCATCTTTTTTTGCTCAGCGGTAAAAAAGACGTGTTTCTGAATCTGCTCCAATGTGCATCCTTTCTGGCAAATGGCATCCTTGTATATCACATAGCCGCCAAGCTGAAGCTGCAACGAGCCTGGTGCCTGTTCGCCGCAGTACTGTTCTACACCTCTCCTATTGTCTTTATGGAGAGCGTAACCACGCAAAATGACCATTTCGCTGCGTTCTGGGCACTGACATTTGTGCTTCTGCTATTGGATTTTTATGAGGCGGAGCACAAGCTTTGCTTTGATAAGCTTACCATCGAAAAGGTCATTCTATTAAGTCTTCAGATAGCATTGGGCTATTTGACAAAACCCAATGTGTGTATTATTATGGCGATTTTCGTGCTGGGGCTTTTACTCATTTGCTGCCTTAGGCGGGATCAGTTTTTCGTCATCCTTCGCCTGCTGCCCTTTGCGGCTTTTCCGATGCTCGTTCTGTTGCTTCCGGAATTTGCGCGCAATCGCAATACCTTTCATGCGCTGTCTGCCAGCGAAGCCGGCGCCAGACAGCTTATCGGTACTTTGAATCCCAGGTATATGGTGATAAATTTCCTGAAGGATTATACCTACAACCTGCCGACCAGACTACTTCCCGGTTCATCAAGCTTCCTGTACCGGGCTGTGAGGAAGCTTTCAATTCTGTTAAACGTTGACTTAAATGCTCCTGCCATCGCCGAGGATGGAACAGCATTTTTTGTTCCGAACACCAGACAGCTTAACTGTGACATGGCAATCAATCCTCTCGTGTTCTGGTTAGTGCTATTATGTATCATCCTGGTATTGATTTTCTATAGAAAAATAAGAGACCGTATGGAATATCCCATCAGAATCTACTGGTGGCTCGCCATGACAACGCTGTTGCTTTTCTGCGCCATTTTGCGTTGGGAGCCCTTTATCACCCGCTACATGATTGGGTTCATCGGGATTGTATGTCCTGCCATCGCTCTGACACTGCACCATTGCTTTCCCTCCAAGGCAGTTTGGCTTACCGGGCGCATTCTGATTTATCTGATCTGCCTGAATACCTTCGCAGCATTGCTGTCCACCACCTGGTGCACTGTTGCCGATAGCAGGATGGCTCCAAGATATCAGGGATACTTTTTATTTCATCCAGATCTGACTGAAAGCTACCTGGCATGGGCGGACTATATCTCAGAGCAAAACATAGAAACCGTGGGCTTTTTATCCGGAGAAAATGATTACGAATATCCCTTCACAGCCATGCTTCCCACGCTCTTGCGCATGGAGCATGTGAATGTAACCAACGTCACCTCTGTATACGAGGATACTGACTTCCATCCGGCAGTCATTGTCCGAATCGGTGACGTGGGCGCCGAAAGCATCACCTGTCACGGAACCGATTACAGAAAAGTAGCAGAAACAGAAACCCTTATAGGTGCTCTGTATGTTCCGTACTAAGCTGTGCATATATATTCCGATAGGCTTCCGCCATGCCTTTTGGCGAGTTTTCCTCGCGCACGCGTTCAGCCAATCGGACACCGTCCAACAGCGGCAGCTCACCTCTAAGCACTGCACGCACAGCCTCATTCAGCCGTTTTTGATCCCCTGTGGGCACGCAGACTCCCCTGCCCTCCGTAAGCTGCTCCGGCGTACCGCCGCAGTCAAAGCCAACCACCGGCGTACCGCAAGCCATCGCTTCCAGATTCACCGTGGCATAATTCTCTGCCAGAGACGTCATCACAAACACATCCGCCATGCTATAATATTCTGCCAACACGTCCGCATCCCGCATTGCAGGCAGCGGAATCACATTACGCACTCCCTGCAACAGCTTATCATTCACGGCATCCCAGCCAATCAAAATGACCTTTGCCTCGCCCTCCAGCTCCCTGGCAAGTTCAATCATATATTTCGCCCCTTTTCTGGGATCACTATAACCCACTGCGATTCCAAGCACCATAGGCTCTGACTCCCGGTAGCCGTATTTTTGGCGGCACCCCTTGGGGTCTCTGGGATAAAAGCTAGTATGACTGTCTATGCCATTGTGAATGGTCAGGCAGGTGTATTTTCCAAAGAAAGACTGCTGTGCCTCCGCGGTGAGCCAGTCAGAAGGAGTGACAATCACCTTCTCGCCGCCGACGGTGAACATCTCACGTTTGCGCTTCCACATCCACCTGGTAAAATCAAAAAACTGACTCTTGGGATAACCATGAATGTCCGGGCACCTTCCGCACCCCTCCTGCCATCTTCTGCACTGGTAGTAATACCCACAGTTGCCTACAAAGGCATGACAGTCATGGAAGGTCCATACTATAGGTATCTTCTGTTTGTTCAAATAGGAGAAAAGCATGGGCCAGTTCAGATAGTAGCCGTGTATTGCATGCAGATGTACGATATCCGGCTGAATCTCACGCATGTACCGTATTAACCGCCTGGTTCCCAATCGGTTGAACCAGCCATTCAAGCCGGTCAGCCTGCTAAGCAATGCGGAAGCATAGATTTCCCAAGGATGGTCAAACCGATACACACCCGACTCCTGTGCAATCTCTCCCCTGCCATAAGCCACATAGGATTCCACTCCGTCCTGCAATAGCTGACGATGCACATAGGCGACAATACGCGCCGCTCCACCCTGATTAAAATGACTATTGATCTGTAGAATTCTCATTCTGTGATCTCCTTGAAAATGATAAAATGCTAGCCCAATATCATCTTAGCAGCCTCGATAAATACACACTCTGCCAGATACCATCTACTATACCCATTGATACGATAACAATAAAGGTATCGATCCCGGATACGCTTCTTCGCCGCTTTGAAGCTCTTGTGATTGCTGGCTCCTCCCATGGTGAAATCGGCCAACACTTTATCCACTGTAACGATGCGTCTGTTCTGTCTGCGCATCTGCAAAAAGAATCCGTAGTCATCATGAATCCCCAAATCCCTGAAGGGATTTTCTTTATAAATATCTGCCCTCACAAAGGTAGTGGGGTGATTCCAGTCTCTGGAGGTCTGAAAGGAGCGCAGCCTTGCTTTTTTTACAAAGCTGCTTCCATCCGTCTTAAGCAAACGTATATCGGCAAACATCAGCTCACACTGCTCCCTCTTAAAGGTCTGCACCACCGTTTCCACCGTATCCGGCTCATACCAGTCGCCACTGTTCAGAATCCCGATGACATCTCCGCCCGCCAACCGGATGCCTTTATTCATAGCATCATATATGCCCTTGTCCGGCTCACTGACAATGTGATAGGTCATTCCTCTCTCCTCCAGTGCCTGACGGTAGCTCTCCGCCACCTCCACGGTGGCATCCCGGCTGGCACCATCGATAATCCAATACTCCACATCTGTATACGTTTGTGCCAGAACGGATTCAATGGTTTTGCCAATATACTCTTCACTGTTAAATGCTATCGTAATAATGCTAACCTTCATTTTTCCCATGCTCCACACTTCTGCGGATGCTTTCCTCCAAATCACATATCTGATAACCTGTGAGCTCCCCTGTCAAGCCCTGTTCAACGGTCAATGAGCCAAATGCCTTGTTCGCCATATTCCCCAGTTTTCCCGGCATTGCAGAAGCAATCCTCACAGGCAGCTTCAGCAGCTTTGTCAGACGAATCTGTCTGCCCAGAGCGCCGCCGATTGCCTGAACCATCCGGGCAGTGGTGACATACGCTTCATTCTGCGGAAGAAACACACCCCCCTGCCCACTCTCAATCAACAGCCGCAAAAACTCTGTCAGATTCTCAATATATATCATACTTCTTTCATTGTGAATATCCGGAAAAACAGGAGTTTTAGCAGCAAGCTTTACTAACATGGGAAAATTGCCCTTACTGCCCGCCCCATATACCATGGGCGAGCGCACAATTGCCACCCTGAAATCGCCCTGAGACTCCTGCTCCAGTTCACACAGCTTCCTCTCCGCCTGCCACTTGCTGTCTCCGTAAAAGTTGGCAGGAGAAGGCTGCGTATCTGCCGTGATATGCTTGTTTTTCCCCACTCCGGCACTGTCACCATAGACAATCACACTGCTCATATAAATGAATTGTGGCACGCCTGCCGCTTTTGCCTTAGCTGCAGTACGCACCGCCAGATTACAATTTATTTCATAATATGCCTGCTGCTCCGCCTTTGAGAGCCCGCCGATATCTGCATGTGCCTTCCCCGCCAGATGCAGCACTGAATCATATCCCGCAAAATCAAAGCTTTCCCATCCATTTCCTCGAAGCGATAACGTGTCCACCAGATAACACGCATCCGGGGCAGCGGACGCACCTGTCTGTCTGTTGAACTCTTGCAGGAACCGTATCATATTCGTCCCGATGTAGCCACCGGCTCCCGTAATCAGGATTTTCTTCATGAATCTTTTTCCTCCGTTTGCTTCATGGCTCCGGTTCCGCCTTCCACCACGCCATCCTGTCTCGCCACAGAAATTACCGTGCCCAAAATGCAGCGGACATCCATTCCAAAGCTCATCCGTTTCACATACTCACCGTCCAACGCAGCCTTCACCTGAATCTCCAACTCATCCCTGCCGTTAATCTGCGCCCAACCGGTCAATCCCGGAAGAATATCATTGGCACCGTACTTATCCCGCTCTTCAATCAGATCATATTGATTCCACAATGCAGGTCTGGGACCTACCACAGCCATATCCCCTTTTAAAATATTGATGATCTGAGGAAGTTCATCCAGACTGGTTTTGCGCAGGAATTTTCCCACCTTGGTAATATATTGCTCCGGATCCTTCAACAGGTGCGTAGGCATATCCTTGGGCGTATCGATGCGCATGGTGCGGAATTTCAAAATATAAAAGTAACTTTTGTGTATACCCACCCGTTTCTGACGAAACAGCACCGGTCCCTTGGAATCCACCTTGATTGCCACAATCAAAATCAGGAAAAGAGGTGACAATAAAATCAGTCCCACCAGTGCCACCAACCGGTCTATGATTTTTTTTATCTTAAAATACATAAGCTCATCCGCTCCTTTCCCCGGTTCTGTATCTAACAATCGTAATGGTAGGTAGGCACAATCTCCTTCACCATTTCCCGAATATCCGATTCCTCGTCCTTGGCAATCTCGCCGAGACGCTCTAGCTGTTCCTCAAAGATATCCACATCATACTCAATAGGTTTGCCTATGTGAATCAGGCGGTTAGCAGTCTCCTTCAAGCCCTCCTCATCCATCAACAGCTCCTCGTACATCTTCTCTCCCGGACGAAGACCTATGAATTCAATCATGATGTCTTCGTTGACGCGATAGCCGGACAGTCTGATCAGGTTTTTCGCCAGATCCAATATCTTCACCGGCTCTCCCATGTCCAATACAAAAATCTCACCGCCCTTTGCAAAAGCTCCAGCCTGCAACACCAGTGAAACCGCCTCCGGTATCGTCATAAAATAGCGGATGATGTCAGGATGGGTGACTGTCACCGGTCCCCCTTCTGCAATCTGCTTTTTGAAAAGCGGAATCACACTACCGTTACTTCCCAACACGTTGCCAAAACGCACTGCCACAAAATTGGTCTTGGAGCGCTGATTCATCATCTGAATCACCATCTCGCAGATGCGCTTGGATGCACCCATGATATTGGTGGGGTTCACTGCTTTATCTGTAGAAATCAGAACAAATTTCTCCGCGCCGTAGCGATCTGCTGCCTGCGCAGTCTTGTAAGTACCGAAAACATTATTTTTTATTGCCTCATTGGGACTGGTCTCCATCAACGGTACATGCTTATGGGCAGCCGCATGATACACAATATTGGGTCTGTAGGTCTCAAAAATTTTATTCATCCGCAAGGTATTCCGCACAGATGCAATCAGGACAATCAGATTTAAGCTGGGATATTTGTGGAGCAGCTCCTGTTGTATTTCATAAGTGCTGTTTTCATAAATATCCACAATAATCAACTGCTTCGGTCTATGCGCCGCAATCTGACGGCAAAGCTCGCTTCCGATGGAGCCGCCTCCGCCGGTTACCATCACCACTTTTCCCTGTAGATTCTGCAGCACTTCCTCTGTGTTAATTTCCACCGGTTCCCTTCCAAGGAGATCCTCAATATCCACTTCCTTTAAATTGGATACCGACACGTCTCCATTAATCAACTGATACACGCCAGGCAAGGTGCGCAGCTTACAGTCGGTCTCCTTACAGATATCCAGTATTTCCTTTTTGATACGATTATTGGCAGAGGGAATCGCGAATATAATCTCATCTATACAGTATTCTCCCACGGCGTCCTGAATCTTATCCCTTCCTCCCACAATCGGCACGCCACGCATGAACTTCCCATGGCAGCCCGGCTGATCGTCAATGATACATTTTACATTCAGATTGACATATTGACTGCTCTCAATTTCCTTCATGATGGTGTTGGCTGCTGCTCCTGCACCGATGATCATGACATTATTACGCTCACCCTTAAAACGGTGCTCCATCCGCCTGGCATTCACAATGCGCAGGATGCGATAGCTGAATCGAATCAGACAACATGCGCCGAAGAGAAGAAACCAATAAATCACATAGTAGCTTCTGGGCATAACCTGATTGATTATATAAGTAAATATCATCTGTGCTATAGCCGCACAGGTGGTGGCAAAAATAATATTCAAAAGCTCCGTGTCACTGGCATATCTCCAGACACTTTTGTACAACTTCCATACCACAAAAAAGAACAAGGTAATCGCAATGTTATAGGGCAGTATGGTAATAAACTTTTGCAGATATTCATCGGGAATTGCTGCAAAACTAAATTCAAAACGGATATAAATCGCCAAAAAAGAAGCTACCACGATTGCCATGGTGTCCATCAGCACCAGTGCAATGATGCGGTTAATTGGTATTTTTAACAGTTTATTATCTCTTATCACTTGATTTATCTTCATACTTTAGCCTTTCTTTCTCCGGGCTGCCTGATATGCTCTTCCCATTCCCAACACCACAAAGATGGTTGCCAAACTCATAGATTGCTGAAAGCTGACAATGTTGTTCACCGTATATGCCAATACACAAAGCCCACAGGCACCTGCTATCACAGTATTCCCTTTTTTATCCCTCAGAAAACAGATGATTGCGCTAATCATCATTCCCCCATAGCTGACACAGCCCAACAATCCCATATTAATCCAGATACTGAGCCATTCACAGTGGGCATTAGTCAGACGCAGATTCATAAATCGTTCTGTAATCATCGTATGCAGTTGCTCACTTCCGGCATCGTTGATGAATGCCTCCATACTATCAGGTCCCACACCAATCAGGCGCTGTAGCATGTTTTCTTCCTTCAGACACATGAGCCCCGCCTGCCAGGTGGCGCCGCGATTGCTTCCCCATGTGGGCGAGAACGTGAAAAACTCATTTTGTGAGAGACTGCCCAGACTGCCCGGATACTTCGTGTTCCATGCTATCATACCCACAACCGCTACAAACAGAAAAGCAGTGGCACAGAACACAATTCCAGTCAAGCCTCGAAACAGCTTCACAGAATACCTGCCCCGCCGATTCATCCATCCCACAAGCAGCAGAAAGAATATGGCAAGCATCGCCAATCCCACGGGCAGCATACTATCCGTAAACAAATCTGTCACTGCATCAGAAAAGGTCATCTGAGCCGGAAACCTTGTTCGTATTCCCCAAAGAGCCATACATACAACTGCCAGAATCAAAACCAACTGCCAGAACACCCACATTCTTCTTCCGCTGTCTGCTGACATGCAAAAAAGAGCCAACAGCACTGCACCAAGTGCCAGAAAACCACTCATGCTCCCCTGTGTCACCAGTGCAGCAAATCCCACTGCCACATAGAGAATCAGAAGCACCCTTTTGCATTTAATCTGCATTTGTACAGTCCTTGGCTGCCCCAATACCTCCAACGAAGTCTCTGTCTTTTGCCACAGCAGATACACACCTGCAAAAAACACAGAGACAAGATATCCACAATACCAATTAATATTTCCTATGGTGGATATGAAATCCGCCCGCTCCAACTGCATATCAATGGGATAACAGCCAAAGCGGTTCAGAATCCCCAAGCCAAACACCACTGCCGATACCGGCAGAAGCAACAGGAATATCCAATCCCGCCTCTCCCATAACCTGGAGATGCAAAAATACGCAAGCACCGATACTAACTGGGGAATCAAACCCATGTACCAACCGTTTGCCCCCCACAACGCAGTGTCCTTATAGTTCGATGCCGCGTAAGATATCAGCACACTGCACCCATAAAGCAATGCAAACATATCCGTAATCGTAAAAGATGCTACCCATGTCTTAAGACATACCGCCATACTTCTCTCTTTTTCTTTCCGGATGCGTACAACTCCACAAAAAGCCAGGCACACTAACACCGGAAGCAATAGCTGTCCTGTATGCTCTATGGTCCACCGAAAGAAAAGGTACTTACTGGTTCCAATCGTCTTATATCCCTGTTCACGCTGATAATAAAAAGGCATTGCCACAATAATCAATAATAAATAGATACAAATAATATAATCCACAAGCTGTGCAAAAAAGCGATAACCTGTGGTAAATATTGATTCTGTCTGCTCTTTTTTCCGTCCTAATTTACTACTCATATCAAAAATTTCCATTATAAACCTATTTTATCTTTTATAATATAGCATTATTTATTCCACATAGCAAGGACATGCTTACCCAGATTCTTTGAATTTGTCGATTTGCGCGACGAATTTTTTTTATTTTATGTCAAAATTATTGTTGCAATTTTCAATACATATGGTACAATTTATACCGCATATGCATCAAGGAAGAATCATAGATATAATATTCGACGGATGAAAGGGGAGCTCAACTTGGAGATAACAACTGTAAAGGATTGTGAATTAGAAAGATATATTACTAACATTATGCTGGATATAGGCGTTCCGGCACATTTGAAGGGATATCACTACCTGCGTGATGCCATTTTGCTGTCTGGAAAGGACATGGAGGTAGTGAGTAGCGTGACAAAGCTTTTGTATCCCGCCATTGCCAAAAGATTTAAGACCACCGACCAGAAGGTGGAGCGCGCCATTCGTAATGCAATAGAGGTATCCTGGGCAAGAGGAAATTGTGAAACTTTTGAGGCAATGTTCGGATATTCTGCAGCATCCGGAAAAAGCAGACCGACGAATAGCGAATATATCGCAAGAATAGCCGATAAAGTTCGCCTTGATTTTAAGGCTATGTAAATCATCTAAATTTGAAAATATTCTTTGTTGCAATGCGGATACAACCGCGAGATGGTCCCGCGGTTGTCAATTTTCCCACTATTACTTTCTCCGAATGAACGCATGTATCTGCCGGATTCCTTTTGGCGCAATGGCAAACAGTGTATGATAAAGCTTTTCCTTTTTCGTCAGATAAGTATTCCTCATACTTCTCCACCAGTTCTGTCTCATCCACTTCACAATGGCACAGTACTGCTCTTTCTGTTTGTTCATCTGTGGAATGGGAATATGCAGCAAATACTGTAATCTCTGACAAACGCAAAATCTGAATGCCACGTCAATCAGATCCCAACAACAATCCTCTGTCGCATCCAGTGCCACATCCGCATGATCCACACTGTCCCCATACACCTGTGAAAAATCATTTTTATCCGACCTGCGGGAATTGCTGTTGGCGCGGTAGAACACATGATAACCTAAATAGGGGATAACCGCAACTCCCTTGAAGGTAATATCTACCAACATCTCAGTCAGCACTCTAAAATCTTCGTTCAGCTTTCCATCAGGAAACTCCAGATCATCAAACATACTCCTTGCTGTCAGCTTGGTGCAGAAGGAAGCATCTCCTTTGTGCATCAAAAGATCTCGAAAAAGCTCCTTCCTCGTAATCCCAAGCTCATATTCCACCAGCTCACATACATCGGGCAGCGGATTGCCCTCCTCGTCAATCTCATCACGCCCAACCTGCGCCATCATGATACCAAGCTTCTTTATGATTGCGTATAACCGTTCGTACATTTCCGGTTCAATGTAATCATCGCTATCTACAAACCCGTAGTATTCACCTTTGGCTTCCTTCAAGCCCACATTTCTCGCACTGGATACTCCACCGTTTTCCTTATGAAAAACACGAATCCGTTCATCTTCCTTTGCCAATTTGTCGCATAGCTCCCCCGAACCGTCTGTAGAGCCATCATCTATCAACAAAATCTCCAAATTCTTATACGTCTGGGCTGTGATAGAATGCACACAACGCTCCAGATACTCCACCGTGTTATAAACCGGTACGATAATTGTCAACAATGCACCTTCCATAAACTTCTCCTTTCAGCACGAAAATTTCCCTCTCATAAGCCACTCCAACATATGTCGTTCCGAAATCACCGGAGCATGGGAACATGGTCCCTGACTAGGGAAATCATCCTTTCCGTCAAACTGCTCTGCATTCCATTGTGTTGCATTCCGCAGTTCTTCCACTTGTATAAACTGCAATCGAACACACAGCGCAATCAAACGTTTTGCCGCCATCTGGGCATTCCACTGCTCTGTAATGGTTCGATATGCGTTCTCCCCAAGCTTTCTGCACAATCCACGATTCTGCACCAGCTTTTCCACCTGCCGGCAGAACATCTCCACATCGCCATCCCGATAAATCAGACCATTTTCTTCATGACGTATCAAAAAGGGGACTCCGCCCATCATGTGGTCTGCTACCACTGCACAACCACTGTTCATCGCCTCATTCAGTACAGCGCCCCAGCCCTCATTGCGATCACTGGTGGCAAGAAAAATATCCGCCTCCTCCATTGCCTCCCGCACCTTGGACGGCGTAAGAAAGCCCCGCAATGTCACATGCTCCTCTAATTGATACTGCTGAATCCACGCCCTCACATCCGGCTCCAGCTCTCCACCGCCAATGATGTCCATATGAAAATCATATTCTCTATCCCGCAGCCATTTTGCCGCCTCGATTGCCAGCTCCGGATGCTTTAATCGCAAAAATCTTGCCGCCCAGAGAATCTTCCCCGGCTTCTTATCCGCAAATAAGCGCTCTACCTCAAAGCTTCTTGTCTCCGGAAAATATCCCCATCGCAGGAGCTTATCCGGATACGCCCCAACGATATGAAAATCTGACGGCACATAGGCTCCCGAACACAGCATATACACATTCCGCCTGCGATATCTGGTATGATCCAGGTATTTTCTGCGAAGACCCCTGGGGGAGATTGCTTTCCACTGTCCCTCCCGATATAGTCGCTCGCTGTAGCGCACCACCGGGGCGCCCCGCCTAAGCCGCTCCGCAATATAGCGTTCATCCTCCACGCCGCCAAACAATACCACCTGACTCCCGGCAATGAGCTGCTTGCCACGCTCCGGCTCTTCGTAATACTTCAACAGATACGGAAGCTCCACATTCTGCTGCCAGCCCATGCGAATCCGCTCCTCCTCCATAGGCTCCGTCTGTAGAAAAGCGAACTCTTCCCCCAACAAGTCATACATGGCATTGCAAAAAGGAATCTGATGATGATTGATATAATTTGAAACAAATAAAAACTTCATGCTCACTTCTCCGCAATGCTTGTATAAATTTCCAACAATTTCCGATAATTGGCTTCTCTGTCATGGGTCCTTTTCGCATGCCCGCGCGCATGCTCACAATATTGTTTGCGCGCCAATTCATCGTCCCACATCTTGAGCACTGCCTCGGAGAGTCTTTGGGCAATCTCTGCTGAATCAGCCTCCCCCGGTCGTCCGGCATCATACCCTTCGTAGCCGATTCCATCCTCACCATCCTGAAAAATGGTGGAGATTCCTCCCACCAGCGCGCTGACGCAGGGCATTCCCAATAACATCGCCTCTCCCAGTGAATTGGGCGAGTTCTCAATGGTGGAACAACACACAAACAAATGACTGCGCAGATACTGCTTCTTCATCTCATCGGATTTCAATTTACCCAGAAAGCATACTTTATCCCAAAGAGCATATCGCTGCAGCAGCTCCTGCAAATATTTTCCATACGCGGAAACCTTTATCCTATCCTTCAAGGTGCCCGTCTTTACCACACTGTTCCCCGCCACATACACTTTTGTATCGGGATAACGCTTTAAAATATCAGGCAATGCTAATAGCATGTAATGCAAGCCCTTGATGGGATAATCCCCCTGGCTCAAAAAAATAGAGTGAGGAACACAGTTCTCCTCCTTCCACGCCTCATCGTAAAAGTCCTTCCGCAATGTCTCATTCATTTCATAATACTCCGCCTGCGGATTCCATTCCTGGGTATAATGCCTGTCCCAGTGCGTCCGTCCGGTCACATTACCTGCCAGTCTGACGGCTTCTATCTCCATCCTGCCACGCTGCACAAATTTTTCCTGCTGCATCTGTAATGTATCCTTGCGCAGAGAATCCCGCAGGGTCGCGCTGCGAATCACTCTATCCGGCAAATTTGCAAAATAGGCATCCGCATAGACCGCGCACAAGCCCTGAATACCGATGAGAATCCGCTCCTTTCGGGAATATGCTCTGCAAAGGGCAAGCGTATGTGGGTATTCCGTGCCAAAGCAGTGTATCACATCCGGTTTTGCCGCCTCCAGAATCTTTTGAAGCCGCGCCTCCAATCCCACGTCATATCGCTCCGGATGCGCGGTATCCTCATAGAAGCCAAAGCACTCCACTGTGCCCTGCTCGCCCAGCTTCAGCTCCTCTCTGTAACCATCCCGCTCCTGCTCCACCGGAAATGCGACGGCAAGACGGATTGCATTTCCTTTTTGTCTCTCCAACAGGACGGATGCCAGACCGCTGATCCACCCCTCTTTGTTGGTAGCCTCCAGTCCCAGCCGCTCTGCCACCATCGGAAGCATAAAATTGCATAGCCAAAGTACGTTCATTCTTCTTCCTTTCAACAGCCTAATCATTTAAGCGTGTGCGAAACTCCTATGATTGTTCATGAAATTGTGCACTCGTACAGTTCCATAACAGACACGCTTTCGCTCCAACCTCCCCGTAACGGCACATAAGGCGCCTGGCACTTACAGTGCCATGGTACGCCACCTAAGTGCCGACGGCTCGCTAGGTTCTGCGTATGGAAATGTACATCTTGCACAATTATAATAACATTCTAAGTGGGTTTCGCAGACGCCTAATCCATTAATTAAATATCCAATTCAGATATGGCAGCAGGCGAATGTCCACAGAATAAGCGTTTCGCAAAAACAGTGCAAAATGCGCAGCGAATGCCAATGCTGTGCCTGCTATCAAAACTCTTTTCAGCCACCCTTTCTCCATATGCACCAACAGATTGGGAATCAGAAAAATCTGTCCGATTGTAAAATAATAACCAATCCTGGACACCTCCGGAATGAATGCCCCGAAGGTATAAGTCACCAGCCCCATCACATTCAGCCCTGCATAAAACCGGTTCCTCGCATTGTCCCGGAGTCCCGCTCGATAACAGATCGCGCACAGCACACAGGTCCCCAGACATTTCCCGATATTTGTGTAAGAATAGCGCACCGCATCAAAAGCAGAGTCCTCATAGAACTCATAAAAATAAAAAATCACTCTGCGATACAGTTCCCTACAGAATACCAAGCTTAAAATAAGCGCCATGCCTATTACATAATGATACCATTTTAGGTGATTTTCGGCTACCCATTTTGCCAATAAATATACAGGAATTACAATCAACACCGATTTGTGGAAGGTTGCTGCCAACACAATACACAGGATAAACCTGCCGTATTGCCCGCGTATCACGAATTTGGTGCTGTATGCCACCACTGCAAGCACCAAATAATAACGAATGGAATTAAAACTGGAAAAATATAATCCATTCATCAGAAACAAAAACAGACTTCCCAGAAACCACTCACCCTGATCATAAATCGCCTTTAAGAAGAAAAAAACAGTCAGCAGCGAAATGGCTCCGAAAATAGGCAGATATTTCTCTCTCCCGAACAAAAGCTGCATAAAGCGCACAAAATAATTGAATCCAAATTCCGAGGAAACATGTCTTTTCTGGGCGATCAGGCTAAACATCTCCACATATTCCCAATAGTCGTTACTATTGGCAATCCTACAGACCGCCACTGCGGATAAGACCACATAAATCCCCATACAGACCCATAGATTCATCGCCTGCCTGCGGTCAAAATGGTGTCTGCCCTTACTTGTGGCGTACTCTATCGTATGCAGTTGTACATGCTCTGTACTGTTACAAAAATATGCCAGCACCAATGAAAGCAGTGTCACCCCAAGATATAAAATCATTCCTTACCCACCCTTTTAACATACAACAGTCTCTTCAGATTTTGATAGATTCCGGCAAAACGCGGACTTTCCGCCATTTTTTTGCGCAGCGGTGCCAGCGTGATAAGCAAAATCCCCCGATACCGCAGACGTTGCCCCACACTCATATAACGCGCCGTAATCTCCTTATGCTCCTGTGCAGAGCGCCGGATATTCTCTTTTGTCTCCGAAAAACCGCCGCCTTCATATGCCGCCAAAGTCACCGGAATGTACCTTGGCTGCACCTTTTTTTCAAAAAAGCACCACAAAAAATGTTCATAGTCCGCCCGCACCCGATAGCTTGGATCGTAACCTCTCTCCGCAAACAGTGATGCAGCATATAGACACGCCTGATGACAAGGCAGATGTCTGTAACAGGCAAACGCATCAATATGCGGATTGGACGACACCACCTGCTCTCTCAACACATCCAGAATATCGCCGTAATAAAGCTGCGCTTCCCTCCCCGCACGGCGATCCTCTCGTATCTTGTCCGCCACCTGAGCCAATACCTCCTCATGCGCAAACAAATCCCCACAATTCAGAAAATACAGATATTCTCCTGTGGCATAGCCTACAGCCTGATTCATCCCATCGTAAATACTGCTATCCTGCTGTGTGACAACCTGCACACGTCCGCTGCCCTCCTGCCACTGCTCCAAAAAGTGCTTCAGTTCTTCCATAGAGCCATCCACGGATCCCCCGTCTTTCACTATCACCTGATAGTCCGTGAAGCTTTGTGCGCGGATGCTTTCAAAGGTTTCTATTATTTTGCCGCCCGGATTGAGTGCCACTACAATAATACTAAAAAATGGCTTATCCGATATATTTTCCTCTATCTTCTGTCTCATACAGCCTTGATTCCTCTCACCATAATGCGGTATGCTTCCCGCCAGGGAATCTCCTTGCACATCACCTTTCTCTTGGCAAGCACAAAGCGAAGTGCCCATATCCGTGCCATCCGTCCATAGAGATGCCTGTACAATACTCCCCTGTCATAAAAAAATTTCTCGTTGTAGCCTTTAAACCATGTAGATTCCCCCGGCTGTTCCTGTCCGATACGGATGGGCACCCGATATACCTTAAGCCCTGCCTTCAGACAATCATGCAGAAACAGACTATCCTCACCATTACTGTGCTTTGCCCCACCGCCGAAGAGCAGGGAAAAGGTGATATTATGCTCGTGAATTTTGTCTGTTCTCACTGCAAAGCTGTAAGTGGGATAACGCCCACAGTTGTACCAGTGTACCCTGCCGAAGCGCTCCGTGTGATAAGTCTCTCTCCCCGGCGCAGCCTGTACATTAAACAGCAATACATCTGCCTCAGGGTGCCCGGCAAAAGCCTCCAGAATCTTGGCAGCATAGCCCTCGTCATATACAATATCCTGATCTGCAAACACACTAATCGTTGCACTTGCACGAAAAAGGCTGTGATTGCGACTCAAACCCACTCCCCGCTCCGCCATAGAAAAATAACGAATGGTGTGACCCTTATAATGCAATTCCTCGTATCGATAATCCTCTCCTTGACTGACAATAATGGCATCACTGTCAATCTTCATTTCCTCCGCAAGCTGCAAAGGCTCTTTGTTCATTGCCGCCACTAATAGCTGTAAGGTCATCCCTGTCACCTTACCCTTTCTGCCCGCCGCTAACCGGGAGAGCAATTTCTACTACTTCCAACGATAAAAGGAGAGCAGGCGCTCATCCACATCTGTCAGCACAATGGCTGTAACGGTCACCTCTTGCAGTGCCAGTCTGTGCAGCGTGGCTTCCACCGCTTTGCCGCCATCCGCTCCGGCGCGTACGAACAGCAGATTACCGTCCGTTTCCCGCAGTGCTCCCAGCTTGTGGGCATGCAGTGCGTCCGCCACACATAAGGATTCCCGCACCATACCGGCACCGGAAAGCTGCTCCACAGTCTTTTGCAAATCCATACCGCCATCCACCGCTGTAACACCAAGCTTCTCTTTACCGTCCAACAAAAACTTCAGATTGTCCGCCAAA
This sequence comes from Lachnospiraceae bacterium, assembly GCA_017478245.1. GTDB lineage: Bacteria > Bacillota > Clostridia > Lachnospirales > Lachnospiraceae > Acetatifactor. Next base: position 78,225 of record JAFVDW010000018.1, read on the forward strand.
TCTACGGACACTCCACCCTCACGATTCAGATAGCCCGCGGTGGGAATCCCGTACCGATAAGTGCAAGTCTCCGGCAAATAGATTTTCTCATCCAACAGATAAAAAAATCCCACCAAAAACCACGCCACAAACGCGCCAACCACAAGCCCCAGCACACAGGCACGCACACAGCGGATATCCCGCGCCACAGGTGCCGGTCCCTCCGTATCCAACAAACGAATCTCTACCAGCTCCTTCTGACTTTTGCCAAATGCAAACATGGACTCCCGGTAAACCTCCGCAATCTCCAACGCCTTTTGTGCATCCGGATGGGTTATAACAAGATATGGAATGCGCACATCCGACCGAAGCTCGGCGGAAACGCAATTTACCAGTTCTTCCTTCGTCATGGGGAAGGAAAGCTGCTCCAATACCGGTTTCACCCACTCATCACTCTGCACCCAGTCGCTCCATGTATAACCCGCAAAATAAGAATAACTCAGTTGAATCTGTGGGTCTGTACCGTACTCTACATAATATTTATCAATCACCTGATAGGCTGCCGGCTCCGCCAGCACTACCTTCATCAAAAAATAACCGCCGCCTATAAGCGCCAATCCAAGCAGCGCTCCCAGACAAAAAAGCTTCCATCTGCGCGCACAATGATATACAAACAATTTTAGATCAAAGGGTTCCTTTGCATACGTCAACTGATACATAGGTGCCTCCCAAACTTTTATCCATCTAAATTTCCTGATCCGACTGTTCAATTTCCGCCTTTAAGGCAGTAATCTGCTCACTCTCCACACCTTCCGTGCTGTCCGGCCAGAGAAGTATCTTCAAAGTCAGCAGCATCAGCTTCAAATCCAGCCACAGAGAATAGTTCTCAATATAGGTCAAATCCAGCTTCAGCTTGTCATAGGGCGACGTATTATATTTGCCGTACACCTGCGCAAACCCTGCCAGTCCCGCTTTCACCTTCATGCGGAAAACAAATTCCGGCATAATCTCCACATACTGTGCGATAATCTCCGGTCGCTCCGGTCTCGGACCAATAAATGACATATCACCCTTTAAGATATTGACCAACTGTGGCAGTTCATCAATCCTGCATTTGCGAATAAAGCGGCCGATGGGTGTAATCCGGTCATCATGCTTCTGCGCCAGTCTTGCCACCCCATCCTTTTCCGCATCCACCCGCATACTGCGGAATTTCATAATGTAAAATTCCCTTTGATTGCGGGTACACCGAATCTGCTTGTACAATACCGGTCCCCCATCATAAAGCTTGATGGCAATGGCGGTAATGAGCATAAACGGCGATGCAATCACCAACAGAATAGCAGAGCATATGATATCCATCAGGCGTTTTACAAAACGCTCTTCTATGGTGAGCTTGTACTCTCTAGTCAACATCAGAGGAGTGTCAAAAATGTGGAGCTCCTCCGAGCCCATCATGATCACATCAGGAATCTTGGGCATCACATATACACGAATGGAGCGGCCATAACAATATTTTAGAATCAGATTGCGCTTTTCCACCCGGATATCGCCGATTACAATGGCATTGTACTCGCCCGCCTCGTACTCTCTTGAGATTTGTTCACAAATCTTCTCCACACCCTCTCGGATGTGCACACTTTTAACAATCACATACTTGTCCCGTCTACTCTCAAACTTCGCCATAATATCCTGCGCAGGTCGGTCACCATGAATCAACAACAGCTTCCGGGGCGGAAATACCGTGCGGTAAATTCGATTGACAATATTGATATAGATAATGATAACCACTGTCTGCTCAAACATCATCAGAAAGAAAATCTGTGGCACAAACAACTGAAACGCCATAACTGACAGTTCGCCGTAAATGATGATATTTGCAATGGCGGTGGCAAACACCTGTGAAAAAATCAACTCCACATTTTTCAGATATCCCAGCCTCATGCCACCATACATAATAGACAAAAACAAGAGAATCACTCCATAGATGGAAATCTCCAGCAAATGCCCCTTGAACCAGAAATCCCGCAGTGCAGGTACCACACTGTGTTGAAAATGCTTCAGCCAGTTATAACCGAAAATCGCCGTCTCCAACGCGATACAGCCCGCCGAAAAGATTAGATTAATCAGCCGTTTAAAGGATTCTATATTACTTGTTATTCTTTCATTCTCATTCATGCGTCCGTTACGCCTCCTGCTTTCTATCGCTCCACCAGATACACCTTCAGGTTGCCGCTCGCCGTCAAATAATCTACCGAAATATGCTCCCCCATCGCCTGCTCCAAAAAGTCTGCCGCCTGCGGATACAAATCTTCACGAACATACAATACAAAAGCATCCGCCTCTCCCGCTTCCTGCACAGCCACAACATCCTCCGGCGTTTGATGCTCTGTCAGGAAACAGATTCGTTCCGGGATAATCCAATCATAATAGCAATACACACCATCCGTCGCGCCATACACAAGCCATGGCTCCCCGCTATGCTCCTGCAACAGAAGCTTATTCTTCTCCGGCTGGTACAAATAAGCAATCCCCCTGCCATCATCAATGACACGCCATTCTCCCACAAGAACCACACAAGCCAAAAAAACTGCCGTCACCGTCCTGAGCGGTGTTTTATCCGGAAAAAGCAGCTCCAACAGCATAAGCGCACACCATAACACACAACACCAGACAATCGTGTGACTTCCCCAGAGATAACGCTCCTGCGCCACACTCGGCATGGCGAGACAGATGAGCCACTGATACAGTTGTGTGATTAGACATATGATTACGAGTCCTGCCCCTTTCGCATTCTCCTTTTGCCTATACAAAAAAAATATCCCGCCAACGAGAACCCCAAAAAGAAGCACCACCCCTATAACCGGGGGAACAGCTTCCCCAAAGATACTTCCGGACAGACTACGGTAGCCCCAGCCAAGTCGATACAGAACATCCCCAAAAGGAGCCGATAAAGCCTTCCTCGCCAGTGCTCCGTTTCCCTGTCTTAAATTGTCCTTCCAATAGGGAAACAGCGCATTTACAGTCACAAGAACCAGTGCGCTGTTGACAATCCATACCGCCGCACAGTGCCACAGCGTCGAAACATCCCCTCTCATCTTCTGTCCCATCTGCCACCGGGCACACTTCATCGACCATAAGACATGCCCTAGCAGCCATAAACAGAATACCCCTGCACTCACTGCATAAAAAATCCAAAAATCATAGTGTGTCAAAAAACCGATTACACTGATTCCAAACAAGAATACCCATGTAGACGGTCGAAGCTTCCGGCTGCGCACCTCATCGATCAGTCGGAAACATACAATCAACAACAGAACCTCCGCCCATAACAACAGCATGTACATGCGCAGGGTGGTCGCCTGCTCCAGACACAGCCGGCACACGATTCCGCCGAGAACCACAATACCTCCCGCGCCCCCTATATTCCCTGTTAATCTGAAGAAAAAACAATAGAGCGAAAGCAATAAAAACGGATAGAAAAAGAGATTGATGCCTAGTCCGATCCATGTGGAACAGCTTCCCCGAAATCCCCAAAAGGATAACATTCTAAAAATCCAAAAATACAAAGGTACATGATCCCCATACAGATTTGACGACACCTCCTTCAGCGCCAGCTTGTCCGAATCCGCGGCAAAAGCTGCTATGACTTCCGCTCGATTTGTCCAGACATCCGTTCGCTTTGCTGGGAAGGTCTGTTCAAATCCATTGGCAGACTCATAGGTATATATCTCGTCACAAAACCAGATCTCCTTCCTGGCCGCCCAATAGAGAAAGACCAGTAACCCTGCCAAAAGCAGGAAAACTCCCATTCCTATCGCCCATATCCTTTGTACTCTTTTATCACCTGTTTTCATGAATCCTATTTTAGAGCATCATTTCGATATAATCAACCATATTTTTTCCATAAATCGCTATTTCATACATTGGCGCCCGGTCATATCCTGCGTCTGACTGCACGCACCGCCCAGAAACAAAAGTTCCACGCACTGACAAGGACACTTAAGCCCTCCGCCCTGCGGTACAGATGCCAGATACGGCGAATCGCCTCCAGCTTGTTAGACGATAAGGATTTCCCCGCGCGCCGGTATTTCACCAGATTCTCATCCAATCCGTATGCCACATATCCCGAACGCAGCACTTTCCACCAGAGCGCCGTATCCTCACTTTTGATGAGCGGCATCTCCAATGCTTCTTTGGCAATCAACTCCGTGTCAAACAGCACAGTGGACGTAAAAATCGTAGTATTTTGCAACGCCTGCCTGTAAGATAGGGTCTCCGGTACCCGCACGACCCTGCCGGTTCCCCGCCCCTGTTCGTCCGCAAACTCATATCCTGTGAAAACGAAAGCAGCTTTCCTCTCTTCCATGAATGCCAACTCCCGTTCCAGCTTGTCCGGCACCCACAGATCATCGGCATCCAAATAGGCAATATAACGCCCGCCCGCCTCCTGCAAGCCGCGATTGCGCGCCCTCGCTGCGCCGCCATTTTGCTTCTGTAGAATCAGGCGAATGCGCTCATCCCGCTGCCGCTCCAAAAGCTCCTCTATGCAAGCTACCGTCCGGTCGCTGCTTCCGTCTTCCACTAGCAACAGCTCCCAGTCCGGGTAACTCTGCGCCTGCACACAAGCGATTGTCTCTGTAATATATTTTTCCACATTATAGACCGGTACGATGATGCTCACCAACCGGTTTTGCTGTTTTTTCATATCATTCCTCTCACCGGGCAGTGTATAATTCTGTCCCCCTGACCTGTCAGGTCTCATTATCTGCTGTCAGTTCGCATCCCAATTTGTATAATACATTTATGATTTCAAATTTGATTTTTTGTACTTCATGTCGTTCTTGAAAAATATAGAATTTACGCCCGGATAGAACATTTATCGCATTGGAATAAATATCTTGTATCTGCTGTACATAATCCCTTGTTTCTAAATATACATCCTTGGAAAATAATCTGATCTCAAAAAACTTTTCCAACAGCACTCTAAATTCTTCGCGCACAAAATCAGAACTCTTTTTCAATGTTTGCTCCCTATCCTGTGTCAGGTCATCCAAGCTCATCATGCTTTGATTTGCACTTTCTATACAGGTATTTAGCTGAGTAACAATATCCTTAAGTACAACCTCATTATACCAGAGCATTTTCTGCTCCAGTCTTCTTCTGCGTTCCTCCCGTCGCTGAAAAGCTTTCTGCTCCCTTATACTCCAATACAGGCTCAAAACCGCTATTCCTACGGCTAAGAGATCTGCCAATATACCTATGATATCCACTATGATATCTACAGTATATTGGGTATCTATGGTACTTACAATCATCCTTTTCCTTCTTCCACACTTATATTTCTAATAACATAGCTTATATTGTCTTCTATATCCCTTTTCAAGCTTTCTTCCAATTCGCTTCCATTCGGATACAAAAACCTATATTTTTCTGAAAATTCATCCCCTAATTTTTTTATACTCCCCTCAAACAAACCGCCGAAAAAAGACGGATTAATCCCCCATGTATCCGTGGGTATCACAATATATATTTCCCCTTCTTCTTCTTCAACCCTGTTTAATCCAAAATCCTCTCTTGCTTTTATTCCGTTATCTCTTCCTGTAAAAATTCTGGCACCATTATTACGATACTTTGATATTTTAAATTCTCTTTTCTTTTCCATGCCTTACCTACCCATTCCTTTTTAGACTACTGATATATCTGCTATCCAAATAAAATCTCAAGGAAATAACCGTCCCAGGAAAATACTCCGATATCTTTTTGACATTCTCCGAATCCCCGGGCTTGTAAATGTCATTTGTTTCGTTAAATGCAATTATTTTCCTCTCACCGTTCCCAAAAACGACATCTTCCTGAAACTTGACTATATCCATTTTGTACTTATCTGTAAATACAATCTGCGTATTGCCGGATAAAATCGTCATATTAGGCTTTAATCCTGTTTCACTTTCTCCTATTTCGTTAAACATTTCTATCATGCTCACCGTACCCGAGCCACGCCATTGATAGCCCTCAACATGCTTGTCTCGCAATCTGCTGACACCTTCCTGTAACGCAAAAACGGTGTATATCATTTCTTCATCCCAACCTGCGTTTATGTGCTTTTGATGTTTCTTCATCATCCGAGCTAATCTGTCTTTCGTCTCATCGCTTGAGTCTTTTTTTAATCCTTCATATATTGTTTCCCCAATATTCAAAAATAGTAGCTGCATTTCTCCATAGAAATCATCGCTTCTATTTTGATAGTGACCTTGCGTATACCATGTTGCCTGATCTCCACCATGAATCTCGCAATTACTGATAACTTCCCCGAAAATGCGACTCAATATTCTCTTACCCTCGCCATTCAGCTCCATATTTTGCGTTCTGAGACACTTATTAAAATAATTTGTCAGCTTTGTAGCTGTCTCATCCGCTTTGTTTGCTGACATGCTATGTGTACCTTTTATTGTCTCAAATCTCTCCACTTGTTTCTTGTCATATCGCATCGGCGTATCAGCATTTATATGATAAGGCAATCCGCTTGCGAGCAATACATTTCTTGCGTTCTCATTGTATGGCAGTGAGCCCTCCATCACCAATGGCTTTCCCTGTTTTTGTCGATATCTGTCCACCGCCAATACTATTACATCTGTTATCGTACTTGCTGACAGACCTAGATTAATACAATGTGAATGATCAAATACAATCTTTTCTATACGAAGATTATGCGCAGCCGAATATATTTGTTGCAAGAGCCTAATCGCAGATTGAGCATCTGTAGATACGGAAAACACCTCCGGAATCTTTATATATGCGGTTTTATTTTTTCTTGGATAATGCCGGGATTTGCCGAAATTTCCATATTCCAAATAATGAATTACTTTTCGATAATCGCTCCCTACAAAATTATCATATTCATTAATATATTCATTGTATTTACGGACAATACCCCTTTTGTTTTTTCTATATCTGCTTCTAAAAAGCTTATGATTATTCCTGATGTCATATAAGTATTTCTTCTGCTTCCCCTTTTTCTTCATTGTATCAATCCCCATCACAAACGTGCGCAGTCCATTATAACCGCTACTCTTTTGTGATTGTACCACGAGGACAAAATTACGTCAATCAGTTATACTGGCGACATTATACTTAACAACATCATAGTTGAGGTTTATAGATATGAAATAAGATACTATCCATAATAAAAGTCAGGTTCCTAATCTATCTATTGATAAGCTTTATGCTACTGCTATACAAATCGACAAAACGTTCTAAGAGGCATCCCTATAAACCCTTCTTCAGGTTACTCTTTTTTCTAAGATGACAGCTTTATTTTATGGCTGTTTACGGGTCGGTTCTAACAGACATCATTGTCTAGTAGAACAGAAAACGCACCTCCCTGTGCGTTTTACCCTTGGTTTTTGACTGTCATCTAAGAAAAAAGCGCAACCTTCACAAATGGGTTTATAGGAACACCTCTCACCACGCTTTGCTTTCATACATTAGCAACAAGTCATATAAAAAAATATTTTGAAATGAAATAGGAGATATTCTGAATCTACTATAGACCATAGAATATCTCCGTTTGTGTGTTGTGGAAATAATATGTGAGGACTTTTTCTCCCCCTGATTCCCTTGGTGAGTGCCACTGTAACATGGGTGTTTGAGAATCGTCAAGGGAAAATATTGTTACGATTTTTTGGCATTACAATTTCTCATTCCTGCATAGGGTTCGTCAACATTTTGTTTATATTCATACTCTGATTCTTTTATAATCCTCAATACAGCTTTGTTTCGAATATCACATTTATGAATCTCAATATAATCAAATAACGAAGCCATACCTAACAATGGAATAATGGATAATATATAATCCATTATATCAATATCCTCAAAATCAATTATTGACTTTAAGTATTTTTCCAGTTGACGTTTTATCTCACCATCAAGTATTTCATATGTATGCCATTGTCTATCTGCTAATTCAAGCAATTCGCTTAAGGCATAGTATACATTTTTCTCATTAGTATTACTAGAGTAATATATCAAATACTCGATAAAATAGTTTTTCATGTCATCACATTTTATCGAATCAGGAAGCTCATGAAAATTAGTCATTTCACTCACCTCCCTTCAATGGAATATGTGTAACATTCCTTGCTTTTCTATAGAAATTTCCATCTTGCCCTAACAGTTTATTCCCTATTTTTATTTGAGCAGTCCAACCAGAACCCGAATTTGAACCGGGATAATTTGATGCTGCATTCAAATCTTCTGAGTGCCATTTTATTTCTATCTTTTTCCCGTTAATTTTAAAATTATATTTATATCCCTCACTAATGGTTTCCGTTGGAACAAAAGTATTTGGTATTCCTTGAGGGATAATACTTCTCAACTGTTCTTCGGAAGTCTCGCCATCAACTAATAATTGTCTTGCTGCAAATTCCGGGTCATAAACTGCAAGCGCTGTCGTGCCTTCACTTACAGATGCCCCTGTTGCCTCTCCTCCCACCGTTACCACTTCCGCCTCAGCAGCGTTGGTGTATTCGGTGACTGCAGAGCGCATTTGGGCTGCGGCTTGCAGTTCGTGGATGGCATCTACCATTGCCAGGGAGCCGGTCATCATCATAAGTCCGCCCGCAAAGCATTGCAGGGTCGAACCGGCTGCCTCTGCATAATCCGACAGTTCCATCTGTAACGGTGACTTTCCTGCCTCCAGGCACTTATCAAAGAAGTTTTCCACACTGCTGTTCATCTCATCATAGCCGTCACAGTAGCAGAAAAATCCTGCTCCGACCATACACGCCGAGCTGATAATCATTGTTCCCGCAAATGGTGCGAACACTTGGGCTCCCGCAAAGCATGCCCACATCAGTCCCTTGGTCTCGTCACCCTCTACTTTCCAGTAGATATACGAATTTATGGCACATGGTATCGCTCCAACAAAGGGAATGCCTCCTGCCATCGCCAACACGATGTGATCAAAATTGTGGTTGGCATATAGTGTCTGTATCGGGGACAGTCCAAAGGGGTCGATAAAGCTTACCGGGTTGCCCTGCACATAGCTGTAGCGGTTTAAGCTCTGGCTGTTTGTGAGTTCTCCGCGCACCACATCCTGGTTCACAAAGCGTTTGATTTCCGGGTTGTAGTAACGTTGTCTCATGTAGTAGAGTCCGTTGTCTTCCGTCATGACACCGCACTGTCCGTTGTACAGGAATCGGGTCAGGCTTCTGTCTCCGCTTAACAGTTCTCCATATGCACCGTAGGTATAGGATGCCACCACATTTCCTTTGGCATCTGTCAGCTTCACGATGCTGCCCAGGTTGTTATAGTGGTGGTACAGGGTCAGGTCTGCCTGTCGCTCGCTGATAAGACCGTTGCCGTAGATGTACTGGGTTTCGTCACCGGTGGCAAGGGTATAGGCTGTCCGTTCCCCTTGTGTCTTGTCTGTAGAAGCATTTCCGGTCTCCGTCTGTGCCACGGAGATAGTACTGTCCTCATACACCTTCTCATATCTTGTCACGGTCAGCACACGGCTTAAGGAATCCGAGACGGTATCCGTCACATATTCTTCCAGATATTCAGTTGTCTCTGCGGAGGTTCTGACATTCTCCGCATCACAGAACGAGTTCTGCTCGTCCTTAGTATACACTATACCGCCTACGGATACAAGAAAATTCCTTACATCATACTTAAGGTTTATAGATACGAAATAAGATGTTATCCATAATAAAAATCGGGGTGTTAATCTATCTGTTAATAAGTTTCAAGCTTCTGTTATACACATCATCAAAGTGTGATGAGAGGCATCCCTATAAACCCTTCTTCCGGTTACTCTTTTTTCTAAGATGACAGCTTTATTTTATGGCTATTTACGGGTCGGTTCTAACAGACATCCCTGTCTGATAGAACCTAAAACGCACATCCGTGTGCGTTTTACCCTCGGTTTTTGACTGTCATCTAAGAAAAAAGTGCAACCTACACAAATGGGTTTATAGGAACACCTCTCACCACGCTTTGCTTTCATAAATTAGCAACAAGCCATATAAAACAATATTTGAAAAGCAAAATAAAACGGAGATATGCCGAGTCTTCGTTAGACCATAGAATATCTCCGTTTGTGTGTTGTGGAAATAATTTTATTACATTTTCATGCTCCTAAAATATTGCCTTAAATGGAGGATGCCCTGTTTCAGCATTTCTAAGTAAAGATGGTTTTCTAAATCTCAAACTTGTCTCAAAATTAAAAACGAATTTATCCTTTTCTAGTTTATCCAGAGAAATATTAATCCATATAGGTACTAACGGTTCTTGACATGCTACTACCCTGACTGTTTCTTCTATCGTCAACAGTTTATTACCTATATTATTATCACTTAATACAACTAATCTCATTAAATCATCTACAGCATTAAATGACTTATCCTTTTCATAAATAGGGATAATTTTAAACCTGATATTATCTTCATTCGTATTATTGTTTCCTAAAATCTCATGTATCGTCAGCATAAGATTATTGTAAAAAATGGATTTGTTCATTTCTCTTATCTTTTCCATCTCATTTCCTCTCTATTTAGGCATGTGTTGTATCGGTCCATTATAAAACACCTTGGAATGAATTACATAGTTTGACAAAGATGTGTCAAATTCACTTATTGATATCCATGTGTTATCAACACTTAATCCGCTATTCCGAAATATCTGAGGATAGTTTAATGCTTCAGACACTGTCGGTTGGAAATGTCCTGATTTATTAGTAATATTTCTTATATAACCTTGAGAATTGACTTTTATTGTACCTGCCGCTTGCACATTCCGTCCGCCAGATAGATAGGAGTGTCCTCTTCCAATATGCAAATTTCCATCCATATCAATAATAAAATCAACCTCCTGAATACCATTTTCTATATTTATTCTTCCTTCTTCAATGGTAAAATTAAAAGTCTTTCCTACCTGGTTGTCATCAGGAAATTTATTACTAATTGTTTGTCTGCCACTTCCCCCATCTCCCACCGTTACCACTTCCGCCTCAGCAGCGTTGGTGTATTCGGTGACTGCAGAGCGCATTTGGGCTGCGGCTTGCAGTTCGTGGATGGCA
>JAFVDW010000019.1 GCA_017478245.1 Lachnospiraceae bacterium
CAGATGTCACAGTGACCTTTGGGTTCTGCAAGCGGGGGTTGGTGCTTTCCCCCGGCTGCGCTCATGCAGGAAAAGTCATCACAGCGCCCATTGGCATCGGTGGGATTAGTTTACTTGGCGACAAACCGGGTATGTTTTATTATGATGAGGAAGTGCGGACACTTTTGCCTCCCAGAAATCCGTTGGGGAATAAGGGAACCTTTGGAAAGCTTCTGCTCATAGCCGGAAGTCATAACATGGCGGGAGCCGCTGTTCTTGCAGCAAGAGCTGCTTATCGTACCGGTGCAGGAATGGTGAAGGTGATCACGTCTGATACCAATCGTATCATTATACAGCAATGTGTTCCGGAAGCACTGCTGGGTACCAAAGAGGATTTGAAGTCGAGCCTGCAATGGGCGGATGTGATTGCGATCGGTCCGGGACTCGGCTGCACGGAGGAGGCTGGTGAGCTTCTAAAAAGCGTGCTACTGGAAAGTAGTCTGCCGCTGGTGTTAGATGCAGACGCTTTGAATTTACTGGCGCAGGAGCAGGAATTGCAGGAGGCACTTGCCGCGCAGAACAGAGAAGTCATCATGACGCCTCATGTGGGAGAGCTGTCAAGACTTACCGGTCATACGGTGGAGGAACTGAAGGAAGCGTTGGCAGAGCATGCCATGAAGTACGCAGAGAAGCTGAAAAAGATTATTGTGGCAAAGGACGCCCGCACCTATATATGCAAGGCGGAAGAGCCTGTGTGCGTGAATCTGCGAGGCAATAGTGGTATGGCAACAGCGGGAAGCGGAGATGTGCTCACAGGAATCATTGCTGCGCTTTTGGCACAGGGGATGAAAGGCTTTGAGGCGGCAGGAGTGGGAGTTTATCTACATGCCTGCGCGGGGGAATATGCAGCAGAGAAAAGAAGTGAATACGCTTGTATGGCGGGAGATATAGCAGATGCCGTGGGCGGCGTTATCGAAAGGACATCGTACAATGGATAATTTGAGTGAGAAAATAGAGAGCTATCAACGCGTTTTTGCAGAAGTGGATTTGAATGCCGTCATGGACAATATGCGCAATATGAAAGCGCATATTGCACCGGATACAAAGATGATTGGCGTGATTAAGACAGATGGCTATGGACATGGCTGTGTGCCCATTGCCCATTGCCTTGAAGAGCTGGATTTTATGTTTGGGTATGCGGTTGCAACGGCAGAGGAAGCACATATTCTTATATTGGCTGGTATTCAAAAGCCCATTTTGATTCTGGGTTATACCTACCCCTATTCCTATGAGCTGTTGGCTGAAGAGGAAATACGTCCTGCGGTTTTCCGCTCCGATTCCCTAAAGGAGTTGGCAGATGCGGCTAAGCGGGTGGGCAAGAGGCTCAAGGTACATATCAAAGTAGATACCGGTATGGGACGTATTGGAATTGCACCCAATGAAGAAGGGCTTGCGTTTGTTAAGGAGCTGATGGAACTGGAATGGCTTGAGGTGGAAGGCATTTTTACACATTTTGCCAAGGCAGATGAGACTGATAAAACGGCTGCCAGAGAACAGCTTAGGACGTTTCGGCGTTTTATAGAGCGGGTGGAGGAATTGGGCTTACGGATTCCCATCAAGCATTGTTCCAACAGCGCCGGAATTTTGGAATTGCCGGATGCTAACATGGATGTGGTGCGGGCGGGTATCACGCTTTATGGGCTGATGCCGTCGGATGAAGTAAGTACTGACGCAGTTGATTTGCGACCGGTTCTTTCCCTTTATAGTCATATTGTCTATGTGAAAACGCTCCATGCCGGTCAGAGTGTCAGTTATGGAGGAACCTTTACCGCGGCAAAGGATATGCGGATTGCTACGATTCCGGTGGGGTATGGGGACGGCTATCCACGCTCCTTATCCAACAGGGGCTATGTCTTGATTCACGGCAAGAAAGCTCCGATCTTAGGAAGAGTCTGTATGGATCAATTTATGGTGGATGTATCCGGGATTCCTGCTGCGAAGGAGGGCAGTAAAGTCACCTTGCTTGGCTATGATGGCAAGGAGCATATCAGTGCAGAGCTTTTGGGGGGACTCTCCGGGCGATTTAATTATGAACTGGTATGTGACTTTGGAAAGCGCATCCCCCGAGTGTTTGTGCGTGATGGAAGCGTGGTAGCTGTCAAGGACTACAATGAAGATTATCAGATTCATATATAAAAATTGGTAAAAAAAGAATACCTCCGGATAAATCGGCAACACTATCATTACCGAACGATATTTGATTGTTGAAGAAATGGAGGAAAAAATGAGAAGAGGAGATGTATATTACGCAGATTTGCGGCCGGTAGTCGGCTCTGAACAGGGAGGAATCCGCCCGGTGTTGATCGTACAGAATGATGTGGGAAACAGACACAGCCCTACGGTAATCTGCGCAGCCATTACCTCAAAGATGAATAAAGCAAAGCTTCCGACGCATATTGAACTAAGGGCATCCAGATATGATATGGATAAGGATTCGGTGGTTTTGTTGGAACAGATTCGAACCATTGACAAAAGAAGGCTCAAGGACAGGGTGTGTCATTTGGATGGTGAGATTATGAATAAGGTAAACAAAGCGTTGATGGTTAGTCTGGAACTGGATACATAAGTGAAAGAAAGGAAGATACAATGGAAAATGACGGTACTTCGGGCAGTTTGGTCTTATTTCTTGTAATGCTGCTGAGCAATATGTTTTTTTATGGAGTGGGCGAGGCGATTCGCTCTCTCAATTTGAAGGAAGTGGAAAGAAAAGCTGAAGAAAAGGACAAAAAGTCCCTGAAGCTCAAGCGACTGATAGATAATCCCGCCAGATATGTTAATTCCATGCAGGTGATTGTATCTGCGATGAATATTGTGGGAGGCATGCTCGTACTGTTGACATGGAGACAGTGGATTGGAAATAAATTGCAGGTCGTTTCGGATATTTCCCCCGAACTTGTGGGGGGGATATCCACGGTCATAGCTGCATTTGTGCTGTTGTACATATTATTGACCTTTGGTATTCTGCTCCCGAAGCAGTTGGCGAATACATCGCCGGAGAAATGGGCTTATGCGTGTATTGAGCCAGCCTATGCGATTGTAGTATTGACATCTCCCCTGACCGGTCTGGTAACCGTGACGGTGAAAGGGATATTGCGCCTGTTGGGAAAACGAGAAACCGGTTTGCAGAGCGACGTTACAGAGGAAAGTATCATTGATATGGTCAATGAAGGACATGAGCAAGGTGTGATTCTGGCAAGCGAGGCGGAAATGATTTCCAATATTTTTGAATTTGGAGATAAAGAAGCGCAGGATATCATGACGCACAGAAATAATATTACGGCAATCGATGGAAATGTGACGCTTCAGGATGCGCTTGGAATCATGTTGGAGGGGAAAAACAGCAGATATCCCGTTTATGAGGAGAATATTGACCATATCATCGGTATTCTGCACCTAAAGGATGCCATGCGGACGCATGTGGATGAAGAGAAAAAGCTTGTTCCCATACGAGAGCTGGAGGGACTTTTGCGAGAGCCTTATTTTGTTCCTCAGACGAAAAATATTGATGAGCTCTTTAAGGAAATGCAGGCGGGAAAGCTACAGATGGTGATTGTCCTGGATGAGTATGGGCAGACGGATGGACTTGTGGCGATGGAGGACATCCTGGAGGAAATTGTGGGTAATATTCAGGATGAATATGATGAAGATGGAGAATATATTGAAGAGAAGGGAAATGATGAATACATTATCGAGGGGAAGACACCCTTAGAGGAGTTGGAGGAGCGCTTTGGTATCACCTTTGTAGTGGAGGATTTTGAGACGCTCAACGGCTTCCTGATTTCCAAACTGGACAGAATTCCTGAACCGGATGAGCAGTTTGATGTGGACTATGAGGGATACAATTTCAAAATACTGTCCGTGGAGAACAAAATGATTCAAAGTGTACTGGTTACAAAGCTGCCACAATCAGCTCTTGAAGAAATTGCAAATTAATGGTATGATAAGGATTGTTATTTAGTGATTGAGAAACGTTTTAGAAAAGGAGTATGTTATGTCAGGACATTCTAAATTTGCAAATATTAAGCATAAAAAGGAAAAGAACGATGCCGCTAAGGGTAAGATTTTCACCATCATTGGTAGAGAGATTGCGGTGGCTGTGAAGGAGGGAGGTCCCGATCCCGCCAATAATTTTAAGCTGGCAGGTGTCATTGCCAAGGCAAAGGCTAATAATATGCCCAATGATACTATTGAGAGAGGAATTAAGAAGGCTGCCGGAGATGTGGGCAATGTCAATTATGAGTATGTTACATACGAAGGATATGGCCCTAATGGTATTGCCATCATTGTAGATGCCTTGACGGATAATAAGAATCGTACTGCGGCAAATGTGAGGAGTGCATTTACAAAGGGGCAGGGAAATGTAGGTACACCCGGCTGTGTGTCATTTATGTTTGACAAGAAGGGGCAGATTATCATCGACAAGGAAGAGTGTGATCTGGAGGCGGATGATCTGATGATGGTAGCGCTGGATGCAGGCGCGGAGGATTTCGCGGAGGAAGAGGACAGCTATGAGGTGCTGACCGATCCGGAGGGCTTTGAGGAAGTAAGAAAAGCCCTGGAGGATGCAGGCATTCCGATGCTTAGCGCTGAAGTCACCATGATTCCCCAGAACTATGTGGAGCTGACGGATGAAACTGCTGTTAAGAATCTGCAAAAAACACTGGATTTGTTAGAAGACGACGATGATGTACAGGCTGTATATCATAATTGGGACGAATAGTGCAAGTACATCGGTGGGATGACGGAAATACATTGGAAATGTCATGGAGGGTATAATGGATAAGTTAGCAATCGTGGTTCCCTGCTACAATGAGGAAGAGGTATTAAAAATCGCTTCCGAGGCACTTAGAGGCGTGTTGGACGACCTCATAGGAAAATGAAAAATTGCAGCAGACAGCTTTATCCTGTTTGTGAATGATGGAAGTAAGGACCGCACCTGGGAATTGATTGAGGAGGAGCATGCGGCACATCCGGTGCAGGTGTGCGGTGTAAAGCTGGCAGGCAATGTGGGGCATCAGTTTGCTTTGACGGCAGGATTGATCACTGCCAAAGATATGAGTGATGTGACTGTTTCCATTGATGCAGATCTGCAGGATGATGTGGATGTGATTGAGGAGATGATAGACAAGTTTCACGCAGGCTGTGATATCGTGTACGGTGTGCGAAAAGAACGCAAGACGGATACCTTTTTTAAGCGGGTGACAGCGCAGGGCTTTTATAAGGTGATGGCAATGATGGGAGTGAAAACGATTTATAATCACGCGGACTTCCGTCTGATGTCCAAACGTGCTGTGGAGCAATTCTCTCTTTACAAGGAGACCAATTTGTTTTTGCGCGGAATGATGCCACTCATTGGCTATCAGACCGATAGCGTTTACTATGACCGCAAGGAACGTGTGGCAGGAGAATCCAAGTATCCCTTAAAGAAAATGCTTGCACTGGCTTTTAACGGAATCTCGTCATTCAGTGTAAAGCCCATCAGTTTGATTTTCAGTATGGGGTTGATTATTATCTTTGCGTCTATTCTGGCGGCGCTGTATGCTCTGATTTCCTATTTTACAGGACATGTTGTTCAGGGTTGGACTTCGCTGATCTTGTCCATCTGGTTTTTGGGAGGCTTGCAGCTTCTGGCAATCGGTCTGGTCGGTCAATATATAGGTAAAATATATATTGAGGTAAAGCAGAGACCCAGATACAATATAGAGAAAGTGCTTTCCGGTGAAGCAAAATAATAGGACAAATGAAAGCAGGTTGGAAGAAGAAAACAGATAGTTATGTGTTGTGGCTGCTATATCCATTGATAGTGGGAACAGTTTTGATGTTTATGGCGGTGCGGTTTTGTGTGAATGCAGGCTTTCCGGAGCTTGTGGGAATTGCAGCCGGAGGGCTGGCGCTCATCGCAGTTGGCGGAGTCGCAGCCGGAATTTATTTGTTACAGAGACGATTTGCATTATTTCAGGACGACTCCCCCAAGTATTTGGCGGTTGAGCTTATCCTGGCAGTTTTATTGCTTATGGCAGGGGTGTATCTTCGCAGTCACAATATAGCGCAGGCAGGGCAGGATACATATTCCTATTTCAATGCAGCTTATGTGACGGAAGATCAAGAGATTCCCATTACTCCTGACGGCAAACGGACGCTTTATGTATATCTTTTACATGTTATATTCTTTTTGTTTGGCAATAAACTGACAGCCGGCGTCTGGCTGCAAATTGTATTACAGATCAGCGCGTTGGGTTGTGTTTTTGGAGCTGTGCACAAGCTGAGTGGTGCCATTACTGCATTCTCTGTGCTGCTTTTTGGGGCATTGTCCCCTATGTTGATTATGGATTCGGTGCGTTTATCCCCCAAGGCGATGGTTTTCCTGGCGTATGGGGTGGCGTTTCTGATGTTGGCAAACGCGGTGGAGGAAGATAAAAGTTATGGCTACTGGTTTCTTGCCGGGGCAATAGTCGGGTTTGCAGGGTGGTTGGATATCGCGTGTTTTTCGCTCTTAGGTCTGCTTGTGCTGTTGTGGCAAAAACCTACAGGCATGCAGAGAACGGAGAAATATCTGTTACAGTGCGGCTGTGCGCTCCTTGGAGGTGCTGTTTCTTTTCTGTTATTGCTTGCTGTTACAGGAAGTTTAATAGATAAAAGCCCTTTGCGGATTGTGAGAGCATGGTGGAATTTGCAAAATGAAATAAAATTCTCAATTCCGCTGGCTTTCTATGAAGGGCAGCCCGGTTGGGAAATCATGCTGTTAGTTGTAATATTAAGCTTTGGTATTTTTGGTTTTTGGATGAATCATGAGGAATTTATCAGTCCTTGGATTCTTGTTTCGATATGTATCGGATTGCTGACTGTGGCGGGTGTTACGGCGCAGGAGAGTTCTTGGATGACATTTTTATATATGAATCTTGCAGCTATAGCAGGGGGAGGAATTCGCAGTATGTTTGGGAAATCTAAAAAACAAACAAGACAAACGGAATTTGTTTCTAAAGAAGTGCTGTTTTCGGATGATGTGGCTTCTGGAAAACAGGAAGAGACGAGTGCTGAGGAAAATGGAAATACGGATCATGCACAGAATGCTGCGCAGACTTCTAATTCCGCTGCAGCAGGAGCAGGCATGATTGAAAATCCGCTTCCGGTGCCTAAACGTCATAAGAAGCCTATGTTGGATTTTGATATAGATTCCATGGCAGGGAAGGATTTTTATGATGTGAGAGTATCTGATGATGACGATTATGACATCAAGTGATCGACAATGGCATTCACATTTCGTTGCGGGATTTGTTGATAGAAAATAGGATATTGGGGAATACTGATAAGGACTGTTTCCATGAGAGACAGTCTTTTTGAATGCAAAAATAGTAGAGAGGTGAGCAGGTAGAATGGGGAAGCAGGAAAAGGAAGAAAAGGATGAACAAAAAAGGGATGCAGAGCAGCATCAGGATGAACGTATTAAGGAGAGTGGACAACTGACTCTGAAGGACAATGAACAGCAGCATGGAATTCATTTGTTGTCTATTATAGGAGAAGTGGAGGGACATGAAAATCTTTCCAACAATTCCAAAACAACCAAGTACGAGCACGTTTTACCGCAGTTGGCGGCAATCGAAGACAGTATGGAGATTGATGGAGTATTAGTGATTCTGAATACGATGGGAGGCGACGTGGAGGCAGGGCTTGCGATTGCGGAGATGTTGAGCTCTCTAAGCAAACCGACAGTGTCTCTGGTGCTGGGAGGAAGCCATTCTATTGGTGTGCCTATTGCAGTCAGCACAGATTATTCCTATATCGTACCCACTGCTACAATGGTGATTCATCCGGTTCGACTGAATGGAATGGTGATCGGAGTACCGCAGACCTTTGATTATTTTAAACTGATTCAGGATCGAATCACCAGCTTTGTCAGCAATCATTGTAAGGTGGAGAGGGAGCGGTTTGAAGCTATGATGATGGAGACCGGGGTGCTCACCAAGGATGTGGGAACGATTCTCGTGGGAGAAGAAGCTGTTAAATGCGGCATTATTGACGAAGTCGGGGGAATATGTGAGGCAATCAAAAAACTGCATGAGATGATAGAAGTACACAAAGGATGTGCCAAGGAAATATAATAAAATGCAACAAAATAGCAGGAAATTATTGTGCAGACTCTGTTAAAATAAAGGTGGTAACATTTTATTCGCGCATATTAATGAAAGGGGAAACAAATGACAAGAAATAGGAGTTTTATTGCATTTTTTTTAACACTTGCACTTAGTTTCGGCACAATAAATGCCAGTGTACATGCAGCAGAGACAGAAAACAGAACGTTTCAGGAAAGCGAGATTGCAGATCAACAAGAGAATGAATTGCAACAATTTGAGTATGAGGGTGACAATTTCAGAGTTGTTTACAGCGTTACAGAAACATGGGAAGAAGGGTATAATGCAAAGATCAAATTGGAAAATACGGGAAATGCTTCTATTGATAATTGGTGTATTCAATTTGGACATTTAGGTGAAATTATAAATATTTGGGACGCGAAGATTGATAATACGGACAATTATATCTATACCATAAGAAATGCGGGGTGGAATGGAAACATTCCGATGGACAGTAGTGTGGAGTTCGGGTTTACTGTAAAGGGACATTTTGAGGGATTCCCACAAGAATATTTGCTTCTGGGTACAAATGCAGAAATGATACAAAATGGGTATGACGTAAATTATTATGTGACTTCACAATGGGACGAGGGATTTGTCGGTAATATTGTGATTACCAATCTTTCAGATGCTATAATTGAAGACTGGAAGCTGAGTTTTCATTTTGAAAATCAAATCAGTGATATGTGGAATGCAGAAATTATAGCACAGGAAGGGAGCAATTATTTAATATCCAACGCGGGGTGGAATGGATATATTGAACCCGGTACAAGTATTACGTTTGGCTTCAGTGTTTGTGGAGGAGATACTTTAAAACAGATTTATGATATCAACTTGACGAAACATATAATAAGTGAACAAGATAAAATAACGGAAGAAGAGAAATCAATAACAGAATATGAGGAGCTAGAAGATATCGGAGAAGCCTACTTTAAGGATTTTGATCAAGACGACATATGTATTAGTAGACAAGAGGGTATATTTTATGTAAAAGATCAGTTGCTTATCAGTGGGATGCTTGGTACGCCTCAATGTGTTATAGAGCAAATTGTGAAGGATATTGACTCTGAGATTGTAGGATATATCAAACTTACTAATGACTATCAAATTCAATTCAAAGCAAACAAAACAGAAGAAGAATTGAAGGAAATGATAGCGTATCTCGACAGCTTCAGTTTCATTAGTTATGTTTCTCTTAATACAATAATATTTAACGAGACAGATAAGATTACAGTAGATAAAGAATATATAGGAGAAGTGTGGGATGAAAATGCACCAGATGGAAAAAATTGGGGACTTGAGGCATTAAAGATTCCTAGCGCATGGGATTATTGTGACGGATACCAGGCAGTAAAAGTTGGATTGATAGATAATATGTTTGACAAGGATCATGAAGATTTAGAATTTGCAATGATTTTTAATAATCCATCAGTTGTGTTGGAGGATCACGGTACACATGTTGCGGGAATAATGGCAGCAAAGCATGACAATGAAGGTATTGCCGGGGTGATAGAACATGCAAAGTTGTATGCATATGCAATGGACGGAGAGATTAAAAATATGACAAGTGTCATGCAGTATAAGCATGCATTTGCATGTTTGGTCGGAAATCATGTGAGGGTGATAAATGTCAGCCGAAATTCAGGACATGTTGAGGCGTTTGCTGCGTCACATGGCAATAAGCTTGCACAAAAATATGTGAAAAATAATGCTAATATTTTGGCAGAATTCTTAAATAAATTAATTATTGCAGGCTATGACTTCGTTATTGTCTCATCTGCCGGAAATGTCCAGAATATAAAATTTATTGAAGATGAGAATGAATATTATGGGTACAGAAAATGTGTTTCTGATGGAGATTTGAAAGGAAATGTTTTGACCGGTGATGTGTCTGCATATTATAATAGTTTTCTCAACGCGATAGAGATGCCGAGTGTCAAGTCCCGAATTATAGTGGTAGGCGCAATCGGTCATCATAAATCAGGAACGAATTCGCCATACTATTATGCGAATTTCTCTAATATTGGACAGAGGGTAGATGTCTGTGCGCCGGGCGTATCCATATTAAGCTGCATTCCGGAAGAAAAAGATGGGACAAAATATATGGAGAAGGGCGGAACCTCGATGGCTGCCCCCTATATTACGGGATTAGTAGGATTGCTGTACCAAGTTAATCCCGAGATAAATCCTTCAAGCATAAAGAATATTCTATGTCGAAATATGGGAGCGGAAATTATAGATTCATATAACTACACTTATTGTATGCCTGATGCTTCGCAATGTATTCAGGAGGTGTTAAATACACAGGTGTTCGGGCATAAAGATGAGCTGTCAATGAGTATGTTGATGGGAACGGTTAGGGACTATTATGGGCAACCGGTAAAAGGTGTGCAGATAACTGCGTGTCGAACAAATGCAGATGAGGGTAATCTTGAAGAATATTACAGTGTCGTAGAAACAGACGAAAATGGCAATTATGAGTTTGTCTTGAATCAAGGAATCTATACTCTGAATATTTTCGCAGAAGAACACCTGCCCTGTGTGATGAAGAATATTGAAATCCTTCCGGATGAGACGGTTTATCTGGAAGATATAGTTATTCTCCATATAGACCCAGTAATGTTGCAATCGCTGTCTGGGAATGCAACAGGGAAAATAGTACACGCGCTTACTGGAAATTATGTATCGGGTGCATCAATAAAGATAAGAAAGGGTTGGAATAGCACGGAGGGTGATTTTGTAACAGATGTTGAGGGAAATGAAATAGTCGCTTTTACTAATTACAATGGTATGTATAAGCTATATTTACCGATTGGAGCATATACATTGGAAGTTGAGAAAAGTGGATTCGTAACAACTTATTGTAATATTGTTTCAACCTCCGATTCTAGTGGGCAAAATATAGTCATGACACCGGTGTTGTCTAATGAACAGTTTCGCATCGTGATGACATGGGGGATTATTCCGCAGGACTTAGATGCACATATTACATATTATCAGGATGATGTCAAGAAAATACATGTATACTATGCAAATAAGACAGGGCAGCTAGAAGGCAAGACGGTAGCAGTGTTAAATTTAGACGATATGTCATATTATGGACCAGAGACAGTAACAATTACGATAAATGCAGACTTGTTAAATGGAGGGGTGTTCCGATACTCTATTCATGATGTCATAAATTGTGCAAATTTCGATTCGTATGATTTGTCGATGTCGGATGCGGTCGTGCGTATATATCAAGGAAACGAAATGATAAGGCAATTTAGCGCACCTAAAAATGTAAAAGGAAATGTATGGCATGTTTTTGACCTGACAGAGTCGGGAATTGTATCTGTTAACGAATTTAGTAATGTTATATTGCCCTCTGCAATCCAATAGATAAAAAGTGGAGTAAATGATATGTTGAGAAGGTATGGTGGAGAATGAATAAGAAATTTGCGCAAATGATATTATTAGTTATTTTGGTGACACTTTTACCTGCATGTAAGACGGAAGCTGTAGAGATGCCGAACATTGTATTTTTGTATTATGACAGGCAAGAGGTCTGGAAGGAAACTGGCACAGAGAGTATAGGTTACACATATAGTATATATTTTTGTGACAAATATGGAAATATATATTCCACTCAAGATGAGAAATATACAAACTGGGATGTTTTACAGCGGGATTATGATTTGATAGCTGAGGATGAGACGTGCGAGATAAGGAAACGACTTGATTCGGACGAGGTGAGATCACAGTATAAGATATTACAGGATATTGCAAATGGAGAACAGAATACTGTACAAAGGAGAGAAAGTAATCTGGATGCCTTTCAGGGGAGTAAGCAATGGCAAGGCTGTTGCTATGATAAAGAGGGCAATTTAATTGTTGTAGAACTCTATGAAACCGGTGACTATATTAGCGATAATGAGGATACACGAGCATATGATTTGGCAATGTGGATGTGGAAAGTAATGTGAGGTTTTGAATGATTGAAAATCCGCCGATGGCAGAAAGCTGAAAAGATTAAAAGATTAATGGATGACAAGTCAGGATAAAAATGGTATACTCATATAGATGTACTCTCGTGAATTGTGAGATTACACATCAGAAATGAAGAGAGGTATGATGAAAAATGGCATCTGCAGAAGGCAGGAAAACATCAGCTTCCAAGAAAACTGGCGGAAAATCAAATACAAATCGTAAGAGTTCAAGAAGTACTAATACAGCAGGTAGGGGAAGATCGGGTGGATATCAGGCGGCACAGGATGGCGCCATGTTTCACGAGATAGGGATGATCGTCCTCTTTATTGTGATGCTCTTTTTCTTTTGCTGTAACTTTGGGCTTATCGGTCCGGTGGGAGAGAGTATCAGCAGGTTTATGTTCGGAACCTTTGGTTTTATAGCATATGTTGTGCCTATTTTGGCGTTTTTAGCCCTCGCTTTTTGGTTTGCCAATGAAGGTAGTCCAACGGCGATACGAAAGTTGGTTGCCGGGGTTGTACTGGCGTTGATGCTGGGAATTATTTGTGATCTGATTGCGGGTCATAGTGCGTCTATGACAAGCTATGACGCAAAACAAATCTATCAAAGCTGTAGCGAGTCAAAGGCGGGCGGCGGTATACTGGCAGGAAGTCTTGCGTATGTACTTCATCGATATCTTGGAGCTTTTGGAACAATATTGGTTGTAGTGTTGTGTTCGGCAGTGAGCTTTATTCTGTTGACGGAACGGTCTCTGTTAAATGGCGTGCGGGACGGTGGAAGCCGTATCGTGGAGCGTTCCAGAATCGATGCTGAACGTAGAAGAGAATATATGGATATCAGAAGGCAGGAGCAGGAGGAAATACGGGCTCGAAGAGAGGAAGAGAGAAGACTTCGTGCGCAGGAGCGCGAAGACGAAAGGATTCTGCGCATGGAGAAACGAGTCACAGGTGTGACCATTGATACCTCCATTAAGCAGCAGCCGGAGGCGGAAAAGCGCCGCGATGGTATGCACGAGATTTCCTATGAGGAAAAGAACGCATTATTGCAGAATGGCGCAAGTGGTATAGAAGAAGTAGCTCCTGTCAAACATACAACAACGCAGGCACCGGAATTTGATTTTGACAAGATACAGATTCGCAGTGCGCATAGATTTAATGTGACAGAAGCTGTGGAAGAGAACGAGACTGCGGATGAATATTTTGCAGAGGAAGGCTATGAGGTGGAAGAAGCTGTAGAGGCGGCGCCTGAACCTAAGAAACAGATCGCTTCCGGAGTATCTGCATCTCATCAGACAGAAAGCATTCGAGTACATAAGGATGGACAATCAGAATTTGACCCTGATGCGGGAAGGGTGAAGCCGGTGGCGAAGCTTCCGGAGAATTCTACATCCACAATGGAAGGGGAAGTGAAGAAGGAGGCTGCAAAATCTCAAGTCCCCAAAAAATATATGTTCCCGCCATTGTCCAGATTACAGAAGGGTGCAGCGGTTTCAGGGGATTCCACCCAGGAATTAAAGGAGACGGCAATGCGCCTTCAGCAGACGCTACATACATTCGGCGTGAATGTTACTATAACGGATATCAGTCAGGGCCCCAGTGTTACACGCTACGAATTACAGCCCGAACAGGGTGTAAAGGTTTCTAAGATTGTAGGACTTGCGGATGATATTAAATTAAACCTGGCTGCAACGGATATCAGAATCGAGGCTCCTATACCGGGAAAGGCGGCTATCGGTATCGAGGTTCCTAACAAGGAAAATATGATGGTTGCATTGCGGGATCTGTTGGAGAGCAAGGAGTTTAAAGAGTTTCCCTCCAATATAGGATTTGCAGTTGGTAAGGATATCGCAGGGCAGACCGTGGTGGCAGACATCGCGAAAATGCCCCACATGTTGATTGCCGGTTCCACTGGTTCCGGTAAATCTGTCTGTATCAACACTTTGATTATGAGTATTCTCTACAAGGCGCACCCTGACGATGTAAAGCTGATCATGGTTGATCCGAAGGTGGTGGAGCTTAGTGTTTACAATGGAATTCCTCATTTGTTGATTCCGGTGGTAACAGACCCCAAGAAGGCATCAGCGGCATTGCACTGGGCTGTAACGGAGATGGAAGACAGATATCGCAAATTTGCTGATTTTAACGTCCGGGATCTGAAGGGCTATAACAAAAAAGTAGAGAGTATGCTCGAAAACGGAGATGAAGCTGCCGGTGCAAAGCTTCCACAGATTGTAATTATCGTGGACGAGCTTGCAGA
Source organism: Lachnospiraceae bacterium (assembly GCA_017478245.1). GTDB lineage: Bacteria > Bacillota > Clostridia > Lachnospirales > Lachnospiraceae > Acetatifactor. Next base: position 14,394 of record JAFVDW010000019.1, read on the forward strand.
TTCGATGATGGTATGTCCCGGCGAGGTGGAAGAATCCATTTGTCGTCTGGCACAGCTTGCCAGAGCTGCGGGTATTCATTTGATTATTGCAACACAGCGTCCCAGTGTGGATGTTATCACCGGTTTGATTAAAGCCAATATGCCTAGCCGTGTGGCGTTTGCGGTGTCCAGTGGTGTAGATTCCCGCACCATTTTGGATATGAACGGTGCGGAGAAGCTGTTGGGTAAGGGAGATATGCTTTTCGACCCGCAAGGGTACA
>JAFVDW010000020.1 GCA_017478245.1 Lachnospiraceae bacterium
ACAGCATCTTATATATCATAGCCGCACCTGTAGAAAAGGTAAAGAATAGCTATGATAGAAATAGTATTAAGACCTTGGAGAGGGTCTATAAACACTACTACTTTATAATACGAGCGAGGAGATTATAATGAAAAAAGAAACGAGTAAGCAAACGGTGTTGGAGTGGATATTGGTGGCATTATGTGTCCTTTTATGTGCAGGAATGAAGCTAGTATTCCATGCCTGTGAAGTGGGTGAAAATATCATGGCATGTCACTGGGCAGAGCAGGCGGCATTCGGTGTGGCGATTGTTCTTGTGGTACAGGCAATACTGCTTGTATTTATCAGGAAGGCAGATGGTAAGCTTGGTATCAAGCTGGCTATGATTCCCACAGCATTGCTGGAGGTGTGTATACCGGGCGTATTCATCCATTTGTGTATGATGAATACCATGAGATGTCATACCATTATGAGACCTGCGGTAAGCCTCTTCGGAGTGGCGATTGCAGTGGTGGCACTTGTAAGTGCTTTGCTTGAGCGGAGACAGGAGCAATGAAAAAAATAACAGAAAGTCTTGCCTACAAGAATCTGAGCAAGAGACCCGGGAAAACTGCGGCACTGATTGTTTTATCTGCCTGTTTATCCTTTTCCATTCTAGTGGGTACCCTTATTGTGTCCTCCTTGAAAAGCGGACTGGCATCCCTGCAGGACAGACTGGGGGCAGATATTATGGTGGTGCCTTATGAGGCAATCACAAAGTCTAATCTGGAAAACATTGTATTGCAGGGAAACACCGGATATTTTTATATGGATTCCTCCTATCTGGACAAGATTGCAGCGATGGATGGAATCGGGGAGATTTCTGCTCAATTTTATCTGGCTTCCACCAGCTCAGGCTGTTGCTCTGTGCCGGTACAGATCATAGGCTTCGACCCGGAAACAGATTTTACCATCACGCCCTGGATCAGAAAAAGCTATGGCGGCAAGCTGCAGAACATGGATATCGTTGTGGGGAATGATCTCAATGCGTTTGTGGGAGATACACTGACGTTTTATGGAACCGATGTACATGTGGCGGCAAAGCTGGAAAAGACAGGAACGAGTCTGGATACGGCGGTATATACCAATGAGGAAACCATCAAAAAGCTGATTCAATCTTCCCTTGACAAGAAGTTAAACACCTTTGAAGATGTCAATCCGGATCATGTAATTTCCAATATTTTGATCAATGTGGCAGATGGATATACCGTGGAGGAGGTACTCAATGATATCAATATTCATGTGCGCAAGGTGGAGGCAGTTCGAACGAAGAGCATGATATCCGGTATAGCAGGAAGTCTGCAAGGAGTATCCGAAATTATTGGCATTCTGGCTGCCGCTGTGTGGCTGCTTGCCTTTGTAATCCTTGTAATTGCCTTTGCAATCAGTGTGAATGGTCGTAGGAAGGAATTTGCAGTACTTCGTACAATCGGAGCATCCAGAAAGAAAGTATCCCGGATTGTGATGACGGAGGGACTCATGGTCAGTGTGGCAGGAAGTCTGTCGGGGGTTGCTCTGGGGATTCTTGTAATCATCCCCTTCAGCAACCTCATAGAGAGTCAGTTATCATTGCCGTTTCTGCTTCCTGCTATTGGCGTGATTGCATTTGTATCCCTTCTTTCCTTTGGGGTAGCTGTCCTTGCCGGAACAGCTACATCCTATGTGGTGGGCAGTAAGATTGGGAAAGCAGATGCAGGCAACTTGATAAAACAGGATATGTAGGAGCAGATAAATGACTTTAAGAGCAGAGAATATAAGCAGACAATTTACGCGTGAGACGAAAAATACAAATATTTTTACGGCAGTGCATAGTGTGGATTTTGCACTCAGAGAAGGGGCACTGACTGTTATCACCGGTAGAAGCGGCAGTGGGAAGAGCACCTTCATGAATATGTTGTCGGGCTTGCTTGTGCCGACGGAAGGAAAGATATATTTTGGAGAGGAAGAACTCTATGCACTTTCCGATGAAAAGCTGTCCAAGCTCCGCAATGAGCATTTCGGCTTCGTGCCCCAGGGACAGAGTGGAATTTCAAGTCTCACTGTGTGGGAGAATGTGCTGCTTCCCTATACCTTGTTCGGAGACAATCAAAGCGGGAAGGAGTATGCGGAGAAATTGCTTTCGCTGATGGATATAGCAGATTTAAAAAACGTATATCCCACAGAACTCTCCGGTGGGGAACTGAGAAGAATGTCCATCGCCAGAGCGCTGATCAGGCGTCCGCAGATTGTCTTTGCAGATGAACCGACGGGGGATTTGGATGATGAGAATACAGCAATCGTTTTGAAGCTATTCAAACAGATTGCAAAGGAGGGGGTAAGTGTACTTCTCGTAACGCATGAGAACGAGGCGAAAATGTATGCAGATGTGGCATATCGGATGTCCGGGGGCGTGTTGCAACAGGAGAAAGAGGTATATAACACGGAGCAAAAATATTGACAACTAATTTTAGTTAGAGTATATTAACTTAATAAAAGAACGTAACTTATGTATTTGATTTTACAGAAAGAAGATGAAAAAATGCCGTTATCAATGGTAAAAGAAGGAGAAACAAACATCATCAAGAAGGTTGGCGGAAAGGAAGAAACCCGCAGATTTTTGGAAAATCTTGGTTTTGTGGTGGGAAGTACAGTGACTGTTGTATCCGAGATCGATGGAAATCTGATTGTGAACATCAAAGATGCTCGCGTTGCCATCGGTAAGGATATGGCAAATAAAATTATGGTATGATAAAATCATGGTATGACAAAATCATGATATGATAAAATCATGGTATGATTAGGAAAAAGGGGTGAAACTATGAAGACACTAAGAGATGTAGCCATCGGCGAGACCGTCAAGGTCAAGAAGCTGACGGGAGAAGGTCCGGTAAAAAGGCGTATCATGGATATGGGAATTACCAAGGGCGTGGAGATTTATGTGAGGAAGGTCGCACCGTTGGGTGACCCCATTGAGGTAACGGTGAGAGACTATGAACTGTCCCTGCGCAAAGCAGATGCCGAGATGATTGAAGTGGAATAATTTTTTGTACAATGGTTAGAGTGACCTAATTATTGTTAGAAATTTTTAATGGGTATTAGACAATTCAAATGAATGTTAGTTAAAAAGGAGTACTATTATGGCAATCAAAATCGCATTGGCAGGTAACCCGAACTGCGGTAAGACCACACTGTTCAATGCACTGACCGGCTCCAATCAGTATGTTGGTAACTGGCCCGGTGTAACAGTGGAAAAAAAAGAGGGTAAATTAAAATCCAACAAAGATGTGGCAATCATGGACTTGCCCGGTATCTATTCTCTGTCCCCCTATACTTTGGAGGAAGTAGTGGCAAGAAATTATCTCATCAATGAGAAGCCCGATGCCATCATCAATATTGTAGATGGTACGAATATCGAGAGAAATCTGTATCTCTCCACACAGATTCTGGAGCTTGGCATCCCTGTAGTGATGGCAGTGAACATGATGGATGTGGTGGAGAAGAGCGGTAACAAGATACATACAGCCAAGCTTGCCGAGAAAATGGGCTGCGAGGTGGTAGAAATCTCTGCTTTGAAGGGAACCGGTATTGAACAGGCCGCCAACAAGGCAGTAGAGCTTGCTTCCCACAAGAAGGCAAATACGCTGGCACACAGCTTTGACGCAAAGGTAGAGGATGCCATCAAGGCAGTGGAAGCAAAGCTTACAGGTCAGGTATCTGATGAGCAGAAGCGTTTCTTCGCCATCAAGCTCATCGAGCGGGACGATAAGATTGTAGATTTGTTTGACAATGTACCCGATGTAGATGCAGAAATCAAAGCTTTGGAGGATGCGTTTGATGATGATACGGAGAGTATTATCACCAACGAGAGATATGTATATATCTCCTCCATTATCAAGGATTGTTATACAAAGGCAGCCGGTGAGAAGCTGACGGTTTCCGATAAGATTGATAGAATCGTGACCAACCGTATTTTGGCATTGCCTATTTTTGCGGCAGTGATGGCATTGGTATACTATATTTCCGTTACCACGGTAGGTACATGGGTGACTGACTGGACCAATGATGGGTTGTTTGGTGATGGGTTCCATCTGTTCGGCATCGGTGCAAGTGATTATGAGGATGCCGCAACAGAATATGCAGTGGAAAATATATGGACTGAGGACGTGGTGAAGTCTGTAGATGCTGCTGTAGATGCAGGCGTGGTAGGTGCTGAGGAGATTCAGGGCACTATCGAAGAGGAAGACTTCGGCGGCTTTGAGGAGGCATATGATACATATGCGGATTCTCTGGCTGAGGCAGGTTTTGACATCTCTGAGGCGGTAGATGAAGCACTGGAGGAGGCTCCCGATACTGCTGATTACGGCGTATGGGTTCCCGGTGTACCTGTGTTGGTTGAAAATGTGTTGGACGCTGTGAACTGTGCGGACTGGCTGAAAGGGCTGATCTTGGACGGTATTGTTGCCGGCGTAGGTGCAGTGCTCGGATTTGTTCCGCAGATGTTAGTATTGTTTATCTTCCTGGCATTTTTGGAGGGCTGCGGTTATATGGCGAGAATCGCCTTTATCATGGATAGAATTTTCCGCAAGTTCGGTCTGTCCGGAAAATCCTTTATTCCCATGCTGATCGGTACCGGCTGCGGCGTGCCCGGTGTCATGGCTTCCAGAACGATTGAGAATGACAGAGATCGTAAGATGACCATTATGACTACCACCTTTATTCCTTGTGGTGCAAAGCTTCCAATCATCGCTCTGATCTCTGCTGCATTGTTTGATAACGCGTGGTGGGTGGCATGGAGTGCATACTTTGTAGGTGTGGCTGCCATCGTCTTATCAGGTATCATACTGAAAAAGACAAAGATGTTTGCCGGCGATCCCGCTCCCTTCGTTATGGAGCTTCCCTCATATCATATGCCTACGGTAGGCAGCATCTTGAGAAGCATGTGGGAGCGTGGCTGGTCCTTTATCAAGAAGGCGGGTACCATCATCCTGCTTTCCTCCATCATCATTTGGGCAGGTTCCTGCTTCGGCGTAGTGGACGGCAGTTTTATGTTCGATGCAGAGATGGAGCTTGAGGATAGTATTCTGGGTGCTGTGGGCGGTGCCGTGAAGTGGATTTTCGCACCCCTCGGCTTCAACGATACCAGAGCAACCATTGCAACCATCATGGGTCTGGTGGCAAAGGAAGAGGTTGTCGGGGTATTCGGCGTGCTGGATTTTGCAGGACTCACTCGTCTGGCAGGTTACTCCTTCCTGTTGTTCAATCTGCTGTGTGCTCCTTGTTTCGCTGCAATGGGCGCCATCAAGAGAGAGATGAACAACACCAAATGGTTCTGGTTTGCAATCGGCTATCAGTGCCTGCTTGCCTATGTGGTGGCGCTGTGCACCTATCAGATAGGCTCCTTGTTTGCAGGCAATGTGAATGTGTTGGGCTTGATCGTGGCAATCATTTTGGTGGCAGGTGTGATTTATCTGTTGGTAAGACCTTACAAAGAAAGCACTACGCTGAAGGTAGACAGGAAGCTTGTGGATTCAGTTAAGAAATCTGCTTAAGGCAGTTAGTTCCTCTGCTTATAATAGAAAATTCAAATGTACCCACATCACGGGAAGGGATTCTGTGATGTGGGTATAAATAATTACCTGAACCATCGACATCCTATTTATTATTATTGAAATTATCAACCGTATGATTTAAGATAAGGGAGGTAATTTGAAATATGAAATGATAAAGGAGCGTAGCGGCAATGCTTTTAAGGCAGATACAATTTTTTATCTCGATTGTAGACACAAACAGCTTCACGGAGGCTGCCGAGAAGAACTATGTCTCTCAGTCCGCCATTTCACAGGCGATGAATGCGCTGGAGACGGATTTGGGTGTGAAATTGATTGAACGGAAAAACAGAAGTTTTCAGATTACTACTGCGGGGGAATATTTCTATAGAAAAGGCAAAGCGCTTCTTTCTGATCTGGATGCCATAAAGAACGAGACGATTCGTCTTGGCAGCGATGAAGAAATGGTACTGCATGTGGGATATATCAATCTGTATGCGGGTCCGGAACTGTCAGAGACGATTGCAGAGTTTTCTTCTATCTATCCGGAGGTTCATATTTCCGTTCAAAGCGGAACCCATGAGGAGCTGTACCATGGGCTTGTGTCGGGAAGTCTTGACCTGGCACTGAATGACCAGCGAAGAGCGTTTTCCGAAGACTATGTGAATATCGAACTGAAAAATGCGGAATGTATCATCGAACTGTCCGATAGAAGCGAATTGGCAGGGAAGGATAAGCTGGAAGTGAGCGACTTGGCTAAACTGTCCTGTATCATTGTATCTTCAAAGGAGCAACGAGAAACAGAAGCCGAGTATTACCGGAACATTTTAGGTTTCACAAATGATTTTCTTTTCGCTGAAACACAGGAGGAAGCAAGACTGATGGTAATCGGAAACCGGGGCTTTCTTCCGATTGAAGCGGTGGGAAAGCTGCCGGAGGTTTCCGGTGCGATTCGGAGGATACCACTCTATCGGAAGACCCGCAGGGTGACAAGGAAATACTGCCTGTTTTGGCAGGAAGCAAGAACAGGATATTACATTGAGGAATTTGCGCGGATACTACAAGCCAGGCTGAAATGAGTAAGGCGTATCTGAATCGTCCGTGTACGAAGGACGGCATCTTTTGACGAATAAGTCAGACTTATCAAAATGCAAGTGAAATCGAATTGATGATTTCACTTGCATTTTTTATACTGTGGGTAAGAAATAAACGTGATATGATTCGAGACGCTTTTTGACTGAATGGATATGCCTGTGTACGGACAGGGAAGCGAAGAGATATAAAGGATGGGAGAAAGGCATGAAAAAAAGAATTTTGGGTAAGGATTTGGAGGTATCCGCTATCGGTCTTGACTGCATGGGACTGTCGCAGAGCTATCCGTCGTTTCCGGAGAGGGAAGAAGAAATCCGTTTCTTAAGGCGTTCTGTGGAGATGGGTCAGACCTTTTTTGACACGTCAGAAGCATATGGGATGGGTGAAAATGAGGAGCTTGTGGGCGAGGCGCTTGCGTCGGTCAGAAATCAAATAAAGATTGCTACAAAGTTTGGCTGGGATTTTCAGGATGGAAAGATCGTGGGACTGGATTCCAGACCGGCAACTATCCGCAGGGCGGTGGAGGCATCCCTTCACAGATTAAGAACAGACTATATTGATCTTTATTATCAGCACAGAGTTGATCCGAAGGTGCCGGTAGAGGAAGTGGCAGGAACAGTCTCTGAACTTATCAAAGAGGGTAAGATTCTGCACTTTGGGCTTTCTCAGGCAAGTGTGAATACAGTAAGACGTGCGCATGCCGTTTGCCCTGTTACTGCCGTTCAGAGCGAATACTCCATGTGGTACCGCGTCCCTGAGGATGGGATGCTTTCTCTTTGCGAAGAACTGGGAATCGGATTTGTTTCCATTTCTCCTCTGGGGAAAGGCTTTCTGACCGGAACCGTGAAGCAGGATGCTCAGGCGCTTGCCAAAGCAGTAACCGAATTTGCAAGGGAGCGAAGACTTGACCCTGCGCAGGTTGTGCTTGCGTGGCTGCTGCATCAGAAGCCTTTTATCGTGCCGATTCCTGGTACAAAGACCGAAACGAGACTACAGGAGCATATGAGTGCTGCTTATGTAGAACTGACTGACAGCGATTATGACAAATTGGATGAGCTCCTTGCAGAGCACACTGTCATTGGTGAAAGGTATTCTGAAACTACGGAAAGCATGACAGATAGCTTCTGATGAATAGATTGATGAAGAAAAGAGGTGTATGCGGTGTGGACGAGAAAGAGCAGATCATAAATGCTTATAAGAGGATGTATGACGGCATGATCGCCAAGAATGAGGCGATGCTTAGGGAGGTTCTGGATGACTCCTTTGTGCTTGTGCATATGACCGGTATGCGTCAGCCGAAAGAGGCATTTATCAAGGCAGTTATGAATGGAACGTTAAATTATTATTCTGCACAACATGAAAATCTGCCGGTGGAGATTGCAGGAAATACGGCAGTGCTGACGGGGCAGTCCTATGTGTCAGCGGCAGTGTTCGGTGGCGGGCGCGCGAACTGGCATCTGCAGCAGAAATGCAGTCTGAAAAAAATAAATAATAGGTGGAAAATCACGCGCAGTATAGCATCGCAATATGTGGATTGGAGGAAATAAGCAGATGAATATTTTTGAAAGATTACGGAGCGGGGAGGCAATCGATATCCGCGATGAGCAGTATCAGAGAGAAGTACACGGTGAGATGGACAGGTGCAGACAGCTCTGTTTTGAGATTAATAGCACACCGCCGAAGGACAGAGAGCGGATCATGGAGCTGGAGAATGAATTGCTTCACGGACAGATGGTGGACGGAAGCTTTTTTACGCCTCCGTTTCAGGTGGATCTGGCGAACTGTCTGCATCTGGGGAAGAATGTATTTGCCAACCACGGACTCACGGTTATGAGCGTGGGAACAATCACCATTGAGGATGGTGTGATGATGGGACCGGAGGTTGGGCTGTTCACAGTCAACCATGAGCCGGAGAATATCCGGGTTATTATGACCAAGGAGATTCATATCAAGAAGAACGCATGGATTGGTGCAAGAGTCAATATTCTGCCCGGAGTCACCATTGGAGAGAACGCTATTGTGGGAACCGGTAGTATTGTTACCAGGGATGTACCGGACAACGCTATCGTAGTTGGCAATCCGGCAAAGGTGGTAAAGATGATAGAGAAGAAATAAACAGACAGCGCCTCCCTTTTTTGTATCGTCCAACATACAGTTGCAGTTCTCACGGAAAACGTGGTATATTATATACAGACGGAGGTGACAAAACGTGGAAGCGCTGGAAAGACATATTGTAGATACGCTAAAGGAATGGCAGATGAAAATAGGCTATCGAGAGGGGGATATGAAGCTGTATTATCCGGCGGAATCCCTTGCAGGTATGTTGGGCTTGCAGAAGGGCTTTGATGAAGCGGCGTTGGATAAAGCGCTTACCGGGTTTTGCGAAGCGGTCAGAGACCGTCTGGGAGCGATCACGCTGTCCAGGCATGAGGGCAGGTATTGTGTGGATATACCCGATGCAGGGTGTGCCTATGTGGCAGAGCAAGTGCCGGAACCGGCGTTTTTAAAATGCTTTTTGGAGATAGTCACTTCGCCCGGAAAGACAATAGAAGATGTGAGGGACTGTTTTGCAAAATATGCCGCGGAGCATGGAAGCGCCTATGAAGAACAGAGCAGTCAGGAACATGAAATGGGATATGTTTTCAGTTTTACTGATGAGGAAATTGATCCATATGTGTATTGTGTGGAGGACAATGAATTCGGGCTCACCTATCATCGATTTTCCAAGACAGACTATGCAGAGTTGCTGTGACAAGGTACCAATGAGCATATAGTGCATAGGATAAATAGGATAAGAAGAGTGAAATTGACTGCGGCGGATAAGGCAGTTCAATAGAAGTGGGAGTATATGACTATGTGGACGGAAGTTTGTAAGGGAGTGATGATTCCTTTTTTGGGCACCTCACTGGGTGCGGCATGCGTATTTTTTATGAAAAAAAGCATTCCGCAGATGCTGCAGAGGGTACTTACCGGATTCGCGGCGGGTGTCATGGTGGCGGCATCTATATGGAGTTTGCTTTTGCCGGCTCTGGAGCAGTCCGAAGGTATGGGCAGCTTGTCCTTTGTTCCGGCAGCAGTGGGGTTCTGGCTGGGGATATTGTTCCTATTGCTATTGGATCGGATGATTCCTCATTTGCATATGTACAGTGAGCAATCGGAAGGACCTAAGAGCAATTTAAAAAAAACAACAATGCTTGTACTGGCGGTAGCGATTCACAATGTTCCAGAAGGTATGGCGGTAGGTGTGGTATATGCAGGCTATGTGTCGGGGCATACTGAGATTACACTGATGGGGGCATTTGCACTTGCTATCGGTATAGCCATCCAGAATTTCCCGGAGGGAGCCATTATTTCCATGCCGTTGTGTTCGGAGGGAATGTCACGTTGGAAAGCGTTCATTTACGGTGTGCTGTCGGGGGCGGTAGAGCCGTTGGGAGCAGTTTTGACCATCCTTGCGGCAGGACTTGTAGTTCCGGCACTTCCCTACTTGCTTAGCTTTGCGGCGGGCGCTATGATGTATGTGGTAGTGGAGGAACTGATTCCGGAGATGGCAGAGGGAGAACACTCCAATCTGGGAACCCTATTCTTTGCCGTGGGTTTTACGCTGATGATGATTTTGGATGTAGCATTAGGTTAAAAAGGAGAGAAAAGAAAATGAAAAAAACAATGAAAATTGAAGGAATGATGTGTGGACATTGCGAGGCGACCGTAAAAAAGGCGTTGGAAGCATTGGCAGAGGTGGATGAGGCTGTTGTAAGCCATGAGAAAGGAAGCGCAGAGGTTATTTTAAATACGGAAATTGCCGATGAAGTATTAAAGAGCACTGTTGAGGCGAAGGATTATACGGTAACGGAAATCGCCTGATAGGAAGGTGGCAATTTGAAGCTGATTAAACGGTTTTTCTGGTTTGTAATCATATTGGTCTTGCTTTTATGCGCAGGTGTAACAGTCTGCGCTTTTAATCCTGCCCTGACCAGTGCTTTGACCGAAAAGATTGGTGCGCTGGAGCTTGGCAGTAAGCAACCGACGTCAGATGAGGGAGAAGTCGCCTCTTTGGGTGCAGACCCGGCAGAAGTGGTGGATTTTGTTGAATTGCCGGATGCTGATGATATTGGCAGGCTGTTTCATACCAAAAATGCGGACGGGCTTCCGGCGGTTGAGGAGTATGTAGCTCCCCAGGAGGAAGATGTAAAGCCGCCGCAGATAGTGGGGGACAGGCTGGGATATGAGCCTGTCACGGAATCAGGTCAGGAGATTGGCGAGGAGCTTGCCAATGCCATTTGGAAGGATGTTGATACCGGCAACACCGGGGCTGATTATAGCTTTGATACCTTGATTTATCCCTATTACGCCATGCTGGGGGATGCAGAGCAGGAGCTCTACCGTCAGATTTATGCCAACGCATGGGATTTAAAGAGCTCCTTCACTCCGGCGGTAGAGATTGATGTGGAGCGGGTAAAGACCGTATTTGAGGCGGTATACAATGACCATCCGGAGCTTTTCTGGTTGGAAACAGGATATTCCTGTCAATATCTGAAAAACGGGCGCTGTGTAGAAATCACGCTGAAATATAACCGAACCGTGAACAATCTGGAGAATGCCACCGTGGAATTTGAACAGGCGGCGGAGGCAATTTTGGGGGAGGCACGAGGTCTGGATGGGGATTATGAGAAAGAGAAGTATGTTCACAATGCGCTAATTTCTCAGGCGGAGTATGACACGTCGGCATCTATGAGTCAGAGTGCATACAGCGCGTTAGTCAATAAAAGAAGTGTCTGTGCAGGCTATTCCCGGGCATATCAATACCTGTTGCAGCGGTTGGGTATCCCCTGCTATTACTGCACCGGATATTCCGGAGGGGAGCATGCGTGGAATATTGTACAGCTTTCGGATGGATATTATAACGTGGATACCACATGGGATGACACGACTCCGCCTACATATGATTATTTTAATAAGACAGATCAGGATTATGCGTCTACTCATATGCGGAAAGGTCTGTCGGTAAATCTCCCGGCGTGTCTGGGAAATGCGTATCGTAATCTGGAAAGCGGGCAGCCGGTGAAGGTTAAACCCACAGGTCAGAAGGAGGAGACAGAGGAGCCCGTAGAGGATGGGGTAGAGGCAGGAGATGAGCCCGCAGAAGAGCCGGTCTACATCAATGACAATCCTCAAAAACCCTTGTCGGTAGAGCGAAAGCCCAGCAATGAAAGTACAGCGACCCAAAGCGATACTACCTTTGAACTGACAGATTATTATGCGGATTGTCTGGCACAAATGATAGAAGTGGGAGCGGGACAGAAGCAGTTTGTCAATGTGATTCCACAGGCTTTGTGGGATGCTGTTGAGCGTTCCTACAGCGATGGCAGCTATAAAACCGGTTATGTGAATGCGGGATTGGAAAAGCTGGGTATGAGCAACTTTGCCATTCAGCTACAAGTACAGAGAATAGGAGACGGATATTACAGACTTTATCACAATATTTCTACTTGGTAAGAAAAGAAGCATACAGTATTTCTTATGAATCAAAAAAGACTTTCCGAAAGTAAAGTGTAACAGCACTTCGGAAAGTCTTTTCGTATCATTCGTGAGAATGGATATATTCTTTGATGGCGGCAAAGGTCTCTTTGCTGATATCGTGTTCGATCCGACAGGCATCCTCCGTTGCAATCCTGGGATCCACACCAAGCTTCACCAGCCACGAGGACAAAAGCTCATGCCGCTCGTAGATCATCTCGGCAATCTCTCTTCCGGATTCCGTCAGATAGATGTATCCCTCTTTGGTCATGGTGATATGATTGCTCTCTCTCAGATTCTTCATGGCTACGCTGACACTGGATTTCTTGAAGCCAAGCTCCGTGGCGATATCTACAGAACGCACAACCGGATGTGTTTTACCAAGCATCAATATAGCCTCTAAATAATTCTCTGCAGATTCGTTAATTTTCATGAGAACCCTCCCATTCATTTGGGACTATGCCCATATCGTTATTTATAGACATAAGTATACCATATACTGCGGATGTGGGCAAATAAAATTTCTATTGACAACACAAAAAAGTTAGTATAAACTAACCGTAGGAAGAAATAAAATGGTTTTATTTCGTGGAAAGGCAGGTTGATGGTATGGGTACTCTCTTGGTAGGAGGCATTTTAGCCGCTATCGTTGCTTTGATCATCAGAAGCATGGTAAAGGACAAAAAGAGCGGTAAATCCCTGCAGTGCGGATGCGATTGTAAAAATTGCGGAGGACATTGTGCACATCAGGCAACAAATTAAAAATGCAATATTGTTCATTTAATGGGCGGATAGCTCCAAATTTTGAATACTTCAAAGTTTGGGGCTATTTTTGCGTGTAAATATAGGAATATCCCATCAGCTTTCACATATACATGAAAAAAGAGAAGGGTAAAAAAACTTATTGTACAGGCTCGGATAATTGATACCCGGGAGGAGTATTATGCAGGATAAATTAATTCAGTTATTTCCCATGGATAGAAGAGGCTTCTGGGAAGAGGTGTGCCGGCAGGAGCAATACCTACAGGAAATCCGGCTTAGGGTGGACAAACCTGTGACAATATTGTGCAGGGGAAGAGAGTGGTTCCTGGATCAGGATGGTTCTTTCACAGAGAGGGTAAGCATGGCTTACCGGGCGGGGGAGGATGAGGTCAAAGCATTGCTCTCTCATATTTGTCATTATTCCCTTTACGCATTTGAGGATGAGATCAGACAGGGGTTTATTACAGTTGCCGGAGGGCACCGGGTGGGTATTGCAGGACAAGTGGTTGTAGAAGGTTTGAGTGGTTCGGGGAGGGTGCGTACGATCAAGCATATCTCTTATCTCAATATCAGGGTGGCCCATGAATTAATCGGAGTGGCGGACAAGGTGATGCCTTTCCTGTATCAGAAGGGGTGCCTTTTGAACACTCTGGTCATATCGCCGCCGGGCTGTGGCAAGACCACGTTGCTTCGGGATATGATCCGGCAAGTGTCCGATGGGAATTCCTATGGAGAGGGAATTTGTGTGGGGGTGGTAGATGAGCGGTCGGAAATTGCAGGATCGTTTTTGGGACGGGCACAAAATGATGTGGGACTGCGGACGGATGTGATGGATGCCTGCCCCAAGGTTTTGGGGATGATGATTCTATTGCGTTCTATGTCGCCGGGGGCAATCGCGGTGGATGAGTTGTGAAGCTTAGAGGAGCTGCAGGCACTTCGCGTGGCAGCCTCCTGTGGCAGCAGGATTCTTGCCACAGTGCATGGAGAGAGTGTGCAGGACTATCGGAACAAATTTGCCGGGTGGGAGGGAGGCGCAGAAATTCTGTTTGACAGATTTATTATTTTGGGCAAAGAGAACGGAAAGCCTGTAGTAAAGAATATTTACAAAAAGGAGGATTTGGATGCTGCGGGGAGTGGGAGCGGTTATGATTATCGGAGGCTGCATGGGACTGGGCTTGTGGTATAGAGAGCAATTCCGGGGCAGGCTAATCGCGTTGCGCCAAATGGCGAGAGTGTTGGAGCTGTTTGCCGGAGAGATTCGATATGGGAAATCCACTTTGCCGGAGTGCTGCGGCCAGTTGGCAAATCATGTGGAGGAACCTTACAGAAAATGTTTTCGGGATATTTTTCAACAGATGGAAAAAAATGATGGAATAACCTTTGCAGCCATTTATCGGGACTGCATGCAGAGCTGTCTGCAGGAATTACCCTTGTCCGGTGATGACAGAAATCTGATGCTCACGCTGTTTTCCGAACATGATTTTGCGGATGGAGAGATGCAGATTCGCTCCCTTGCAAGGCGGAGCGAGGTGTTGGAGGAAACCATAAACGTTCTGGAACGAGATATGCGGGAAAAGTGCAGGCTGGCAGTGGGAATGGGAGTGATGAGCGGTCTGTTGCTGGTTATTGTGTTGTTGTGAGAGTACAGTTTGCAAAACAGTTCTTTAAGTCGTTTTGGGCGTTTGCGAAATGCCCTTCAGATATTGTGACAATTGTGCAAGATGTACATTTCCATATGCAGACCCTAGCGAGCCGTCGGCACTTAGGCGGCGTACTACGGCACTGTAAGTGCCAGGCGCCTTATGTGCCGCTACGGAGAGGTTGGAGCGAAAGCGTGTCTGCTATGGAATTGTACGATTTGCACAATGTTATGAACAATTATCGACATTTCGCAATCACCTATTTAAGTCGTTTAAAAGAGAGGAATGTGGGAGTGAGCATATGGAAGTAAGTCTGATTTTCAAAATAGCAGCGGTGGGAATATTGGTTACCATTCTCAGTCAGATATTGAAGCACAGCGGTCGGGAGGAGCATGCTTTTCTCATCAGTCTGGCGGGACTTATTTTGGTGCTCACCTGGATTGTGCCTTACATCTATGATTTATTTCAGACAATACAGACCCTGTTTGCTCTGTAGGGAGTGAGAAGAAGATGATGCTTGTGGTGAAGGTGGGAATCTTAGGAATTGTGGGAGTACTCCTGGCGGTCTTGTTCAAGGCAAATAAGCCGGAGTATGGAATGTATATTGGATTTGCTGTCAGTGTACTGATTTTTTGCTTTTGCGTCGGACAGGCACAGGTTGTCATAGAACAGTTTGCGACAGTCAGAAAATATCTTGGAAACGGAGAGGGATATCTGGGGATATTGTTAAAGGTGATAGGGATTACCTATATTTGTGAATTCAGCTCCGGTATCTGTAAAGATGCCGGTTATGGAGCAATCGCGGATCAGATTGAGATTATGGGGAAGCTGTCGGTGATCTTTGCCGGCTTACCGATTCTGTTTGCGGTGATAGAGCAGCTACAGGCATTTCTTTGATAAGGAGGGGTGAAAATGGCTTCCACAGATGTAATCTGGCAGCAGTATGAGCTGGAGCGATTGGAGGAGGGGATGCGCAGCATTTTTCCGGGAACGGGCTTTCATTTAAATGATCTGCTTGCCGCCGTCTGGTCGGGAGATATTATAGGGGCAGGAAAATTATTGCTTCATAGTATGGGTGATATGAGTATGCAGCTTACAGGTGTGAAAAATGTGTTGGTATGGCTGCTGGTGCTGGGAATTTTGTCGGCGTTGATGACACATTTTGTGGAGGTGTTCGACAGGAACCAGGTGGCGGATCTAAGCTTCTATTTTTGTTATCTGATGATTGTGGCGATTCTGCTAAAGGGCTTTTATCAGATTGCACAGGTGGCGGAGGAGGCACTGGACAATATTCTGTTGTTTCATCGGCTGCTGATACCCACTTACCTCATTGCAGTGGGTGTTGCGACAGGAACGACCACCGTAAATGCTTACTCGCAACTGTTGCTTTTCATTATGTACGGTGTGGAACAGATTCTGATGAAGTGGGTCATACCCATGATTTATAGCTATTGTATGCTCGCTGTCATCAATGGAATCTGGAAAGAGGAAAAACTGGCATTATTGATGGAACTGATCCATAAATGTGTGGGTTGGATACTGAAGGCGGCGATTGGTCTGGTGACCGGCGTGAGTGTCTTTCAGTCTGTGATTACGCCGGTGATTGATGCGGTTAAGACCTCCGCTCTGCAAAAGGTAATCACCATGATCCCCGGGGCAGGGAATCTTGCCGATGGTGTACTGGAGCTGTTGGCAGGCTCGGCTATGATGATCAAGAATAGTGTGGGAGTTGTGTTGCTGTTATTGTTGCTTGCGCTATGTGCAGCTCCACTCATAAAGATTTTTGTGATGGGGTTGCTGTTTAAGGTTACGGCGGCTGTACTGGAATTGATTTCGGACAAGCGCATCACTTCCTGCGTAGACAAAATAGGTGATGCCGGAATTCTGCTGCTGCGTACGGTGGGATGTGTGATGATGCTTTTTTTGATTGCATTGGCTGTGGTGGCGGCTTCCGGCGGGAAAATGGGGGTATAAAATCAGATGATTCATTCATTTGTAGGAACAATCGGGCGTGTGGGTATTTTTATGGTGTGCGCACAAACCATCGTTTATTTCAGACCCAAGGTGGTTTATGAGAAATATTTAAAGCTATTACTGAGTATGATGATACTTGTGCAGTTAATTGCCCCATTGACCTCTAAAGGGAAGGCGCTGCTGGAAGGAGAGCTTATGGAGAAGATGTATGAATGGGAAGACTTTTCGGAAGTGTGGGAGGGAGAGGAGATGGAAAAAGAGGGAGAGGAAAGTGGGGACGAGAGTGGGGACGAGATAGAGATTGGGGAGGTACAGATTGCTCCGATACAGGTGGAGGTGGATTGATGTCAGAAAAAAAGCTGGATTTAAAAAAGTGGTTCCGAAGAGATAATCTTTTGATTCTGGTGTTATCAGGGATATTATTATTCATTATTGCCCTGCCCACCGGACGGGGAGAGAGCAGGGAGGAGGAAAAGCAGGCGGAGCAGCTTGGACAGGACTTGCACTACAGTGAGGAAGAGGGACAGGATATGGCGGACAACGATGCTTATGCGGCGTGTCTGGAGAAGCGGCTTGAGCATATTTTATCCAAGATGGCGGGAGTGGGAAATGTAGAGGTGATGGTTACACTGTATTCCTCGGAAGAGCTTGTGGTGGAGAAGGATGTTCCTACGACTCGTTCCAGTACCGAAGAAAAGGATGCAGCCGGGGGGAGCCGTATAGTAACGCAGACGGAGGGAGAGGAGGCTACCGTGTACCGCAGTAATGGCAGTGAGAGCGAGCCCTATGTGGTCAAGACACTGTACCCTAAGGTGGAGGGAGTAGTGGTGGTGGCAGAAGGGGCGGACAGCGGCAGGGTCAACAAAAGTATATCGGATATGGTACAGGTCTTATTTGGTCTGGAAGCACATAGAGTGAAGGTAGTAAAGATGACGTCCCAAAATAATGTGGATAAGTAGCATATATCCATCAGAGGGCTCATACAATAAAATATCATAAATGGTAAAAAGGGAGAGCACAGTGAAAAGTTTAATCAAAAAAAATCAGCTAATGATTACCGCACTTGCGATCATGATCGCCATAGCAGGCTATTTGCAATTCGCGGGGACCAATCTGGAAGAGGAATACCTGACTGTGAGGGATGGAGAGACCGTTGATGTGGCAGATACCAAGGGAGTCATTGCGGAGAATTACACAGCGGAGGACTTATTGTCCCTTGAACTTTCGGATGAGGATGAACTCACAGCAGAGACGTTGGATTCCACAGATATTCAAAGTCTGGACTCCGAAGTGGATATTGTGCTGGAGGATTATCTGGATGAGGATATGCAGGTGGCGGAGGCGACACCCGAAGAGGGAGAAATTCCCGGGGAGGCTGTGTTTACCTCCACCAATGGCGTGGCAGTGCTTTCGGATGCGAAGCTGTTGAAGGAACAGACCAGAGCCCGCAATAAAGAAACCTTATTGGAGATTATTGGCAGCGAAGGATTGACTGACACCCAGAAGCAGGAAGCGGTGGACAGTATGGTACGCATGACAGAAATTGCAGAGAAGGAGGCGGCGGCAGAAATTCTGTTGGAGGCAAAAGGCTTTTCGGATGTGGTGGTCAGTGTGAATGGAAATGCCGTGGATGTGGTGGTGAATGCCTTAGAGCTGTCAGATGCCCAGAGAGCACAGATTGAAGACATTGTGAGACGTAAGACAGATGTGGCGGCAGAGAATATCATTATCAGCACAGTGGTAGAATAGCCACGAATAAAAGTTTTTTGGTGTACATTACATAAAAAATATGATACGATAAATATTTGAGAAACGTATGAAAGGAAGAGAATACTTGAAAAGAATATTTCTGATTGTTTTGGATAGCTTTGGAATAGGTGAGATGGAGGATGCGGCTTCCTACGGGGATGTTGATGTGAACACCCTGCGAAGCGTATCCGCACATCCGGCATTCCATATGCCCAATATGGGCAAAATGGGACTGTTTAATATGGATGGAGTGGAAGTGGGGCATAAAGAGGAACATCCCACTGCCACAGTAGCACGAATGAAAGAGCGCTCCAAGGGAAAGGATACCACTATCGGTCATTGGGAAATTGCGGGAGTTTATTCCCCCA
>JAFVDW010000021.1 GCA_017478245.1 Lachnospiraceae bacterium
CGTGTATTGATAAGGTGCCCAGGATTCGTCAGATGGCGGAAGAACTGGGCGTCACCATTGATATCGAAGTGGATGGCGGAATCAACAGCGAGAATATAAAGGAAGCACTGGATGCGGGCGCCAATGTGATTGTGGCAGGCTCGGCGGTGTTTAAAAATGATATCAGAGCAAATGTAGAAGCATTAGACAAACAAATGTAAGCAAGTGATGCAAGAAGGGAAAGGTAGTACTGTGGGGCTGTTTCATGGCAGAGAAGAGGAAGAAGAATATAATAATGAGGATTTTTGCTTTGAGGATATTATAGTGGATGAGCCGCCAGCAGATCCCGATTTGGAGATATACGAGGACGAGTTCGAGATGGAACCTTATTTGGACGGAGTTCGCGAGAGTCTTCCCAAACGGGAAGAAGCCTTTCGACCTGTATATGCGATAGGAATTGCGGTAGGCTTGTTGGTTATCCTGATTACGGTAGTAGTGCTCATCTGGGTGGCGCTCCACCGTGAACAGAAAGGACAGGAGACCAATTTGCCGACATCGACTCCCGTGGTAGAGATGCAGACGACGGACGAATCCAAGGATGCGGAAGCGCCGGATACGAATCTTCAGAGCGAAGCACCGGAGCAGTCTGGTGAGGATGGGAAGCCCGATGAGGATGGGCAGCCCGATGAGGACGAGCAAACAGATGACACAGT
The DNA here is from genome assembly GCA_017478245.1 of Lachnospiraceae bacterium. GTDB lineage: Bacteria > Bacillota > Clostridia > Lachnospirales > Lachnospiraceae > Acetatifactor. Next base: position 693 of record JAFVDW010000021.1, read on the forward strand.
GGCGCAGGGAGAGGAAGCAGTATCTTTCACAGTTGAGCCCACAGCGCCCATATCCGGCGGAGCTGACATGGAGTTTGTGGAACTTACAGAAAGCGTAACTGCATTGGATGCTGCGTATATTCACACAGTGCCGGACACACAGGATGTGTCTTATATAGTTGCGCAAATAGTGAACGGTCAGACTGTGACCCGTACCGGAATGAATGAAGCTACCGGTTGGTCCAGAATAGATTACAATGGAGAACCGGCATATATCATTACGTCCTATCTGACTACGGATTTGACTTATCAACCGTTGATTGAGGAGGGTGCCAATCGTCTGACTACACAGGACGGCAATATTGTTCTTTTTGCGGATTGTGATGATATGCTGGAGGCTACAGAGACGGTGAAGCTGCGCACAGAACCAAGCACCGCTGCAGGCAATGAAACCGTGTACGCAAGAATCAATCAGGGAGTGACTGTTCACCGCACCGGTGTCAGCCCTGATTCCGGTTGGTCCCGCGTAGAGTATGGCGGGGAGACAGTGTATGTAGTTACCGCATACATGCAAGGGGTGGAGGATTGAGAGACTTACCAGGTTGAGCGATAGAATCTGTCGCGATATTGCTTGGGTGTCATCCCCACCTGCTTTTCAAATACATGAATAAAATGACTCTGGGAGGAGAATGCCAGATAGTTGGTAATTTCTATGTAACTGTAGTCGGAATATTTCAAAAGGTTTTCAGCCTTTTCCACCTTCTTCTCCCGAATGTAGTCGCTCACAGATTTCCCCAGATTTTTCTTGAACAATCTTGACAAATGACCTTCTGAAAGCTTCGAATATTCTGCAAGATCTCGCAGAGTAATCCGCTTGTTTAAATTTTTATAGATATAATCGGTGCAGAGCACAATGGCTTTGGAGAGGATGGCATTCTTTTTTAACTGCTGCATTTTGGTGGTGTAGTCCAGAACCATTGTCTGATGCAGAGTAATCACATTTTCTATGGTATTACAGTCATCCAACTTTTGAATATAGAAATCGCTAAGTCGATATGCAAGCTCTAATGCCATGCCTCCTTCTACACAATGTCGCGTAACCAAGGCAGTTGTAATCACAAAATGATACTTGATGTTGGTCAAGGCATTTCTGGATAATTGACCGGCGCCCTGCAGCTTCTCAAATGCACCGCTTTCGCAATTAGCAATCACATCATTCAAATCCCCGTTTTTCACCGCATTGTAAAAGGCATACTCATCTTCCATAGGACGATGGGTGAGACCGGATTCCTGTTCAGACAATTCCTTGTGGCTCCATTCATGATGTAAATCCATGGAAGTTCTCCTTTCGCAATTACCTAGTGTATTTAATAATAGTTTACCACATTTTACGCGGAATGAAAGCATGCAACATATGAACGGCAGAGTAAAAATATGCGTTCACGCCCGGTAAATTCTACAAATAGGGTGAAAATGCTTGCATCAGTCAACATTCTGTGCTATAAATTGTATGTGTATTGCGCATTATGTTGTACACAGAATGACAATTTATTTTTATACTATAGGAAAGTTATCGGGTATAGAAATTATTCTCGTAAACGATAAAGAAAAACACGTTGCAGGTAAAAGAAATCAGGAAGCGGAATCGTCGCCCGGAGCGCGTTTTGCTGATGGATGGATATAAGTTGAAACGCTGACTTAAGGCACGCTAAGTGTGTTGAGATGGCGGAGCTATGCCAGTTAGAGGATATACATTAGTGAAATTAGAAACACATATACATACACGCTATTCCAAAGACAGCTTACTATGTTTTTTGCCTCTTTATCTGAAGTGCAGGCTATTGCATATTTCGGTGGTGGCGATTACAGAACATAACAATATTGCAGGAGCACAGAAATTTTCCGACTTTTGCAAGAAACATGGTAATCGACTATCGGTGATTATTGGGGATGAGATATTTACATCGCAAGGAGAAATAATCGGTCTTTTCTTAAAAGAAGAAATAATGCCGGGGCAGACTGCAAAGGAAACAATCAGGCAAATCAAGGAGCAAGGAGGGATTGTCTATGTGCCCCATCCCTATGATTTGAAACGCAGTAAAACGGTTCTGCAGGAAGAAGCAATCGCAGAAAATTGTGATGTTATTGATTGCATTGAGGTGCACAACGGAAGAAATATATCCGCTGATTACAGTACAAAACAGCGTGCGATTGCAGATAAATATGGAATCAATTATGTAATCGGTTCCGATGCACATACATGGCTGGAAATCGGACGCAATTACATGAACATCCGTAATGTGCCTGCCAATGCGGATGAATTTAGAGATGAGATTAAGAAGGCAACCTTTCACACAAAAGGATGCTTAAAACTAAGTCATCAGATTACAAAAGTTGTGAAGCTGTTAAAAATGATAGCAAAGGGTAATTATGATGAAATCTATAGAATTATCGTTAGAAGAATTAAGAAAGATAAGCATTAAGGCTGCATGTGAGATAACAAATGATAACAGCATTGATCTTATCATTTATGTTGCCAGGGCTGGATACCCCATTGCTCTTTATATGAATGAAGTTATGAAGTGTAAGATGTTGGGGATTGGAGCTACGAGAAAAGGGAACAAACTAAAAGCTTTATTGGGACCATTGGTTTCAGGTATGCCAGGGTTTATCAGAAATTCTTTGATACAGCTAGAGCTGACTACCAAAATACATAAAAAGAAACGAGACAGGCAAGTACATTTCCTTGAACCAATCGATGAATCGAAGCATGCTTCCGTAAAAAATATATTAATAGTGGATGATTCCGTCGATACCGGTTATTCCATGCGTGATGTGATACGGTATGTACAACAAGAATTTAAGGACTGTAAAGTGATCACATATGCGTTAAATGTATGGGATATGAGCAAGGAAATTCTGACAATAGATTATTGTACATATGAAAACACGATCATTCAGGCGCCTATGTCTAAAGACTCAAAGGAGTATAACAGGTTTTGTGCACTATATGAGGAAGCAATTCAGAAGTATATGTAGGATAAGGAAGTAACATGGCAAATTTAACAGCAATAATTCTTACGAGGAATGAAGAAAAGTATATTTCTGACTGCATCAAGTCAGTTTCGTCGGTCGCCAAAAGAATTGTAGTGGTTGACAGCTTTAGCGAAGATAAGACGGTTGAAATAGCAGAGGGGCTGGGAGCGGAAGTATACCGGCATGAGTTTTTTAATTATGCAAAGCAGTATATGTATGCAGTAGAGATTGCAGATGTAAAAACCACATGGATACTACGTATTGATGCAGATGAAAGATTGACAAAGGAGTCTGCCGAGGAACTGGAAGAGTTATGTAACCAAAACGAGACGACAGATGTATCAGGAATTATTCTTAGGTTTTATAATGTTTTTCTGGGAAGGAACCTGAAGCATGGCGGTGTGTATCCATGGAGAAAGCTTAGCGTGTATAAAGCGGGCAAAGGAACCATCGAAGACAGAAATATGGATGAACATATTATTTTAAGTTCAGGTTCAGTAATTAAAGCCAAGAAGGACTGTGAACATCAAGCCTTTAAAAGTCTCACTTTTTTTGTCAATAAATTCAACTGGTATAGCACGAGAGAAGCCATGGACTATTTTGAACAATTAAAGGTTGATTCTCGAAATGCGGATATCAAAACAAGAATCAAAATGAACATTTATTATAAGTTGCCGATGGGATTGCGATCATGGATTTTTTATGTATATCGTTATTACTTCAGAGGTGGATTTCTGGATGGAAGAGAAGGCAAGATATATGCCTTTTTGCATGCCTACTGGTATCGGTTTTTAATTGATGCAAAAATATATGAGCATGAAAAGCTGGGAGACGAATTCGGACCAACAGGAGCATTAAAATAGGGCAAGTGTAAATTGAGGATGGGAAGGATATGGATAAGACCGGTTCTTTTTCGGTGGTAATACCGGTGTACAATGCACACGACCAATTTATCAAAACATATGAATCTGTTATCAGACAGAAAAATGTTGAAGTAGAGGTCATAGCTGTCGATGGCGGTTCGGAGGACACTTCAATAGAATATTATGAAGCGTTGAGTGCGCAGGATAAAAATTTTTATTATATATATGAAAAAGATAATGGTATATATGACGCCATGAATAAGGGGATGCTGCGGGCGCATAACGCATATTGTATTTTCCTGGGGGCGGGAGACCTTCTGGTTACAGATGAAACCTTGTTTTCGGTATCAAAAGAAATACAGCGGAGTACGCCGGATATTGTATATGGATATACCATAATGAGAGGAGAAGATACTGAGCGTATATATAAACGAAAGTTTAATAGTACATACCCCTTTAGAGCAGATCCGGTCTCACATCAGGCTGTCCTGAGTAAAAGGGAACTTCTCTGTGAATATCCCTTTGATATTGATTATAAAATAGCTGCAGATCAGGATTGGTTAATGCACATGTATATGTTAAAGAAAAAATTCGTATACATTGATCTACCCATTACCATTTATATGTTGGATGGTATCAGCGCATCAGCGCATGGACATAAAAGAGGTCAGCAGGAGATAAGACAGATTCACAAAAAATATTATCCTTTATTGTATTATGTACATGATTTGCTTCGCAAAATCAATGGTCATTTTTTTAAGATAAACAGAAATAAATAGATTTATGACATTCGCACAATGGAGTTTATAAAGAAAAATATGTGTAATATTTCAGTCCTGTGTATTTATAATAAACGTGATATTTTTGAATCACAGTTAAACAGTTCCTTAAAAGAACAAGATGTCTTATTGGATATTGTGGGGATTGATAATACAAATAATCAGTTTGCGTCGGCGGCAGAAGCATATAACTATGCGGTCGACGAATGGGCGAAAGGCGATATTCTGATTTTTGCGCATCAGGATATTATTCTAAAGGAGCCGGATGCGCTTGGCAAATTTGCAGAAGCAATCATGGAAATGCCCATAGGGACTATTTTGGGAGGTGCGGGAGCCAAAGCGTGTGAGAAGAAAAATATCGGAAATTATACATCCGGTTCCGTATATAGAAAGGAATGTGTTCAAAATGTAAGTAATATCACAGAAGTCAATATTGTTGACGAGGTGATATTCGGGATGAGAAGAGAAACCTTTCAATTACACCATTTTGACAGCCGGTTATGTAATAATTGGCATTTGTACGCAGCGGAGATGTGTTTGTATTTTCACGCACAGGGGCATTCTGTTTATGTGTTTCCACTGCAATTTCACCATTTTAGCAACGGAGTAATTTCTAAGGAGTATATGCAGGGTTTTGTGCAGCTTTGCGATACATACAGAGCCCATGAAAAATATATATGGACCACCTGTTATAAGGTTAGAAATAGTTTTTTGGGAATACGTCTGCTATACCATGCGTGGATGATGAACAGAAAACTGAGGAAGATAATAAAGAGAGTCAAATGAAAAAGGTTAATATCATACTTTGTACATATAATGGTTCCAGGTATCTTAGAGAGCAAATAGAGAGTCTGCTAAATCAGACATATGACCATATTGATATATATATCTATGATGATAAATCCACTGATAATACGATGGAAATTATAAAGGAGTACATGGAACAAAAGCATTGCGGGAAAAGGATGTATCTGATCGAGCTTCCTGAAAAATTAGGTTATCCGCAATGCTTTATCCAGGCGTTGCTTGCTTCAGAAAGGGCTGATTATTATGCTTTTTGTGATCAGGATGATATATGGATGCCTGATAAAATAGAAAAGGGAGTTAAGGCATTGGACGAACTGGAGGGGGCAGCACAGACCGCTCCCAAGCTGTATTTTTCTTCCGTTGCGTACTGTGATGAAGACATGAACTTTTTGAGATATTCCCGTTTCTCGGAACATCTCAAAAAAGCTTCCGGGCTTGTGGGACTACAGGAGCTTATGTTTGGCGGAGATGCGTTGGGAATGACCTATCTGTTTAATCATGTGGTGCGGGAAGAACTATTGGCAACATATGAGAGAGGTTATACCAAAATGAAGGATGGTTTTATCAAGCTATATGCTGCATCCGTAGGAGCGGTATATTATGAAAAACAACCAACTGCCAAATACAGAAGACATGGAGGAGCCACCACGAATAACCTAAATCCAAAGGGGAAGCTTGAACGATATAAGTCGATGATTCAAGGAATGTTTTTTAAGCGAAACGCGTTTGAATTATTTCGTGAGATGGTTTCCTACATCCAGCAATATCATATGAGCGAAATAAAAGACCTGGATAATCGTAAATTGATCAGCCTTTTTGCCTCCACCGATTCGCTGAAAAGAAGAATCACCAAAGTTTTTTGGAAGAAACGATTTCGTGTAGTTTGGATAGATGAAATAGGCTATAGAATATTATTTCTTATAGGACGGGTCTAATGTACCTGAGAGTGTTTGTGAAATATCAGAGGAAGATTGTGTGAAACTGAAAATTAGTGTAGCGAAACAAACAATAGAATACTTTATCATTATTTTTATTTTGTTCTCTCCGGAGTCATTTAAATATAATGCCTATATTAACACCTTCATGCAAGTTGTTCAGGCGGGAACTTTTCTCTACTGTGTGTTGCGATATGGCAGGTATTTTGTGAAAGCGGAAGGGACACCTTTGAAAAGAACCATATGGTTTATTCTTCTGTATGCTATCTATGAATTTGTCATTACTTACTATGTGGGTGAAGGATATGAAAATACAGTTCGAAGCGTCATTATTATGGCTGCGCTGGGACTGGTATTGTTTTATGGCTTGCGCAATTATCCCATGCAACTGTTGGAGGCGTTGAGGATACTGATAGGTGCATATATTGTTATAGATCTCATCACGCATCTATTTCATGCACAGATTTCTTTTTTATATTCCATCAATAGAATTTATATGCTGTTTCCCGTGTATGGTATGCTGTTGTATTTTAAGGACGAATATAGTGAAAAAAACACCCATATACATGAAATTCTATTTATTATATCGGCATTTTTTGTCACCATCTTTGCCACCTATTATATGGGTCTGGGGATAGAAGGGAATTTTATCATATGTAATCTGGTGATGATTATTCCGCTGCTGGTTAGAGAAAGAAAGTGGTTGAGCATTAATATATGGTGGCTTTGTGCCTTTATTGCAGTCATTAATTTTGTATTTGTGTATCTGGGGATTCAAGGTGATATTTCTGTATTTCGCTATATCATTGTAAATATTTTACATAAAGACATCAATATAACCGGGCGCACAGCTTTGTGGACAGAGTCCTTAAAGCTGATACGCAATAACTGGATGATAGGGATAGGATCTGCCTGGAGAGGACTTAGTATTTGGAATAGCTATTATCAGCCACATAATCAATTCTTATATGAATGTATTGTTGGTGGGATCATCGGGTTATGTTTATATTTGGCTATTTTATTCTATGCGGTCAGGGTGATCAGTCAAAGGTCAGGACGAATTGAACAGATATGTAAATTTGTGCTTTTTAGCATGTTGCTGCGCTCGTCGTTTACAAATATGGGACTTATCCAGACCATACCGTATTATTTCATATTAATTATTGCGGTGGCGGTGTGTGAAAATGAGGATATCACACAAAGAGTTCAAATGCAGGTGGCTAAATGAAGATTAAGAAAATAAGTAATATGCCACTACCACTCAAAGCCTCTTTCTGGTTTGTGGTGTGTAGTGTCATACAGAAATGTATTACATTTATCACAACACCTATTTTTACCAGATTGTTAAGTACAGAAGACTTTGGACTTATCAGTCTCTTTTCCTCATGGCAATCCATATTAACGGTGTTTTTTACGTTGGATTTATTTGGTGGTGTTTACAATAAGGCGATGATTGTCTATGAGGATGACAAAGACGGATACACCTCCAGCACTTTGTTTTTGACAACGATTATATGCGGTGTTTTTTTTGGAATATATTTACCATTTCATAATGTGATCAACGGGCTGTTGGGATTGGGAACACCGTTTATTATTTTAATGTTTCTGAATATCACCGGAAACTGCGGCATTTTGTTTTGGACAGGGCGCTGTAGATTCGATTATCGATATAAAAGCATTGTGATATTGACACTGTCGTCGCTGGTTCTGTCCACAGCGGTGAGTATTTTGTTGGTTCTATCTGTAGATGAAAATAAGGCGTTGTATCGGGTGATTGGCATGGTGATTCCTCCCATGGCTATCAATTTGTGGTGTTATATTCAACTGCTCAGAAAAGGTAAGAAACTGATAAATATTGCTTACTGGAAGTATGCAGTCTCTTATAACTTGCCTTTGATTCCACATTATCTGTCTATGCAGATTCTCAACCAATCTGACCGTATCATGATCAACACCTATTGCGGAAGTGCATATGCGGGAATTTATTCCGTCGCATATCAGTTATCCTTTGCGTTGAATATGTTTACCAATGCCATTCACGCATCTTATGCTCCTTGGTCCTATAGAAAGCTTAAGGAAGGAGACTTTCCGGAAATTAAGACCATTACCAATGCGGTGTTGGTGAGCTTGCTCGCAGGCTGTTTGGTATTATCCTTATTTGCGCCGGAGCTGATTTATATCTTGGGCGGTGTAAATTATGCGGAGGCAATCTGGATTGTTCCGCCGGTTGCCATGAGTGTGTTTTTTAATATGTCCTACAATTTAATTGGAGTGGTGGCAATGTATCACGAAAAGACAAGATTTATCATGGTAGGCTCGTTATTGGCAGCAGGCTCGAATCTTATTTTGAACAGAATATTTATTCCGCGGTTTGGGTTTGTGGCAGCAGGGTACACGACAATGGCTTGTTATTTAATTTACTTTGTCGCGCACTATTGTTATTTGTGTATTATCTGTAGAAAGACCCAAATAGAGATTCCTTTTGACAAAAGGCTGCTTTTCTTTGCAAGCGTATTGGCGTTGGGTGCTACGGTGGTGTGTTCCGTACTTTATTTGAATATGGGAATCAGGTACATTACAATAGTGATCCTAATGGCAATCTGCGGATATGCACTGTATAAAAATAGACAGCTACTAAACAAAATTATTACCTTAAATAAAAACTAAGAACAAATTGAATGGGGACAAAATGGATTATTCTAAAATGAACCTTCCGGATGGATTTCTGAAAGAGGAAGTCATCTGTGATTATAAGGTGTCTGAAAAAAACAAAAAAATCATGGCAATAGAACTGGATCTTGCGCAGAAGCTGGTGGATGTGTGCACTGAAAATGATATTACCATATTTGCGTATGCAGGAACTATGCTGGGGGCAATTCGCCATAAGGGTTTTATCCCATGGGATGACGATATGGACTTTGCGATTTTGGCAAAAGACTTACCCAAACTGGAAAAGCTGGCAAAAGAGTTTACATATCCATATTTTTTGCAGACTGCAAAAACGGACAAGAAATATTTTTGTGGTTATGCCAGATTACGAAACAGCGAAAGTACCGGAAGAATTAACTGGCATAAATCCAATGAATATAATAATGGGATTTATGTGGATATCTATGTATTGAACGGGCTGGTTGATGATTCTCGCAAATTAAAGGCACAGATTGCCAGAAGGGATTTTGTGCAGAAGCTGTTAAATATGTATTATTCAGATTTGGAGAGAACAAGCTGGAATCAACTGATAACAACCTGTCTGAAATATACATTGTTAAAATTGATTCCATATGAATCTCTGGTTGACGTATATCGCAGGATACTTTCTAAATATGATGACAGTGCCAATAAATATACCGTATTGACCCATTATATGGATGTTGTGCAAAAGTGCTGGTGTTATAAGGAGGATGTGCAAAAGGTAATTTTTGTGCCCTTTGAAAATACAACAATTCCGGTTCCGGAAAATTACACAAGCTACCTCACACACCATTATGGTGACTATATGCAGCTTCCCAAAGTAGAGGAGCGTGGAATCTGGCATGAAAGTGCCATATTCTTTGAACCGGACATTGCATATAAAGATACTTAGAAAGGATGGCTGCATAATGCAAAAATATGGTGACATTCTTGGATATGCACGAGATACATTAAACGGGCGTGAAGAAATTGAGTGGTCTAATTTTTGGTATGATAATGCAACCAATGGACATGACGACAGGATTCTGCTAATTGGAGATTCTACTGCCAGACAGATTCGAAGTGAATTGGCACGAACAGCTCATAAACCGGTGGACTTATTGGCAACCTCATCGGGGTTGCATGATGCACTTTTTGTTGCGCAGATGGATGCGTTTTTTGCACAAGAGACCTATCGGTATAAAGTGATTTTTGTACAGTTGGGACATCATTCAAGAATTGGTGATTTAGGCGAAGCATATCATGAGAAGGATTACGTTGTTTTTTATGATGATTTCAAAAAATTAATTTCATTTTTGACACAATACACAGAAAAAATTATTATTGCAAGTGTGTTTTATTCGGTAATAACGCCGAGAACGAAAATGGCAAGGCTTCTAAGGGGCATGTTTCGAATGAATGAGCGCTACGATGAAGTGGCAAATGAAATTAAGGAAAGAAAGAATCAGATACTTAAAAGAGTGGCGGATGAATTACAGTTAGAATTTTTCGACATAAATCAATTTATGTATGACAGGCGGAAAAAGTATTTACACAGCGATCACATTCATTTTGAAAGCTCCGCCAAAAAGGTAATTGTAGAGCAGTATTTAAAATATGTGAATGGCAGAGGGATTGAGCTATGATAATTGGATATACAACAGGTGTATATGACCTTTTTCATATAGGTCATTTGAATCTTTTAAAAAATGCAAAAGGAATGTGTGACAAGCTTATCGTTGGAGTAACCGTCGATGAGCTTGTTTCCTATAAAGGAAAGCAAGCGATGATTCCTTTTGAAGATAGAATTGAAATTGTCAGAAGCATCAAATATGTAGATGCAGCCGTGCCGCAGTATGATATGGATAAACTGAAAGCATGCAAGTAGTTGGGGGCTACACTGCTCTTTGTGGGAGATGATTGGTATGGGACTGAAAAGTGGAAAAAGTATGAAGCGGATTTTGAACAAAACGGTATTAAAATCATCTATTTCCCATACACAAAAGGAATTTCTTCTACAAAAATTACCGAGGCTTTGCAAAAGGTAAGAGGTTGGATAAGTGAAGAAACCCCGATTAAGGATTAAAGAGGAGAGAGATGATATGGTAGACAAAAAATACTGCATGAGTTCTTATATGGCATTTCGATATATTGAAGATGATAACAAAGACTTTTATGAGGGGATACATCACACAAATATCGTAAGTGTTCCCTTGGATGAGCGCATTCCGGTGCATACTGCACAGGATATAGACACTGAAATAGAGAAACAGTTTGAGGCGTTGCGCGGCAAAAAATTGGGCATTATGCTTTCAGGTGGTATGGATTCTGCAAATTTGGCTGCATATATGAGGGGATGTGACGCATATACCTTTCGGTTTCTTGGAGGGGAATTCGGCAAAGAAGAGTTGGCAAGGGCAGAACAATTTGCAAAGTATCATGGGTTGAGACTGCATTATGTAGATATCGATTGGAGTACGGTGGAGCGCTATGTGGATGATGTGATGAGAGCAAAGGCTGCTCCGGTGCATTCGATAGAGCCACAGATATTGCAGGCGGCATTACAGGCAAAATCAGATGGAATCGAAATGATGATTGTCGGCGAGAGCAGTGATCTGATTTTTGGAGGAATGGATCAATTAATTGGCAAGGAATGGTCTTTTGATGAGTTCATGAACAGATACATTTTCACAAAGCCTGAAGAGGTGCTGGTGGAGCCGGAATCCATGCAGTATTTGTTTGAACGGTATAGAAAAGAAGGAAATGGGATTGATTACTTAAGGTTTATGGACGAGGTGTTCAGTATTGAGAGCAGCGGTAGTTATATGAATGCTTTTGCTGTGGCTGATATGCCTTATTATGATCCCTATGCCAGATTGATTATGGCTGATAAACTGGACTTATACCGTGTGAGACATGGTGAGCCCAAGTATCTGATACGAGAGCTTTTTGCAAGGAAATATCCGGATTTACCGATTCCCTTTAAGACTCCTATGCCCAGACCGGTGGATTTGTATTTTGCTTCATGGGAAGGACCTACAAGACCGGAATTTAAGAAAAATCTTGACATGGATAGCTTTACAGGAAATCAGAAATGGCAGATGTGGTGTCTGGAACGATTTATGCAGATAGAAGAGGAAATATGAAAAAAAGAATTGGAAGCCTGGATGGTATGCGAGTTGTTATGGTTTGGATAATTATTATCTCGCATTTTAGTTTTTTAAAAGATTGGGAGGGGTGGAAATATATTCTTGCCCCCAACTTGGCGGTAGACTACTTTTTCTTATTATCAGGATTGGGATTGTATGTTTGCAATAACGATGAAATAGGGGGGGGGATTACGACAATCAATCGGCTTTGCATGGAGAAGGATTCAAAAATTATATCCCGTATATATACTTTCACTTCTTGTGAGTATTCCCCACATGCTGCTATTAAGAATTCCCACTTATGGAATGATAAAGGCTGGCGGGATAACGGCGGCTAATTTTATTATTGATGTCACATTATTACAATCCTTATCAGGAATAGAAAGCATTGCGCATGGCTTGAATCCTGTAGGATGGTTTTTATCATGCCTGTTTATTTGTTATATGGCATGTCCTGCTTTTGGACAAATGATTAGAAAAAGGTGCCGCAAGTTTTCGAATATTTTTCTTTTCGGAGCTGTAGATGTTGCGATTATATTGGCATTGACACAGTTAGCAGTACAAATTAATCAAAGATGGTCAAGCTTCAATACATTATATTATAGTTCTCCTTATATTAGAGTGTTTTATGTCTTTCTGGGAATGCTGATAGCCAGAGGCTATGAACTGGGGGAGAAGCGTATTACATCGAAAAAGATCATATGGAGTTTGGCTGAGATTGGCATCCTTATCATAAGTGTTGTCCATTTATGGCACATTGATTATGTGCATGTCATTTGGAATCGATTGTTTGATTTAATATTGGTTATGTGTGTTGTGGCGATATTTGGAAGAGAGCAGGGAGTGATTTCCGGATTACTGAAACGTAAAAAAATTGTTAATCTGGGTAAAAGCAGAAGCATGTATTGGTATTTGGTGCAATTTCCAGCCATTTGGTTGATTCGTGACATATTTGCTTATGTTGGATGGGAAGATTTCAAAGCTTTGCAAACGATCATGGCATTTGTTGCTGTGATAATTGGTGGTGAGCTTCTGCGGTGTTTTTCAACAGTATTTCTAAAAATACATCACAAGGAGAAATGATGTAGGATTTGACACTTCACTCTACATTCAAGGAATAGATATGAAATCATTGTTTAAAATTATAGAAATATATATATTGCGCTCGATAATGCGTATATTGAGCTTGTTTCCAATCAAAGAAAACAGAATAGTGTTTAATTCATATACGGGAACTCAGTATTCCTGTAATCCCAAATACATTAGCGAATATATTGCAAATAATTACAAAGGGCAGTATGAAATAGTTTGGGCTTTTAGAGAACCTGAAAAGTATAGATATTTAGAGAAGAAATTCGGTTATATACTTGTAAAGTACAGTTCGCCGAAGAGATTCTTCTATGAAGCAACTGCCAAAGCCAGTATTAATAACATAGGCTCCTTTTCATGGTTTCCTGTTAGAAAAGGTCAGGAACATATAAATACCTGGCATGGAGGTTTTAACATTAAAAAAGTTGGGCTCCAAGAGTTGGCAAATGATTCATTAATGAAGAAATCAATAAAAATGTCTTCAGACAATACAACTGTTTTACTATCAACGAGTAAGGTTTACGATGAAATAATAGCGAAACAGGATCTTGGATACGAGAAAGAAACATTAAAAATAGGATTTCCTCGAAATGATATTATTTTTAAACAGAGGGATGGGGAAATAGATTTAAGAAAAAAAGTATGTGATGCTTTAAACATAAACATTGATTCCTTTATTCTCCTATATGCACCAACATATCGGTACAATCCCAATGAGGTTTTTCAAAATCCGGATTATAAAACCATAAAAAGGTTATTAAGTGAGAAAATAGATAAGCAAATTGTCATTGTTACAAGAATGCATCATCTTATGAAGAACGATCTGGGCAATCATATTACTGTTGATGCTACAAACTATTCAGATATGCAGGAATTGTTAGCTGTCTCAGACTGTCTGATTACTGATTATTCATCAAGTATTTGGGATTTTTCAATTATTGAAAAACCAATCTTGCTTTTTGCACCGGATTATTCTGAGTATGCCTTAGAAAGAGGTTTGCATGCTGATTTAAATACGATTGGCTTTCCTTTCGCCCAAAATGTACATGAACTAAACGAATTGATTAGTGATATGGACTTTAATACAATTTATTTACAATCAAGAAAATTCAGAGAAGATAATGGAGCATATGAATTTGGAGATGCCTGCAAAAAGTTATTTGATTATATATTCAGCAGTCAATGATATAGTTTCTCCAACTCAATCATTCATATTAATAATAGATGGTATGTGTAACGGCAGGTGACTAAATGAAACAGAATTATTTGCGAATAAAAAAGGGTGCCATCAATTCGGTTGAGACAACGTTGCGAATAAACAACATATCCGGAAAAATCTTGTATATTCCGGATACTTATGTTGATTCTCTATATGGTGCTATCGTTCGTCCACAGATTGAAGCCATCGGTCAGATCAAGGAGCAGACAGTTGAAAATAATACAATAGCATATGCCATGGAAGTGGCTGAAAGAGTCATTGCAACAGATGTTGACTGCATAGTATCAATGGGTGGTGGCAAAACGCTGGATGTTGCTAAATATGCGGCATTTATTTCTAAGCGTCCATTTCTCTCCATTCCTACAACTATGGCACACGATGGCATTGTTTCACCGATTGCGGTTCTAAAGCGTGAAGATGGAAAGCCGAAAAGTTTAGGATGCGCAATGCCAACAATGATGATTATGGATACCGGGCTGATTGCCAGTTGTCCATCCCATTTGATAAAAGCCGGAATTGGGGACACTATATCGAATTATATGGCGTTAAAGGATTGGGATTTTGCTGTATCCCGGGGAAAAGATGAAATGAACGGGTATGCTTATATGATGTCAAGAACTTCACTTGACGCACTCATGAAGACGCAATTTGATCGTTTGTGTCCTGAATTTCTGGAGGTTCTTGCTAATTCATTAGTCCTTTCGGGTATTGCCATGGACTATGCAGGCTCAAGCAGACCGGTTTCCGGCTCGGAACATCTATTTTCGCATGCCCTGGATTACTATTGTGAGAAGCAAAATTTACATGGCTTTAATGTGGCACTTGGAACTGTGGCAGTGTTGAAGATTATCGGAGAGGATCCTGCTCCGGTTGTAAGCTACTTAAAAAAATTTGAAGTAGACATTAATCCAAAGCATATGGAAATAACAGAGGATACTTTTGTCTATTGCATGCAGCATGCTACAGAAATGCGCAATAACAGATATACATATCTTCATGAAGCAGATTTGAATGAAGACAAATTAAGAAGAATCTATCAAGAACTCGTAGAGGAACTATAAGGAGGTAACATATGGATTGTTATGTTAGTAAAAACAAAGCACTTATTCTTGCAGCAGGTCTCGGTACACGTTTGGCACCCATTACAGATAATATACCCAAATCTCTTGTATCGGTTAATGGAAAGCCAATACTGTTTAAGCAAATAGAGAATCTGAAACAGAATGGTATTGTGGATATCACAATCGTTTCCGGATATAAAGCAGATGTTTTGGAGAAGACAGTTCACGAGAAGTATCCGGAGATAAAGATAGTGGAGTCTGTTGACTACGCTAAGACAAACAATATGTATTCTGCATACCTGGGAATAAAGTCAATGTTCCCTGATGGAAAAATAGAGCCCTTTTATATGATGAATGCAGACGTGTTTTATGATGAGTCTGTGATAACGGTGCTTGAACAAAGCTCAACGCCAAATCTTGTGGTGGTTGATATGGGGCGCTATATTGAAGAGTCTATGAAAGTTGTGGAGAAAGACAGAAGGCTTGTAGCTATTTCCAAGCAGATTACTCAGAATGAAGCGCTGGGTTGTTCTATAGATGTATATAAATTTGGAGTTGATGGGGGGAAAGCCTTCTACAATCGTT
Source organism: Lachnospiraceae bacterium (assembly GCA_017478245.1). Classification (GTDB taxonomy): domain Bacteria; phylum Bacillota; class Clostridia; order Lachnospirales; family Lachnospiraceae; genus Acetatifactor. The sequence continues at coordinate 16,865 of JAFVDW010000021.1, forward strand.
GTGTGGAATACATTGAGGGAAAAAAAGAAATGAAGCTGTGGTCTGAAGTGGCTCTTAATGACGCTTTTTCTGACGTAACATTCCAGGCTTGTCCTTTGGAGGGGCGTTGGCTCGAAATAGATAATCATGAAGATCTTGCAGATGCAGAAGCTCTGTTTGGGGAGGACAAATGAATGATGAAGGATTACTTTGGAGTTGACGCGGAAGAACTAAAGAATAAAAAACTCTGGTTATTCGATATGGATGGAACTATTTATGAGGAAGATACCCTTTTCGAGGGTACGCTGGGGCTTCTTCAAAGTATTCTCAAACGTGGAGCAAAATATGTGTTTATCACTAATAATTCTTCCAAGTCGGTTACGGATTATGTTGAGAAGGTCAATAGGTTAGGAATATCAGCAACCAAAGAGAATTTTTTTACATCAGCCCAAGCAACTATTTTATATCTGAAACAGGAGCTTCCTGAAGCGAAGGTTTATTGTCAAGGGACGAAGAGCTTTATAGAAGAGCTGCGAAATGCGGGGATTGATGTTACCGAAAATGTAGAGCAAGTTGATGTAGTGTTAGTTGGTTTCGATATGGAGCTGACTGCCGGTAAAATTCGAAATACCTGTGAAATTCTCAGTACGCAGGATGTTACATATATAGCTACAAATCCTGACTGGGTATGTCCTGTATCATTTGGTTTTATTCCGGACTGTGGTTCTATTTGTCAAATGATAAAGGACGCAACAGAAAAATGGCCCATATTTATTGGAAAGCCTGAACCTAAGATGGTTGATATCGTAAGAGCAAAAGAACAATGTTTAGCGGAAGAAACTGTGGTTGTAGGAGATCGTTTATACACAGATATTGCAACTGGATTAAATGCAGGAGTTACAGCAGTTTGTGTACTGACAGGAGAAGCCACGGTTGAAGAAATAGAGAATGGAGAAATAAAACCCACATATACTTTTTCAAGTGTTAAAGATGTATTTGAACTCATGAAAGCAGACTGGTTTTGACCTCTATTTTCCGTTTTTGACCCAGTGGATATCATACAGTCTGTATGTGATTTTGCAGAGAAGTATTTATCCAAAGATTAAATAATGAATCACTTTTTATACCTCTGTATGCGAGGATATATGATACAGAAAAATAAAAAGTACATAAAATTCACCCACTCAAATTTGTACACTTTTTTAGACGTAATCTGATTGCGTTTTAAACGATTCTGTGTTATTCTACAGATAAGCAACAATTCTGATATTCTTTGATGGTCGTCAAGTACCATAGTCAGGTTATCTACAAGAATCTTGCTTAATTCAATTTTATAAACAATAAGCAGGAGCGCAGATGACTGATTGACATGTATGAATGTGACATAATCTCATCGTTTCAGGACTTAGTGTCTGATTCTCCTGCGAACAGGAGGATGAATGGGAAGAAAAACACATTTAGCAAACGCGATTGAGATTGCGGGCACCAAGGCGTCTTATGACGATGCGGTCAAGAACATATTAGCGGACAAAAATGTTCTTGCGCTGTTGTTGCAGCATGTGACAGAGGAATTTCAAGGAGTGGATCTGGAGACGATTGTGGGCTGTATAGAGAATGCTGAAGGCGGCAAGGACAGTTGTGCGGAAGGCAGTGCCACAGACAGACCGCAGGTATCCGTGATTCCGGTGGAACCAGGGAGGCTGCCCGAAGCGATAATGGGCAGACAGAATGAGGATAAGGTTCCGAATGAGGGTGCAGTTACTTATGATATTCGTTTTCATGTGTATACACTTGCCCCCGCGCGTGCGAAGCTGTTGGTGAATGTAGAGGCACAGAAGAATTTTCATCCGGGCTATGATTTGGTGACAAGAGGGATTTTTTATGTGGCACGCATGATTTCGTCTCAAAAGGATACAGAGTTTGTTCATGACGATTATGATGGGTTGAAAAAGGTTTATTCCATTTGGATTTGTATGGATGCGCCGAGGTACGCGCAGAATACAATCACCGAGTATAGAATTGAGCCGAGAAGTATATTTGGCAGTCTCGGCAAAAGCGGACGATATGATTTAATGTCTCTGATCATCATTTGTCTCGCGAAGGATGCGGAAGGCAATATCATTGAGAGCGGCGAAGAACTTCTTGATGCGCTGTCGGTTCTGCTTACGGACACGCTTGCACCGCAGGTAAAGGAACATATTCTGGAAGAGAAATATGGTATTCCCATGACCGGGAAAGGAAAGGAGAATTTACATCGAATGTGTAATTTGAGTGACCTTGTGGAGGAACGAGGAATCAAAAAAGGAATAGAACAGGGAATAGAGCAAGGAATAGAGCAAAATCTGATAAGCCTAATCTGCCGCAAACTGAAGAAGGGCAAAGCGCCGGAGATGATTGCTGCGGAATTGGATGAGGATATTATGAAGGTGCGCGCAATCTGTGAGACGGCGGGCAAATTTGCGCCGGAGTATGATGTGGTAGAGATATATGAGGCAATGAGAGCGCATTAGGAGGTGGGCGGTGCACTGTCGATCACTTCCAGTCCGACCTTCACTTGTGTCACTCTGCTGAAGAAATCTACTTCAATAATGGCGATACGTTTGTGTCGGTCTATTTTGAGTATTTTACCTTCAAAATCGGCTAAGGGACCATCCGTGATGGTGATATGATCTCCCTCCTTGTGACCGGTAGACATTTCCACAAGATGCTCTTCTCTGCCAAAATGCTGCAGGAAGGAGATTTCTTCTGGTTGTAGAGGGATGAATGCGTCATCCGCCCGGAGGATTTTGGTGAGGCTTTGGATTGCTTTTAAACGGAAGAACAAATCCGCTACCCGGTCTGTGATTACAAAAAGGTAGCCGGGGAACAAGATGCCTTGTACCTCCTGCCACTGTCCATTGAACTTTTTCTTGCGCACATATCTAGGCACAAACAATTCTTCGCTTTCCTGATTCAGGAGCGCTTGGCATAGGTTGGCGGTGGATTCTTCTTTGCCACCCAATACTTGAATGGCATACCATTTTCGATTTTCGTTTTTATTTTCTATATTTCCAATGAGTTTACTTTCCAAAATCCATCTCCCAATGATATATTATGAGTACGGGTTAAATGATTATGATAAGTTTAACATTTTCGCATGTGCCTGTCCATAACTTTTCGTTGACAGTAACTTGCGGTGTGTGATACCCTAATTATTAGACAGGGATTAAAAGATAAATTGGCAATGACGAAGAGAGTACACTTGAAGATAGCTTTACAGAGAGCATTCCATGATGCTGAGAGGAATGTGAGCCGGAGTGAGTGGAAGATGGCTTCCGAGCAGCGCACCGAACGACAAACTGCAGCAAAGTTTTTTTTGTAAGATTTGTGGCAAGGCTGCGACAGGTTCCGCCTGTTATAGCGGATATGGGTTACAGACCTGACGAGGTCCGGTATCGCAAGAGCCGGATGAATAGAAGTGGTACCACGGTTCAATTGCCGTCTTCTATTGCATGTTGTATGACAACATAGAACGTGTGATGGAAGGCGGCTTTTTGCAAGCCGGATTTATCTGTGCATCAGCAAGACAGAGAAAATGTTCGACAATGAATCCTTTGAGGGTGTCGGCACATACGCATCGTTTTTTGATGCGTCAGCACCGTTACGCCTGAAACGGAGCGAAAGTGTGTCCATGGTCGAATATTATCGAGTGTCTTGCGGAAGAAAGAGATAAAACTGGCTAGAATAGATGTAAAGATGTAAACACAGAAGGGAGATTTTACAATGCAAAATAAAGGAAAGTATTATTTGACAACAGCGATTGCCTATACTTCAGGCAAGCCGCACATCGGCAACAACTATGAGATTGTTCTCGCTGACAGTATTGCCAGATTCAAGAGAAAGGAAGGATATGATGTCTTTTTCCAGACGGGAACAGACGAGCATGGTCAGAAGATTGAATTGAAGGCACAGGAGGCAGGTATTACACCCAAGGAGTTTGTGGACAATGTGGCAGGCACCATTCGTGGGCTTTGTGATCTGCTCAATATTTCATATGACAAGTTCATTCGCACCACGGACGATTATCATGAGAGACAGGTTCAGAAGATTTTCAAGCGCCTCTACGAGCAGGGAGATATCTATAAGGGAGCCTATGAGGGCTTGTACTGTACGCCCTGTGAGTCCTTCTGGACAGAGTCCCAGTTGGTGGACGGCAAGTGCCCGGACTGTGGCAGAGAGGTAAAGCCCGCCAAGGAGGAGGCATACTTTTTCCGTATGAGCAAATATGCGGACAGGCTGATCAAGCACATCAATGAGCACCCGGAATTCATTCAGCCGGTAGCACGCAAGAACGAGATGATGAACAATTTACTGCTTCCCGGACTGCAGGATCTGTGCGTATCGAGAACCTCCGTTAAGTGGGGTATCCCGGTGGATTTTGATGATAAACATGTGGTTTTTGTATGGTTGGATGCGTTGACGAACTATATTACCGGTATCGGGTATGATGCGGAGGGCAACAGCACCGAGCAGTACAAAAAGTTCTGGCCCGCTGATTTGCATCTGATCGGTAAGGACATCATTCGTTTCCATACCATTTATTGGCCGATTTTCCTGATGGCACTGGGAGAGCCCCTGCCCAAGCAGGTGTTCGGGCATCCCTGGCTTCTTATGAACAATGACAAGATGAGCAAGTCCAGAGGAAATGTGATCTATGCCGATGATCTGGTGGATTATTTCGGTGTGGATGCAGTGCGCTATTATGTACTGCATGAGATGCCTTATGAGAATGACGGTAACGCTACCTGGGGACTGATTGCGGAGCGCTTGAACTCCGATTTGGCAAATACATTGGGTAATCTGGTGAATCGGACCATTTCCATGAGCAACAAATATTTCGGCGGCGTGGTGGCAGATAAGCACGCACAGCTTACCGAGAATGACAAGGCGGTGGATGCGGATTTGAAAGCTGTTGTTACCGGCACTTATGCAAAGGTAGCAGAGAAGATGGAACCCCTGCGTGTGGCTGATGCACTGACGGAGATTTTTGCATTATTCAAGAGATGTAATAAATATATTGATGAGACAGAGCCTTGGGTATTGGCAAAGGATGAGGCGAAGGCAGACCGTCTGTCCACCGTGCTATACAATCTGGTGGAGGGCATTGTGATTGGTGCCAGCCTGCTTTCACCCTATATGCCGGAAACAGCAGATAAAATTGCAGCGCAGTTGAACACGTCCTTGCGTGATTTTGATAGTTTAGAGAAGTTTGGTCTGTATGAGAGTGGTAACAAGGTGACGGATAAGCCCCAGATTCTCTTTGCACGTCTGGATATGAAAGATGTGGAGGCGAAGGAGGAAGAGCTGCGTCTTGCCATGATTGCATCCGTGGAGGCGGCTAATAAAAGTGCCGTGGTGGGTGGCAATGGAGCAGGCGGTGCGGCAGAAACAAAAGACGGCGAGGCGTCTGTGATCGACATAGAACCCAAACCGGAGATTACCTATGATGATTTTGCAAAGCTGCAGTTCCAGGTAGGAGAGATTATTGCGTGTGAGGCTGTACCTAAGTCCAAGAAGCTACTGTGCTTCCAGGTGAAGATCGGCAGTCAGGTGCGCCAGATTGTATCCGGTATCAAGGCACATTACACTCCGGAAGAGGTGGTGGGTAAGAAGGTCATGGTGCTGGTGAATTTAAAGCCTGCCACATTGGCGGGACTGGTGTCCGAGGGTATGCTGCTCTCAGCGGAGGATGCGGACGGTAATCTGGCGCTGATGAGCCCAGAGAGGGAGATGCCTGCAGGAGCGGAGATTTGCTAGATGAGGTTAGGTGAGCGATATGAAGAAGGAAGAATTTTATTATGATTCCAGGGATGGAAAGCACAAGATTCATGCAGTCCGTTATTTGCCGGATGACAGAAGGGTAGTGGGTGTGCTACAGATTATACACGGCATGGCGGAATATATTGAGCGTTATGAGGAAACGGCAGAATTCTTTGTGCAGCAGGGGTTCGTGGTTACCGGAGAGGATCATTTGGGGCACGGAAAGTCTGTAGGTGAGGAAAAGCTTTATGGATATTTTTGCGAGCAGGATCCCGCAACCGTCGTGGTTCGGGATGTGCACAGACTGAAAAAAATGACGCAGACCTTGTATCCCGATGTACCTTATATTATTCTGGGACACAGTATGGGCTCCTTTATTCTTCGCAATTATCTCTTTCGTTATGGAACCGGTATCAAGGGCGCCGTTATCATGGGAACCGGTATGCAGTCCGGGGCGGTGATTGCTGCCTCCAAGGCATTCGCGGGTATTCAAAAGTTGTTTTGTGGTTCGAAGCATGTGAGCAAGCTGATTGATGGTATTGCATTTGGCACCTACAACAAGCAGATTGCATCGCCCAGGACAGCCTTTGACTGGCTGAGCTGCAATACGGACAATGTGGACAGGTATGTTGCGGATCCGTTGTGTGGCTTTGTGTTTACGGTAAATGGATTTTCTACCTTGTTTGAGCTGATCGCAAGATTGTTAAAGCAAGACAATCTGAAGAAAATCCCCAAGGATTTACCGATATTTATGGTATCAGGTGCGCAGGATCCAGTAGGCGACTATGGCGTGGGAGTTCAGAAAGCGTATGATGCACTGAAGGAGGTTGGCGTTGAGAATGTGACCTTGAAGCTTTATGAGCACGATCGCCACGAAATATTGAATGAAGATGACAATGATGCGGTTAAGATGGACATTTTAAACTGGATCAAGGATAATATAATAGTGAGTTAATTGCGGGAGAGAGCGTTAGAAATATGAGTGAAGCAATGAGCCCATGTGCTTCTTATGTGTTTCGGTGGGCAAGGATAGATGAATGGATTCCTGCCATGGACATGATATGGAGGACGTTTTTAAAGTTTGAGGGGGACGTGTATACGGAGGAAGGCATCCGGAATTTTTATGAATTTATCACAGACAATGATTTATACAGGGCGTTTCTGTCCGGCAGATACCAGATGATGGTAGCTTTGGATGGAGAGAAGATCATTGGAGCTGCATCCGTCAGAAATGGGCATCATCTGTCTTTACTTTTTGTGGATGAAATGTATCATCGCAAAGGTGTGGGACGGACATTGATGGAGCATATGTGTCACTATCTGCAATATGAGGCGGGAGAAGCGTATATGTCGCTGAAAGCAGCGCCGTATGCAGTAGAATTCTATCGTAAGCTGGGATTTCGTATAGTGGGTGCAGAGGAGGAGTATTCCGGAATAAGGGTTACTCCCATGGAGAAGCACTGGTCCTGATGGGTAGATAAAGAAAAAGAAAGGTGTAATGACCGATATGAAAATTTTTGATTTGGACAGCCCCTTTATGAGGGCGCTGACGATTATTTCAGACCTTTTGTGGTTAAATGTGTTGACACTGGTGTGTTGTCTGCCCGTGCTTACAACCGGTGCATCGCTGACGGCTATGCACTATATGGCATTGAAGATTGTGCGGGGAGAGGAAAACCGTATTACTGCGAGCTTTTTCCGTGCCTTTAAGGAAAATTTCAGGCAGTCAACCGCCATCTGGCTGATTATGCTTGTGATTTCGGTGATTCTGGGAGTGGATATATATATTATGTACATGAAGCTGCTTAATTTCCCCGGAATCATTGAATTTATCATTGGAGTCATCGCGATTCTGATGCTGATGATGTTTACATTTGTATTTCCGGTGCAGGCAAAATTTGCCAATCCTGTACCGAGAACCTTAAAAAATGCGTTTGTCATCAGCATACTTCAGGCACCCAAGACTATTCTTATGATTGTGATGAATGTAGTGGCGGTGTTGATGGTATTTTCCGTTCGTCTGATGCCGATTGCATTGTTTTTCGGGATTTCAGCGCCCGCATATGTAGGAGCATTGTTGTACAACAAGTTCTTTAAGAAGCTGGAGGATCAGATTACGGAAGCGAACGGCGGGGATGAGCCGGAAGAGATGGCGGAGGATGATGAGAGAATCTTCCACGATGAATTGGATGAAAGTATTTCCATCAATGAGAATATTCATTAGAGATATTAATTTGTGGAAAGTGACTAATAATCTGAAAAGATTTTGGTTAATGTGACAAGCTTGTTGAAATTTTCCGAGCTTTATAAGCAATTCATACAATCTGAATCAAAATCTTTGTGAAATAGTGGTATGGCGTAAATTTTAGATTTTCGTTATACTAGGTAAAGAATCAAATGGTAATGTGCGATTTCATTTTGCACAGAATAATAAGCTCGAATGCGAAAGGAGTATTATACTTATGGCAAGTTTAACTTTGAAGAATGTCTGCAAAGTATATCCTAACGGTTTTACCGCAGTTAAGGATTTCAACCTTGAGATTGCAGATCAGGAGTTCATTATTTTCGTAGGTCCTTCCGGATGTGGTAAGTCCACCACACTGCGTATGATTGCAGGTTTGGAAGATATTTCCTCCGGTGAATTGAAGATCGGTGACAGAGTTGTGAACGATGTAGAGCCTAAGGACAGAGATATCGCAATGGTATTCCAGAACTACGCTTTGTATCCTCATATGTCTGTATATGATAATATGGCATTTGGTCTGAAGCTGAGAAAGGTTCCGAAGGATCAGATTGATAAGATGGTTAAGGAAGCTGCTAAGGTGCTTGACCTGACTCCGCTTTTGGATCGTAAGCCCAAGGCTTTGTCCGGTGGTCAGAGACAGCGTGTTGCTATGGGTCGTGCTATCGTGCGTAATCCTAAGGTATTCCTTATGGACGAGCCTCTTTCCAACCTGGATGCTAAGCTGCGTGTACAGATGCGTATCGAGATTGCTAAGCTGCATCAGAGACTGGGCACCACCATCATCTACGTTACACATGACCAGACAGAGGCTATGACCCTTGGTACCAGAATCGTAGTTATGAAGGATGGCGTTATCCAGCAGGTAGATACTCCTCAGAATCTGTATGAGAAGCCTCAGAACCTGTTCGTAGCAGGATTCATGGGTTCACCGCAGATGAACTTCCTGAATGCAACTGTTACTGTGAACGGTGACATTGCTAACCTTGAGGTTGCAGGACACAGCATTCCTCTTCCTCCTGCTAAGTCCAAGAAGCTGATCGAGGGCGGTTATGAAGGAAGACAGGTTACTTTCGGTATTCGTCCTGAGGATGTATATGACTCTGAGATGTTTATTGAGACTTCTCCTCAGAGTGTATTTGAGTCTACTATCAAGGTATATGAGTTGCTTGGTGCAGAGGTTTACTTGTATTTTGATTTGGATGAGTTCCCTATCACTGCAAGAGTAGATTCTCGTACAACTGCAAGACCTGGCGATACTGTTAAGTTCGCATTTGATGTTGAGAAGATTCATGTATTTGATAAGGATACAGAGCAGATTATTACCAACTAGTATGAGATTTTGTGGGGTGCTTTTATTAGCACCCCCTTTTTTAAGATTTTGGAAAGCTAATAGAAGTGGAGAGAAAATATGATTTCAAGTCAGACCATTCAGACTAGCTTGGATGAGTTAAAAGCAATTACAAAGGTTGACCTGGCGGTATACGACTTGTCCGGTTTGGCAGTGGCTACTACTATGGGCAGAAATGATATAGAGAGTCACCTGATCAGCGGATTTGCAGCATCACCGGCGGATAGTCAGGTGATAGGTCCCCATCATTTGTTGAAAATATTGGATGAAGGGGAATTGTTATATGTGCTGGTAGCAAAAGGAATAAGTGACGATGTATACATGGTCGGTAAAGTTGCGGTCTGTCAGTTGCAGAACTTGGTGATCGCTTATAAAGAAAGGTTTGATCGTAATAACTTTTTTCAGAATTTGCTGTTAGACAATCTGCTTTTGGTGGATATTTATAACAGGGCAAAGAAGCTTCACATTGAGGTGTCGGCAGCACGCGCAGTGTATTTGGTGGAAACCAAAGGAGAGAAAGATGGACTGGTGACGGAACTGTTGAAGGGAATGTTTTCTTCCCGTACAGGGGACTACATAACCGCGGTGGATGAAAGCAATGTCATCCTAATCAAGCAGTTGGAGGGGGAACCCACCGCCGAGGCATTGGAGAGTGTGGCAGATACCATTGTGAGTCTGATTAATGCAGAAGCGATGATTAATGTTAAGGTGGCGTATGGTACGGTCGTTCAGGAACTGAAGGATGTGTCCAAATCCTATAAAGAAGCGAAAATGGCAATGGATGTGGGGAAAATCTTCTATGCAGAGAAAAATATAGCATCCTACAGTGCACTGGGAATAGGGCGATTAATCTATCAGTTGCCGATTAACTTGTGTAAAATTTTTATTGAGGAAATATTTGGAGAAAATGATCCCACGGAGTTAGATGAGGAGACATTGAATACACTCAACAAGTTTTTTGAGAACAATCTGAATGTCTCTGAGACATCCAGACAGCTCTTTGTGCACCGTAATACTCTGGTCTACCGAATTGAGAAGATTCAGAAGAGCACCGGACTGGATTTGCGTAGCTTTGACGATGCGCTGACATTTAAGATTGCATTGATGGTAGGCAGTTACATGAAATATTTGGAATCCATTGAGTAGTTGGAAATCATAAATGGTACAACCCTCACATATACTGTATTATGAAGATGCTGCATGAAAGCATGTTTTCAGAATATGGCGCATGTGAGGGCTTTTTATGTTATTTGAAAGTAAAATAAAATATCTGGAGTACAGAGTGCAGGGTGAGCGAATTAAGGGAGCTGGCTTTGTAAAATTAGAAGCAAGAAACGAGCTTTGTAATATCCGAATCAACATTAGTGGATTGCCGTCAGAGGGGATGAAGGACAGTGTGGACAACCATTCGGTTCGGATTCTTTTGGGAGACGGTATCAGAGAGGAGGAGCTTGCCTGTTTGGAGCTGTCCGGGGGACGGGCAAACTGTGAATTTCTATGTTTACATACCAAAAATATAAAAGGAACTGGCATAGCATATGAAAATCTCGAGACACTTCGCATAGAATTGGCGCCGGGACGAGAAGTCTTCGGAGCATTGGGAGAAACCCAAAAGAGAGAAGTAAAAGAAAGAGAAATAAAAGAGCGTGAAGTAAAAGAAAGTGATGCAAAAGAAAGTGATGCAAAAGAAAGGAAAGTGCATGGGGGCTATGCGTGGGAAACTGATGCAAACGAAGCAGACAAAAGAGAAGTAAGGGAGACAGAAGTAAACGAGAAAAAAATAAAAGAGAGAAAAATAAATGAGAAAGAACCAAAGATAAGAGAAATACAATCGATAGAAGAAGGAATAGCGGAAAGAGAAGTCCAAGAAAATGCAGGAAGCCCGGAATTGAAAAGCGCAGCCAGGCTTGAGCCGGTGCCTAAAGCGACTGCGTTGTATGATAATAAGTGGAAGCAGTTATCCGCAATATATCCCCATATTAAGCCCTTTCAGGATGAGAGAGAGTATTTATCCCTGCATCCACAGGATTTCGTTATTTTATCGGAAAAATATTTTGATTTGATACACAATAGTTTTTTGCTGCACGGATATTATAATTACAGACATTTAATCCTTCAAAGAATGGAAAAGCGCGGCGAGGTAAAATATTATCTGGGAGTCCCCGGCAATTTTTACGAGCGTGAGAAGCAGGTGGCAATCATGTTTGGCTTTGAAAGCTTTGAGTGTCTGGAAGAGCCGGCGGGCAATGGTGACTACGGATATTACATGGTACCTGTGGAGCTGTAAGAAGGTTGGATTTCAAGTGTCCGGGTACACGCCCTCGTAGTCAAAGGGGGGGATAAAGCTTTCCTGCGCTGTGCCGGCTTCCTGCAGGTAGCCCTGCTCAATACCGATTGTCTCTGCAAAGGTAAGTACTCTTTGGTATTCTTCTTCGGTTACCTTGCGTGCTAATTCTGAAATATGGGCAACGTGAGGCAAGGGAGTGTATTGGTTCATAATACTGACATAAATGTCATTACCATAGGTGGTGTGCAAATATCTTAATACCTTTTTGGAATCCTTTGTTTCTCCCGGCAGAAGCAGATGGCGCACAAGCATGCCTCGTTTCATCAATCCTGTGTGTTCGTCCAATACAGGAGTGCCCACCTGACGGTACATCTCCCGCAAAGCAAGGGAAGCCTTCTCAAAATAGTCAGAGGCATGGGAATAGCGCTCCGCTAGCGCAGGAGAGAAATATTTGAAGTCAGGTAAATAAATATCGATGAAGCCCTCTAATAACTGCAAGGAGGTGACTTCCTCGTATCCGCCTGTATTGTATACAATAGGAAGGGTCAGCCCTTCCTTTTTGGCTTGCTGCAAAGCCTGTACAAGCTGTGGGATGTAATGTGTAGGAGTCACAAGATTGATATTATGAGCACCCTTTTCCTGTAGTTCCTGAAAAATTTCTACAAGACGTTCCGGTTTGACCGTTCTACCGCTCTCGCCCAGAGCAATTTCGTGGTTCTGGCAAAAGACACAACGCATGCTGCAGCCGGAAAAGAACACGGTGCCAGAACCGTTTTCCCCAGATATACAGGGCTCTTCCCAGTAGTGTAGTGCAGCGCGGGCAATGCGGATATCTGCTGTCTGTCCACAGTAGCCCGTCTCACCGGCAAGGCGATTGACGTTGCAGTGTCGGGGACAAAGCATGCACGCTTTCAAGTTGTCCTCAAGTATGTGGTTGTGGTCGAATGCTGTTGCGTGCAATGTGTATTCTCCCATTCATTTATCTGCAAATACTTAATTTTCAAATACAAATACCGCACATGTGGGTGTGACAACAACTCCACCCGGCTTCCTCACGGCACATGAAAGGTTCTACTTAGTGCTGCTTTGTTCCCAACCTGACACGGTTCGTAGATTCTCATTGCGTGAGACCGAGTTTCAACATTGTAGTCACAAACCCCACAATGTACGGCTTCTTAAGTGTATCTGTTTCATGGGTATTTGTCAAGAAGAAAGTGTCGCTTTGCGTGCTTCCTTCTCCTGTTTATTCCGGATACGCAGCTCGGAAAAAAAGGTTTTTAGCATATCGCTGCATGCCTGCTCCAATATGCCGCGATATACGGTCACCTGGTGGTTAAATTCTGGCATTTCAAGGATGTTCAGGATGGAGCCGGCACATCCCGCCTTGGGATTCATACAGCCCATGACCACTTCCGGGATGCGTGCCTGAACAATGGCGCCGGCGCACATCTGACAGGGCTCCAGTGTCACATACAGGGTGCAGTCCTCCAAACGCCAGTCACCGATTTTCTTGCTTGCCTTATTGATAGCAGTGATTTCCGCGTGGGAAAGCGTGTTTTTGTCAGTATTACGCCGGTTGTAGCCGCGTCCTATAATCTTGTCCTCATGGACGATTACACAGCCGATGGGGACTTCGCCCAGAGCATAAGCCTTTTTTGCCTGCTTCAATGCTTCCCGCATATATTTTTCATGGATACTCGTTACTGCTGCCATCATCATACTCCTCATAAATACGGTTGTTATTTAGGTGTTTGCATAGCTATTCAGATACCAGATTTTCTTCTTGATCAATTATCTTAAACAATTCCCAAAGCGTTTCTTCTCTTTTTATATTATAGAGATTAACTGACTCACCAATATAAACATAAAGACGTTTGTCATTGAATGTAACATCATATCTCTGATTGTCATCCATGATAAATGTAATTACATCAATATTATAATGTAAGCCATCTGTTTTTTCGCTGACTTGAATGTTTTTCAAAGCACTCATAAAGCTGCAAATCAGTTCGGAATCTTTGCTTTCATATACTTTATGCCCATTTTCATCTCCGATATAGTGGCGCACTGCGGTTGGCGTATTATGATGCGAATATACATTTTTGAGCTCATTATCGCAGTACGATAAAAGATTCCCTTTATTTGTAATGAAAAAAATTACAGAAATACTAACCAGAACAAAAATAATAATTTTTATGATTTGCTTCATAATTCCCCCATACATCTTATATCTATCGCACTTCTGATAAAGAAGTACCTTGTACCTTCTGCTTTATTATAACATCAGAATGAAAAAAAACAATATTACATTGCAGTTCACCTCTTGACAAGAGCGTCCCAAAGGTGTATCTTAACATAAAAGACTTTAGCAATTTAAAGTTCAGCAGTTTAAAGCGCAAAATAAATGCGCGGGGAACTGGTGACGACAACATGCAGATGCACAGGAGGAAACAGATATGGCACAGGAAAATAGCAGAACCTTGATATCCTACTGTCCGGATATCAAAGTAATGGATTGTACATTGCGGGATGGTGGGTTGGTGAATAGCTTCCGTTTTGATGATAAATTTGTGAAAGCCTTGTATAAGACTAATATCAAGGCTGGTGTAGACTATATGGAATTCGGTTATAAGGCATCAAAGGATGTGTTTGATGTGAAGGATTTCGGCAAATGGAAATTCTGTGATGAGGAAGATATCCGCGCCATTGTGGGTGAGAATGACACAGACTTGAAGATTTCTGTTATGACGGATGTTGGCAGAACTGATTTCCGAAAAGATATTCTTCCCCGCAGCGAAAGCGTGATCGATATGGTGCGTACTGCCACATATATTCATCAGATACCGGCAGCCATTGAGATGATTGACGATGCGAAGGCGAAGGGGTATGAGACGACAGTGAATGTCATGGCAGTGTCCAAGGTCAACGATAAGGATCTCGACAGCGGTTTGGAGCTGTTGGCGGCAAGCGGAGCAGATGTGATTTATCTGGTAGATAGCTTTGGGGCATTTTATCCGGAGCAGATTCAGCGATTGGCAGATAAGTATCTGAATATTGCTGCAAAGACAGGAAAGCAGATAGGTATTCACGCTCACAATAATCAGCAGTTAGCTTTTGCCAATACCATTGAAGCGTTGCGTATGGGTGTGAGCTATCTGGATGCTACGGTGAGCGGTATGGGACGTGGTGCAGGGAATTGCTTTTTGGAGTCTTTGTTGGCGTTTCTGCGCAATCCAAAGTACAATCTGACACCGGTGTTGGATTTTGTAGAGCAGTATATTTTGCAACTGAAAAAAGATGGTGTGGTGTGGGGCTATGATGTGCCCTATCTGATGACAGGTGTGTTGAACAGTCATCCCTCTTCTGCGATTAAGTTTATTAAGGATGGAAGAACCGATTACAAAGCGTTTTATCAAGAAGTACTTGAGATTGAATAAATCATCAATATAATTTGTACATTTCACGACAGGCACGCTTTTGTAACCTCGCGGGTTGCAGAAGCGTGCCTGTTTACGGAAATGTGCATACTACAAAAGCAATTTACCTGTATCTTGCAATTATATTACATAATTACATTACATCATTGGGAGATTCTTTCCCGGTCTGATAGTCTAAGGCGTTCTGCAAGCTGGTCTCTGCGATTGCCTCCAGAGCCTCTTGTGTGAAGAAGCCCTGATGGGAGGTAATCATCACGTTGGGGAAGGAGAGCAGCCTCGATGTGGTGGAATGCTCCAGAATTTCATCGGAGCGATCCTCAAATACATTGTTGGTTTCCTCTTCATATACATCCAGACCTACACCGCCAAATTTGTGCATACGGATACCTTCCACCAGATCATCGGTTTTGATGAGTGCACCGCGGGAGGTGTTGACTAGCACAACTCCATCCTTCATCTGCTTGATGGTGTCAATATTAATCATATGATAGGTGGAGTCCATGAGCGGGCAGTGGATAGAGATTAAGTCACTCTGCGCCAATAGTTCCTCCAGAGAAACATATTCTACAAATTCCTTCAGAGACTCATTGGGATAAATATCATAGGCAATGACGCGCATACCGAAACCGTGACAAATCCGGCACATTGCCGCACCGATTTTACCGGTACTGATAATGCCGGCGGTTTTCTGATAGAAATTAACACCCATGAGACCGCTGAGACTGAAATCATTTTCGCGAACTTTATTGTAAGCCTTGTACAGGCGGCGATTACACGCAAGAGCGAGTGCCATGGCGTGCTCGGCAACAGCTTCCGGCGAATAGCCGGGTACACGCATGACGCGGATACCCAATTCCGTGGCTTTCTCAATATCTACATTGTTGAAGCCGGCGCAGCGCATCAAGACCAGCCCCACCTTCTTGTCATGAAGAATCTGCAGGGTATCGGCGCCTACATCTGAGCTGACAAATGCGCATACTGCATCAAAGCCTTCTGCCAGAGCAGCCGTGCGGGGATCGAGGTCGGATTTAATGTATTCAATCGTGATAGGTTTGCCGTCGGCAGACTTGTCCGCAAAATTCGGAAGAATCGCATCAAAAGAAGAACTGTCATAGTTTTTGGTATCATAAAAAAGTATTTTCATAGTGCCCCCATTTCTGCGTTTTTATAACGCGATGTTTTAAAGATATTTTAGCATGTCGCATGCCGGAATACAAGAGAATACATCCACCTATTACTCCGGAACTGCAAAGGTAAGCTGTGGCGCCGGGTTTGATAATCATATTCTGTTTAAGCTCATGAATAGCAGCGATTGCCATACCACGAACCGTCAGGAAATGGAGCGTCTTATGACAGAGAACGGTTTTGCGATTAGCCGGTCGGAGCAGTTGAAAGGATTTATTTGGGCGAAAGAAGCATTGGATTGGGCTGTATCATAAGGTATTATGAATGGTAAAGGCAATGCCAATATGGATGTCTCTGAATTGAGACTGGAACCGCAGGGAACGGCAACGCGCGCGGAGTGTGCATCTATGATGATGTTTGCTCTGAAGCTTATCGTGTCACATATAAAATGTAGATAACCCGCAATATGGTTTTTAAAACTACTTGACGCGCCATGGATATTGCTATACAATAAAAAGCGAATGAATGGAAATAATATATGTACAGGGTAGAAAACTTTTGTGCAAGAAAGGTGAAGCCATGTTTGAATATGAAATTTTTACGGATTCGTCCAGTGATTTGCCTAGAGAGCTTGTAGCACAGTACGGTTTGCATGTGATGCAGTTGGAGGTGATTATTGATGACAAGCCTCCGGTGCTTGACAATGAAATGGATAGCAAGGAGTTTTACAGATTGTTGAGAAATGGCTCTAATGCAAAGACTTCTGCTGTCACACCCGGTTTTTTTGAAACTGAGATGAGAAAGACTCTGTCTGAGGGAAAGGATATTTTATATTTGGGCTTTTCATCGGGGCTGTCTGCGACGTATAATAATGGTGTAATGGTTATTAAGGAGCTGGAGCAGGAGTTCCCGGAGCGAAAGATTCTGTATACAGATACGCTGTGCGGCTCCATGGGACAGGGTCTGGTTGTATACTATGCGGCGAAGCTGAGAGAAAGCGGATGCAGCATGGAAGAGACATTGGAGAAGGTGGAGAATGTGAAGCAGCGTATTCACCATCAGATTACCGTAGATGATCTGTTTTTCCTGGTGAAAGGCGGGAGGCTCACTGCCACTTCGGCTGTGGTCGGCTCTGTCCTGAAGTTCAAGCCGATTATTAATATTGATGCAGAGGGTAAGCTTTTCAGTGCAGGCAAGGTCAGAGGGCGCAAGACATCCATCAAGGAGCTGTTTGAACGGATGAAGTCCAATGTTGCCATGGATGAAATGAATTATGTATTTATTTCTCATGGGGACTGTCTGGAGGATGCAGAGAGTCTTGCAGCGATGATTCAGAAGGAGTGGAGCAATGCGGAGGTAACCATCGGCGACATTGGTCCGGTGATTGGTGCGCATACAGGTCCCGGTGCGGTGGTACTTTTGTATTTGGGAAAGACAATTAAAGGAACTTGATAAAAGTGTGCCGGAGCGGGCATGCTGATGGTCTTTAAGCTTGGGATTGGGGGATGAAAATGAAATACGATATGCATTGTCATTCCAAGGAAGGCTCCTTGGATGCCAGATTGGATATTGTGTCCTATGCGGTCTTACTTAAGACAAAGGGTTATGTCGGAATGTTGATTACGGATCATGACTCCTACAAGGGTTACCAACACTATGAGGAGCGCAGGCAAAGTCACAAGCTGCCCAAGGTTCTGAAGGATTTTGTGGTGTTGAAGGGAATAGAGTATGATACGCGGGATGCCGGTCATGTGATTGTTGTTCTGCCGGATGGTGTGGATTGTCCTTTGCTTGAGAAAAAAGGTCTCAAGCTGGAAGTGCTGGAGCAGATTGTACACAAGCAGGGTGGAATCATGGGGGCGGCGCATCCCTATGGCAATGGCTATATTGCCATCACCAACACCAGACTTTACAAAAGGAATCCGGGTGTATTGGAATGCTTTGATTTCATAGAGGGCTACAATTCCACCTTGAAAGCTGATAAGAACGAGTTGGCGTTTGAATTGGCGAAGAAGTATGGCAAGCCTATGACATCCGGTTCGGATGCGCATTCCGTGCTGCGAGTGGGAACAGCGTATACGGTTTTTCAGGAGAAAATAACCTGCAATAATGATTTGATTGCATATATTCTTGCCCATAGAGCAACGGAAGCTGTGGGGCTTTTCCATCCGGGACTTTTGAAAAAGAAAAATCCGGTGCTCCGTCAGGCTGGCATTGCGGGTTATTGGGTGTACAATAAGGCGGGAATGCTCCTGCGTACCGGTGCAAGGCGAAGGTTCTTAAGAAAATTAAATTTGAATTAGCTTCATGAGTAGGCTTTAAGCTGCAATATTTAAAATACTAAAGCGTTGTTACATTGCCCGAAGCAGGGAGTGTAGCAACGTTTTATGTTGCAAAGAACAAATAATGTAAAAGGTGACATGGCTTTCCGGGTCGGAAAAGGGAATACATTTCCGGATATTCTGTCGGGAGGGCACTGTGCGGAGGGTCACATCCGTGGCAAAGGAAGGAAGATCGGAGGAACGCGCCAGTTCGCCCACAGCATCAATATCCTGTTGCAGCAGAAAGCGGGCATGGGGCATTTTGGAGCGCACAATGTCATCCCAGTACCCTACATGAGCATACATAATAAAATTCTGTCCGTCCATATCTGCGAAGGAGACTGATTCACAAGCAGCGGCGGGATGAAAATGATTCACGGTCACATAAAGATGTTCTGTCATATATTCCGTGCAATAAAAATCAGGCTCCTCCAAAGGGTGCGCCAGAATAATCATGCCATATTCCGATTTGCGCAAACCCTCAATAAGTTTTTCTTCGGATTCCACCTCTGAGGAGACAGTGATGTTGGGAAGTAAGGCTGTGGCAGGAGACAATGCAATCAGCGGACCGGGAGCACAGCTACCGATGGTCAGAGTGTGCAGACTGTGGTCGAAGGCTTTTACATGCTGCTCCATCTCCGCTTCGCTCTCCAGAATGCGTCTCGCGTAATCGGCAGCAAGCTTTCCGGTGTCATTGAGCACGATGCGGTTTTTCCGGCGCTCGAACAGGGCTACGCCCAGGAGGGCTTCTAACTTCTGCATGGAGCGTGACACAGAGGGCTGCGCCAGATGCAGATGCTCTGCGGCAGCGGATAGAGTGCCGTATTCCTGCACGGCATGTAGTTGTTCCAACAGATATATCTCAATCATTGCAATTCCTCCAAGGATGAACTATTACTGAAAATTATATCATATTTCCCGGAAGGGTTGTACTTTTTTGGGAAATCCCGTAAGATAATTTGTAACAGATCAGCCAAAATCCAGCCTCGAAGAGGCGACTCATGCGCAGCAGGAGCGGATTTATGAATGGTGGCTGAACTGTTGCGATATTTTTAAATCACATTGAAAACATTTTGCAGGAAGGATGGAAATACTATGAAGGATAAATCACATTTGCCTATGTATGGGATAGGACCGTTGTATGTCTGGAGCATTATTATGATGACGGTGGCAGGAATTGTGCTGTCCAGAAAAGAGATTGTACACATCGGCAATCTGGCGCGTCTCAAGACCCCGTTTATGGTGGCGGGGTGGCTCCTCATCGTGTGGGGCGTGATTTTGTGGGTGGCAGCAGTGGTGGGTGCCCATATTGACACGCATATTTTGCAGAACCAGCTAGTGACCACAGGCATCTATGGTTATGTGCGCAATCCCATCTATTCGGCAGCTATGTTTGCCTGCACAGGGGCATTGCTGATTGCCAATGACGTGTGGTTATTGATTTTGCCGTTTCTGTTCTGGGGATACATGACAGTGCTGCTGAAGAGCACCGAGGAAAAATGGCTGAAGGAGCGCTATGGCAGAGCTTACTCCGAGTATAAGATGAAGGTCAATCGCTGTATACCATGGTTTAAGAAAAGTATTCTGCGAGAGATGATTGTCCTGCCGGATGTGGAGGATATGTCAGAGCGGGAGTTGCTGATGGAGCTGGTGCGTGAAAAGAGGAAGCGGGAACAGCTTGATCGGGCGAAGCTGCTTGTGAATCTGTTGATTGTGGCAGCAGTCGTGGTGCTTGCATGTATCTATGTGCCGCGGGTGGTTCATTTCTTCCGGGAGCTGCGTGCTGCATTGGATCAAGTCAATCAGGCAATCGATACCGTGAAGCAGACGGTGGACAATATTAAGAATACCGGAGTGGACACCCTGACAGAGCTTGGCGATAAGCTCAGCAGCTTTACAGAAGGCTGGAATTGGTTTGGAAGATAGTGAGGTAGCTATGCGTGTGGCGTATAGTGGGATGCCTGAAAGATATTGTACATTTTGGGGATAATTAGTTAGAATCATCATATAAAACAAAGAGTTATTGCTGACAGATTCATAAACAGCAGAATATATGAGACGGAGGAAAGCAAAATGGACAATTTTACACTGAATAATGGAACGACTATCCCGGCAGCAGGTATTGGTACCTTTATGCTGCAGCCTGCAGAGGCAGAAAGCTCTGTAATCGCAGCATTGAAGAACGGATATACTCTGATTGACACTGCCAATGCGTATATGAATGAGAAAGCAGTGGGACGCGGCATGAAGCAGTCCGGTCTGAAGAGAGAGGAAATCTATCTTTCCACAAAGCTTTGGCCCAGTGAATATGCTGACGCAGATGCGGCAATTGACGCTACTTTGAAGAGACTGGATACCGATTACATTGATCTGCTTTTTTTGCATCAGCCTGTGGGAGATTATATCGGTGCGTACAAAGCCATGGAGCGGGCAGTGAAGGCGGGTAAGGTAAAATCTCTGGGACTTTCCAATTTTGATATTGACCAGATTAAAGAGGTCATTGAGGCAACCGAGATCAAACCTGCGGTATTGCAGGTGGAGGCACATCCTTACTTCCCCCAGAACGAGTTAAAGGAGTACCTGAAGGACATCGGAAGCGTGATTATGGCATGGTATCCGCTGGGACACGGTGATAAATCCCTGATGGAGGAGAGTGTATTCACAGAGCTTGCCAAGAAATACAATAAGTCCAACGCGCAGATTATTTTGAGATGGCATACCCAGGTGGGTAATATCGTCATTCCCGGTTCCAAGAGCGAAGCACATATCAAGGATAACATTAACATTTTTGATTTCACCCTGACCGATGAGGAGCTTGCAAGTATTAAGGCATTGGATAAGGATGTGAGATACTATACTTCCACCAAGGAAGCGCTGCAGGGCTATCTGGCATTCGCCCCTGATTTTGAAAGCCAGCCGTAAGAGATGGAGGTAGGAGCAATGGAATATGTAACTTTAAGCAATGGTGTAAAGATGCCCATTTTGGGATATGGTGTATATCAGGTGACAAAGGATGAGTGCGAGCAGTGTGTGTTGGATGCCCTGGAAGTGGGTTATCGCAGCATTGACACCGCACAGAGTTATTTCAACGAGGAAGAGGTGGGCAATGCCATCAGGAAATCCGGCGTACCCAGAGAGGAGATTTTCCTGACAACGAAAGTGTGGGTAGAGCATTATGGATATGAGGCGTGCAGAAAGTCCGTGGAGGATTCCCTGCGCAAGCTGCGGACAGACTATATCGATTTGATGCTGCTGCATCAGCCCTTCTCTGATTACTACGGTGCGTACCGTGCACTGGAGGATATGTATGACGAGGGAAAATGTAAGGCAATCGGTATTTCCAATTTCTATCCGGATCGCATGGTGGATATCGCATCCTTTTCCAGAATTCGACCTATGGTCAATCAGGTGGAGACCCATGTGTTGAATCAGCAGACGGAAAGCAAAGAATGGATGGACAAATATGGTGTACAGATTGAAGCGTGGGCACCCTTTGGCGAGGGCAGAGGCGGTCTGTTTGAAAATGAAGTGCTGAAAGCCATCGGTGAGCAATATGGCAAGACCACGGCACAGGTTATGCTGCGCTGGAACATTCAGAGAGGTGTGGTGGTGCTGCCCAAGTCTACCCACAAGGAGAGAATGATTCAGAATCTGGATGTGTTTGATTTCGCGCTTACCGATGAGGATATGGCAAAAATAGCAGCCCTGGATACCAAGACCAGCTCCTTCTTCTCACACTACGATCCCAATATGGTAGAGTGGTTTGTGAAGATGGTGGAGGAGAGAAAGAAACAGCACGATAGTTCCAAGGAAACGAAGAACTGGTAAAAAACAGAATCCTGTGGATCTTATGTAAGATAGGAACCACAGGATTTTGTGCAAATAACGGAAATCAGGATATGAGAAAGGAAGGGTTATCATGGCAAAAAAGCAGACAGCAGGAAGAGAACGCTTGGGAGAGTTGGCACCCAAATTTGCAGAGTTAAACGATGATGTTTTATTTGGAGAGGTATGGTCCAGAGAGGAGCAGCTTTCTGCCAGAGACAGAAGTATGATTACGATCGCAGCATTGTTTTCCGCGGGACTGTATCCCCAGTTGAAATCCCATCTGGCATTAGGGAAGGAGCATGGAATCACCAAGGAGGAGGCGGTGGAAATCGCGACCCAGCTTGCTTTCTATTGCGGATGGCCTAAGGCATGGAGCACTTTTCCCATGATTCAGGAGGTGTATGGTGATGAAAAGAAGCTGCCGGAATTATCGGCATTTCCCATCGGCGGAGAAAATACAGTTGCGGGGCAGTATTTTATAGGGCAAAGCTATCTGGCGCCCCTTACCGTGGAGCAGATTCCCACCTTCAATGTGACTTTTGAACCGGGATGTCGTAATAACTGGCATATTCACCATGCCGAGAAGGGCGGCGGACAGATGTTAATCTGTGTGTACGGTCGCGGATGGTATCAGGAGTGGGGCAAAAAACCCAGAGAACTGCACCCCGGTGATGTGGTGAATATCCCGCCCAATGTAAAGCATTGGCATGGCGCGGCAAAGGATTCCTGGTTCCAGCACATTGCCCAGGAGATTCCCGGAGAGGGCGGCAAGACAGAGTGGTGCGAACCGGTGGACGATGAGACGTATGGAAAACTGTGAAACAAAAATGGGTATACCTATAAGGGGCTGCTGTTCTTTTAGTGGTGACTTTTCGTAGGTGGAGGCGGGATTTATTTTGTGTTAGATGTGCGGGAGGAAGAATCATAAGAAAAGGAGGGCAAGATTACGAAAAAAAGAAGGATTGGATGCTTGGCGGCAGGCATGATGGCTGTGTCGATGTTGGCTGCCTGTGGCAGTACAGGGACAACGCGGGATGTGACGGATATGCCGGTAGTGCAGGAAATGGAGGACACGATGGATACGCCGGTGGTGCGGGAGAGCGGGGCTGATATGGCAGAGGAGGCGGATAGCGCCGCAGACAGCAAGGTATTGATTCTGTATTATGATTACAGTGAAAATATGGGAGATATCAGCGGGATGGATTTTGATGCCATCACCTCCGCCTCCTTGGCAGGCGAATCGCCCAAAGGCGTAGACAAAAACAATCTGTTGGTAATCGTAGAGGAGGTTCAGAAAGCCACCGGAGCGGACGTGTTCTCTGTCCGGCAGAATGAGACGCATGACCCCGATTATGACAAGATGGTTATGCCTGCGCAGGATGACATCAATGAGAATCGTCAGTTTACTTTTGTGGAGGATATTGATGATTTGGAGCAGTATGATACCGTCTACATCGGCATGCCGGTATGGTGGAGCAAGCTGCCCCAGCCCATGAAGCAGTTTGTGGAAAACCATGATCTTGCGGGGAAGACCATTATTCCCTTCGGCATTCACAGAGGCAGCCGTTTTGGTCAGATGATAGATCAGTTGAAAGAGCTGGCAGTGGGTGCAGAGGTGTCAGATGACGGCTACACCGTTAGTGCTACCACTGCCAATGATGAGGTGCGTGCTGCCGTGGCAGACTGGCTGGCAGAGATGCAGAAGCAATAGCGTTAAAGCGATATCAGAGGCACAGAACAGATAGAACAGAAAATCAGCTCCTTTCGCGGGAGCTGATTTTTTTATACAAAACCTATTGACAAAATAGGAATCATCAAATATAATCGATTTCAACAAATAATCACACAATGCCTATCTGATAAGTAGGAATTAATAGGCAAGAGAAAAGTGATTGAGGAGAAATTATGATGAAAAATATTTTTAAGGTCAGACAGTGGGTGGCAAATCGATGTTGATTTTGTGCTCTGCACAATTTTACACTGAATGACAGGAGTTTTGTAAACGTCTAAACAATATTGAAAAATGAGGAGAATGAAAATGAAAAATAAATATCTGAGAAAACTAAGCGCAATTATCGTAGCATCACTGACATTGCTGTCATTAACGGCATGCGGCTCATCGGCAACAGCTACTACGCAGGCTGATACCGATGGCTCCACCAGCGAGGCACAGTCCGAGACTGTAAACGAGCAGGAGGCAACTGCGGATGATACTGTAGAGGTCAAGACCATCAAAGCGGTTACCGGAGGCAATCCCAGACCTTATGTGTATGTTGGCGAGGATGATGTACCCACCGGATATGATATTGAGGTTTTAAAGGCGGTATTTGATTTGCTTCCGCAGTATGAGCTAGAGATTGAGGTCGCAGACTTTTCGGCAGTGTTTGCAGGCTTGAATGCAGGAAATTATCAAATCGGAGTGAATAACTTTTCCTATAATGCAGAGAGAGCAAGCTCTTATCTTTACTCGCTTCCTTACGACAAGGTAAGTTATGTATTTGTATTTAACAAGGATGCAGAGCCTATCACATCGCTGGCAGATGCGGCAGGTAAGTCCTTTGAAGGCGGCGCAGGAGTCTCTGTAACGAATGCGGTTGAGGCTTGGAATGAGCTCAATCCTGACAATCCCATCAATATCACCTATACAGATGCTGATACAGCCGTAGAGCTTCAACACATTGAGGATGGCGCAACAGACTTTGGAATCATTGATGGACCGATGTATACAGCCTATACGGAGGAATACGGATTTGATGTGGCGAAGTATGATATTCCCGAAGAGGAGACGAAGCTCATCGCAGATAATCTATATGCGTACTATCTGCTGCCCAAGGATCAGGAACAGCTTAGAAATGAAATTGATGAAGCAATCATTCAGCTCAAGGAAAACGGCACATTAAAGCAGTTGTCCGAGCAATTCTTTGGCGGAGTAGACCAATCTCCGGAAGAGGAAGTTTTAAAGGCGGGTAAAACGAACTAATCATATGATTTGAGGATATAGACATGGAAGCAAAAGACTTATTTGATATTAAAATGGTATTTAGTAATATTCCGGATATATTAAGATTTTTGCCTGTGACAATGGAACTGGCTGTGGGAGCTATGATTTTCAGTCTTGTATTTGGCTTGCTCATCGCCCTGATTCGCATGAAGCGGATCAGGGTGTTGTCACAGATAGCGGTATTGTTCATATCGGTGATTCGCGGAACGCCGATTCTGGTGCAATTATACGTCACCTATTACGGCATACCGATGTTTCTGAAATATCTGAATATCAAGAACGGAACAGCCTACAATGTCAACAATGTGCCGGGAATTATTTACGCATTTGTCGCGCTGGCAATCAATGAATCTGCATTTAATGCCGAGATTATCAGAGCCTCCCTGCAGTCTGTGGATAAGGGACAGATTGAAGCAGCGCATTCACTGGGGATGACCTATTTTCAGGTTCTTAGAAGAATCATTCTGCCGGAGGCAATAGAAGTGGCGCTGCCCTCGCTTGGTAACTCTTTTATCGGACTGATCAAGGGAACCTCTCTTGCATTCACCTGTGCGGTGGTAGAGATGACTGCTCAGGGACGCATTATTGCAGGAAGGAATTTCAGATACTTTGAAGTCTATTGCTCCCTGGCGATTATATATTGGGTGATTACCATTATCATTGAACGTATCATTAAGCTTTTGGAAAAGAAGATGGCGATTCCGGAACAGATTGTGGAGACAGGAAAAGAAGGTGATGTGGCATGATCGGAGTGAAAAACCTGAAAAAGAGATTCGGAGACAATGTGGTACTGGACGGAGTAGACCTGACCATTCAGCAGGGGGAGGTAATAGCCATCATAGGACCGTCAGGAACGGGCAAATCCACACTGCTTCGGTGTATTGACAGACTGGAAAGGCCGGAGGAGGGAGAACTTCAGATTGGTGATTTGCAGGTTGATCTGTCCAGGGCATCCAGGAAGGATATGATTAATATCCGCAAAAGGACAGCCATGGTTTTCCAGAATTGGAATCTTTTTCATAAAAAGACTGCTTTGGAAAATGTCATGGAGGGACTCATCGTCGTAAAAAAGCTAAGCAAGGAACAGGCGCGACAAATTGCAGAAGAGCAGCTAAAAAATGTAGGACTTTATGAATGGAGAAATCATTATCCGAGACATCTCTCCGGCGGGCAGCAGCAGCGGGTAGCAATCGCAAGAGCACTGGCTATGGAGCCGGATCTTCTGCTTTTGGATGAACCTACCTCCGCACTTGATCCGGAGCTTGTGGGAGAGGTTCTGGAGACGATTTTAAAGGTTGCGCAGGAAGGTTATACGATGCTCCTTGTATCTCATGAGATGAGCTTTGTCCGCAAGGTGGCGACTAGAGTGATTTTTATGGAGAATGGACACATCATCGAGGACGGTACGCCCGGAGAAATCTTCAATCACCCCAAGAGCGACCGCGTAAGGGATTTTGTGCGTAAGATAGAGATGTTTAACGCCCCGGAATATGTAATCTAGCTGCGTAGCGGCGTTTTGCGAATGAAGCTCTGAACAGCTAGTAATTCGGAATATCGCAGGGCTGATATGTAGAGTAATAAATGGGAGGAAAAAGATGTCATATATTGTGCCGTTTCAAACGGTTGAACTTTTTGAACATACATTCAAGAAACAAATCAATAAGGATACAGGAAAAGTAGAACAGAGAAAATTTGTCTTTGATAAGCTGTTTGGTGAGGGAGAAAATCAGCTTCCGGTGGAGGCAGACAGATACAGACTGATCTGGATGCCGGGATGCCCCCATTCCAATAAAGCGGTGATTACCCTGCGCCTGCTGGGACTTGACCGTGTGATCAGTGTAGGAGAGTGCGGTGTGTTAAGAGATCCGAGAGGATGGGTATTTTCAGAGGATCTTGGTGAGGTCGATCCGGTTCTGAAAATTCATTATCTGGACGATGCGTATCTGAAAGGCGATCCCACCTTTACCGGACGTTCTACAGTTCCGGCGATTGTGGAGGAGGCAACCGGCAAAGTCGTGCAGAATGATCCGTGGAATATACCGAAATATTTTGTTCGTGACTGGAAGGCTTTTCATAAGGAGAATGCGCCGGATTTATACCCGAAAGAGCTACAGGCTGAAATAGACGAATGGAGCGATTATATCAACAGGGAGGTCAATGCTTATGGCTGCGGCTTTGCAAGGGATCAGGAGACCTTTGACAAAGCCTTCGATAGTTATTTTGCTTCTCTTGATAAGTTGGAGGGGCGGCTGGCGGACAGAAGATTTGTGAATGGTGACTATATCACACTGTCAGATATCCATCTGTACGTTGCATTGATTCGCTTTCATATCAATTATCATCTGGTATTTGGTGTGAATCAAAAGAGATTGGAGGATTATCCCAATCTGTGGGGATATACGAGGGATATCTATCAGACGGAAGGCTTTTATGAATATACGAAGCTTGAGTGGATTAAAAAGCACTATCAGCTATCACCTCATATGAGGGCGAAGCTGGGGAATGTGTACGGATTGGTTGGTACAGGACCGGATAACCGTGAGCTTCTAAAAGCCACAGGAAGAGAAGCTTTGTCCGCAGATCCGGAGCATAAATTCAGATTGGAACCGGAGACAAGGGCTTTGTATGCACATAAAGAGGTGGAGACAGAAAAGCAGTATTTGGAGCATGTGCTTTTGACGCCGATCAGAAAGGCGTCAGAGGCAACCTATCAGAATGAGTTGGAGCGTTGGGCTCATCAGGAGGAGGATGGTCTTAAGGCAATTAATCAGCAGTTAGGCAGTCGGCGTTTCCTGCTGGGAGAGGTTCCTACAGAAGCAGATACACTGTTGTATAAGACGCTTCTTCGGCATGACCACATATACTATTATTTGTATAAATTGAACTTTGCCAAGAGCTTTGATTATGAGAATATCAGAAGATATTTGAAGGAGTTGGACGGGATAGAAGCGGTAAGGAATGCAATCGATGTCGTAAAGGAAAAGGAAGAAGCATTCTTAATCCTTGATGAGGATAGGAATCCGTATCATCTCGTTTTCAGAGGACCGCAAAAAGAGAGCATTGATTAGGAGTGGATGATGGCAGTAGTAGAGCATGTGATTAACAAAGAGATACAGGCAGGGGGAAAGTTCGAGCGACAGCCCAATCGTTTTGTGACGCCCTTCGGAGATAAAGAGGGAGAGCTTCCTGTAGAAAAGAACAGATACAGACTTCTATGGGCACCGGTATGCCCATGGGCAAACCGTTCCATTATCGTCAGGCAGCTTCTGGGCTTGGAGGATGTGATATCGGTAGGGACACTGGATCCCATCAGACCGGATGTACCCTGGTCGGACTGGGCATTTACCTTAGATGAGGGGGATGTGGACCCGGTACTTAAGATAAAACTGTTAAGTGAAGCGTACAAAAAGGCTGATCCGGATTATGAGGGGCGTTATACGGTGCCTGCGGTGGTGGATCTTCAGACGGGTGCAGTAGTCAATAATGATTATTTTAATCTGACCCTGTATTTGGAGACAGCGTGGAAAAAATTCCACAAGGAAAACGCTCCCGAGCTCTATCCACAGGAGCTTCGGAAGGAAATAGATACCTTAAATGCCTATATTTTCCATGATGTGAACAATGGGGTGTATAAGGCAGGCTTCGCCAAGAGCCAGGAGGCTTATGCGGCAGCGTACAAGCTGGTATTCGATGCCTTTGATGTCCTGGAAAAGAGATTATCCACCAGAAGATTCCTGTTCGGTGACTATATCACGGAATCGGACATAAGACTCTATGTCACATTGGCGAGGTTTGATGTCGCATATTTTAATGGCTTCAGAGTCAATCAGAGAATGCTTAAGGATTACCCGAATCTGTGGGGATATGCAAGGGATTTGTATGAGGAGGAGGCATTTGGCGGCAATACGGATTTTGATGCCATCAAGAGGCACTATCACCTATGCTGCCTGGAGACGAATCCATATGATATATTACCTCTTGGCCCAGACCTTGCTCTATGGAAGGAAAAGACAGACAGAGCCAAGCTCAGTGGGGATCCGGAGCATAAGTATCGCTAAACAACAGATTGTTCCTCCGGCGATGGAGAGAAGCATTTGACTTTTTTATAAGTGAAGAACGACTGTACATGCTACTGCCAGTAGTTTTGGCAGACCATGATTATCTTGAAAGACACTGACATTCTACAGACAATATATTGTATGAATGCAGGGTCTTTCTTTTCATATAAGTTTTACTAATGAATTTGATTCGGAATTGGAATTGATTGATTAGTGAGAATTTAGTAAGATAAAAATAGAAAATGAATAGGGCGTGAGGGGCAGACTGTGCGAAATGGTCTGTCGCGCATGTGGTGTCAGGGGCACGGATTTTTAGAAAGGAATGGAGCGTATTATGGCAAAGAATTTGGTGATTTATTATTCCAGAAAAGGGAACAATTATGTGAACGGAAGCATTAAGAATCTGGCGAAGGGAAACACAGAGGTTGTCGCAGAGTTTATTGCCAATGCAGTAGGAGCGGATTTGTTTGAGGTTGAGACAGTCAAGGCTTATGATACGGATTATATGAGATGTACGGAAGAGGCGAAGGCGGAGCTTAGAGAGAATGCGAGACCGGAGCTTGTGAAGTATTTGGAGAGTGTGGCGGAATACGAGCATATCGTGGTGGCGGGGCCTTGTTGGTGGGGCACCTATCCCTGTGCAATCTTTACCCAGTTGGAGAAGCTGGATTTTACCGGGAAGACAGTATTCCCGGTGATGACCCATGAAGGAAGCGGCATGGGCAGCTCCGCGCAGGATCTGAAGAAGTATTGTAAGGGTGCCACAGTGGGCAAGGGACTCGCAGTGCATGGTGCGGATGCACCGAAATCTGAGGGTGTAGTGGCAGACTGGGCAAAGAAGAATCTGTAAGGAAGGTGGAAGCGAAAATGAAGAAGGATGTAATGCTTGTAACAGGCGCCGGTCAGATTAGTATGGCGATTGCAAGAAGAACCGGTTTTGGTAAGAAAATTATTCTGGGCGATAAAAAGCCGGAGAATGCCATTGCCATTGCAAAGATCATGAATGAGGCAGGATATGATGTGACGCCCATAGAGATGGATTTGTCTTCCAGAGCATCCATCCTGAACATTATCGAAGAGGCGCAAAAGTATGGAGAAATTAAGTATCTGGTAAACGGAGCAGGAGTGTCTCCCAGTCAGGCGCCCGTTGAGGCAATTCTGAAGGTGGATTTGTATGGTACGGCGGTGCTGTTGGAGGAGGTTGGGAAAGTAATCGCAGAAGGCGGCGCGGGTGTCACCATCTCCAGTCAGTCCGGCTGGCGTATGCCGCAGTTATCCGCCGAGGAGGATAGATTGCTTGCTACCACGCCTACGGAGGAGCTGCTAGCTCTGGACATTTTAAAACCGGAAAATATCAGGGATACGCTACACGCATATCAGATGGCAAAGCGCTGTAATGAAAAGCGAGTAATGTATGAGTGTGTGAAGTGGGCAGAGAGAGGCGCAAGACTGAATGATATTGCGCCGGGGATTATTGTGACACCTCTTGCCATTGACGAATTCAACGGACCTAGAGGAGATTTCTACAAAAATATGTTCGCAAAATGTCCCGCAGGCAGACCCGGTTGTGCAGATGAGGTGGCAAATGTGGCAGATTTATTGATGAGTGATGCGGGAGCATTTATTACCGGTTCCACATTCCTGATTGACGGTGGAGCAACGGCATCCTATTTCTACGGACCGCTACAGCCTGAACAGTAAAAGATAGAATAAGAGCAGTGAGGAAAAGAATATTAGGAAGGTGTGTGGGAATTATGCTCCCATACCCCTTCCTTTGTTTTTGCGAACAGTGATGAAAATGCCGGGACAACACATTTTTTATAGATTTTTCCAATATGAGATGCTATAATAAATATGTATGTCAATTTGTATGCTTTGACACAAACAATTTGACACTAAGCAAAGGGTATGATTTGTAGAAATTACAGGATGAGAGTAGAGTTTTCAAAATAGAGGATATTGTGGTATGCATAAAGCATTTTTGATGGGAAATGAGGCGCTTGCTCTGGGAGCCTTGGCTGCGGGGGTGAATGTGGTGTCCGGGTATCCCGGAACTCCCTCCACAGAGGTGTTGGAAACCATTGCCAGGCAGAATCCCGGCAATGTATATATAGAATGGTCTATCAATGAAAAAGCGGCTATGGAGGTGGCGGCAGGAGCGGCTTACACAGGTGCCAGAGCATTGGTTACCATGAAGCAGGTGGGGTTAAATGTGGCATCGGACCCCCTGATGAGTCTCGAATATATAGGAGTCAAGGGTGGTATGGTGGTGTTGGTAGCAGACGATCCGGGACCTATTTCCTCCCAGACAGAGCAGGATACCAGAACCTTTGGTATGTATTCCAAGCTGCCCGTATTTGATCCGTCTTCCGTGCAGGAGGCTTATGAGATGATTCAGGAGGCATTTGCTTACTCGGAGGAGTATCATACGCCGGTGTTCCTGCGCCCGACTACCAGAATTGATCATGGTTACGCTTCTATCGAGGTGAAGGATACAGAGGAGTATTTACACACCGGCATAGAAGGCTTCGTGAAGGATTCCTCCAAGTGGGTGATTTTTCCCAGACTTTCCGTAGTCAATCATGCCAGGATTGAGGAGCGGAATCAGAACCTGACTAAGGTGTTTTCCGCCTATGATAAGAATCAGTTGTTTCCCGCCTGTGGCAGCTTCGCCGATGCAAAGCGGGGAATCGTCTCTCACGGTATCAGCTTTGCCTATACCATGGACAATCTGGATCAGATGAACAGACCGAAGGTGCTTAAGGTGGCTACGCCTTTCCCTTTCCCAGAGGAGTTGGCAGAGCAGTTCATGGAGGGACTGACCGAGGTGTTAGTCATTGAGGAGTTGGATCCGGTGTTGGAGCGCGCACTGATCTTTTTGTGTGGCAAGCGTGGAATACCGGTGAAGATACATGGAAAGCTGGACGGTACTGTGAAGTGTGCCGGTGAGAATACCATGGCAGAAGTAAACAAGCTTTTGACGGACTTTTTAGAGATAGAAAATAGAAGCAGGGCTATGGACGGACAGGATGCGGACGGATCATTTTCCACACCGCCTGCCTTACCCGTACGTCCGCCTGTACTGTGTGCAGGCTGTCCCCACAGAGCTTCCTTCTATGCGGTGAAGCAGGCAATGAAGGGGCAAAAGACTATCTACTGTGGCGATATCGGCTGCTACACCTTGGGCAATGCACAGCCCCTGGACATGTGCGATACCTGTCTGTGTATGGGTGCAGGCATCAATATCGCGCAGGGTGTCTGGCATGTGGAGCCGGATACCAAGGCATTTGCCTTTGTGGGTGACTCTACCTTTTTTGCGTCGGGTATCACCGGCGCGGTGAACGGTTTTTACAATCAGGCAGATATGACGTTGGTGATCCTGGACAATTCCACCACGGCTATGACCGGGCATCAGCCCCATCCGGGCACCGGAACCACCATGATGGGCGAAGTGGTGGAAAAGGTGGACATGGAGCAGGTGCTTAGGGGTATTGGCATCAAGACGGTGGAGACAGTAAATCCTTTGGATTTGAAGAATGCGGTGGAGACAGTGCGCCGTGTGGCAGGGGAACCTGGCATGAAAGCAATTATTTTCCGGTATCCCTGTATTGTAAAATACAAACCCAAGGGAAAGAAGGCGCATGTAGATGCAGATAAATGTATTTCCTGTAAAAAATGTATTTCCGAGCTGGGGTGTCCCGGTGTTATCATGCGGGAGGGCAAGGCGTATATAGATGAGTCGCTATGTACCGGCTGTACCCTATGTGAGCAGGTGTGTCCGGTGCACGCCATAGACGGCGGCGAGGCGGGAAGCCCCGTAGCAATTCTGGCGGCATCTGAAGGTGTACGGGAAAAGAAAGAAGCGCCAAGGACGCAAGCCGTAAAAACCGTGCAGGCAGATACCGATACAGCACAGATAAGTGTCCAAAGGAATATAGAGGTGCAAAAAAATATTGTCATGTCCGGCGTGGGAGGGCAGGGAACCATTCTTGCCTCCAAGTTGATTGCCACGGCTGCGATGAATGTGGGGCTTCCGGTGAAGACTGCGGAGACCATTGGCATGGCGCAGAGGGGCGGTAGTGTATTCAGTCATCTGCGTCTGGGAGAAGGGATTTATTCTCCGCTGCTTGGTCCGGGAGAGGCAGATCTGATTATTGGCTTTGAACCCGCAGAGGCAGTGCGCATGCTGCCGTATCTGAAGAAGGGCGGTACGGTGGTTACCAGTACCCGTCCCATTATGCCTGTCAGTGCCATGATTGGTGCATCTAAGTACGATGTGGATGAGATTCTCTCTTATCTTGACAAACAGGTGGAGCATCTGGTACTGGTGGATGTGGAAACAGCCCTGCAGGAGCTTGGAAACGACAAGGTGTTGAATATTCTGCTGCTTGGGGCAGCGGCAGACACCGGTGAACTGGGGATTGACAAAGAGAGTATTCGGGCGGCAATCCGACAGAAACTGCCGGAGAAATTGCATGAACTCAATTTCAGAGCACTAGATTATATATAATAGTTCAGAACCAAGCGAATTTATATGGAAATGGCGAAGAAAGCTGGGTTTCGAGAGGCATTTCCAATATAAATTCATTTGGCGAGAGCCAAATATGAGCAAAAGGAAAGCTGCGGAAGCAGCGTTTTGCGAATGGTTCTGAACGAAAGGCAACCAAGCGAATTTATATGGAAATGGCGAAGAAAGCTGGCAAAAAGACAGAGCAAAAAGGTGGATGATGGAATGAGAATCAGCGAGAAACAATTAGAACAGATTAACACACAGGTGCAGCGCTTGATTGCAGCGGACAATTTCTATGGCAAGAAGCTGAAGGAAGCGGGCATTACGGAAGTGAAGACGGAAGAAGACTTCTTAAAGCTTCCTTTTTCCCAAAAGCAGGATCTGCGGGATGCCTATCCCATGGGATTGATGGCAGTGCCGGAGGAAGAGGTGGTGCGCATCCATTCTTCATCCGGTACCACAGGGCTCCCGGTAATCATTCCATACACTGCCAAGGATGTGGATGACTGGGGCGAGATGTTTAAACGCTGTTATGAATATGCGGGTATCACCAACAAGGATCGCATTCAGATTACGCCGGGCTATGGTCTGTGGACCGCAGGCATCGGTTTTCAGAACGGCTGTGAGAAGCTGGGCGCAATGGCAGTTCCCATGGGCCCCGGCAACACGGAAAAGCAGTTGCAGATGATGATGGATCTGGAGTCTACGGTCATCTGTGCTACCTCCTCTTATGCACTCCTGCTGGCGGAAGAGATTGAAAAGCGCGGTATTAAACATAAAATCAAATTGAAAAAAGGGGTTATCGGCTCCGAGCGTTGGGGCGAGAAGATGCGTAACCGTATCAAGAATGAGTTAGGGATAGAGCTGTATGATATCTATGGGCTAACCGAAATTTACGGACCGGGTATCGGTATCAACTGTCAGTACGATACTGGTATGCATATCTGGGACGATTATCTGTATCTGGAAATCATTGATCCTGAGACAGGTGAAAACGTGCCGGATGGTGAATGGGGTGAGATTGTAATCTCCACGTTGGTAAAGGAGGGTGCTCCGTTAATACGGTACAGAACTCACGACATCAGCCGTATCATTCCAGGTGAATGTCAGTGTGGCAGCAGGCATCCCAGAATTGACGTGATTGCAGGCAGAAGTGATGACATGATGAAGATTAAGGGCGTCAATGTATTTCCGAAGCAGATTGAAGAGGTGCTTGCATCCTTCCCCGAACTGTCCAGTGAATACCAGATTCATATTTCCCACTTGGATGGTCGCGATACCATGCGTATCTATGTGGAGACCAACGGCAGCGTAGATTTCCTGGAGATGGCAAAAAGAATAGCGGAAAAAGTAAAATCCAAGATTGGATTTACGCCGCTTGTGAAGGTAGTGGAGTTGGGTGTACTGCCCAGAAGCGAGAAAAAGAGCAAGCGCGTATTTGATGAGCGTTACGAATAGTGCCAAAACAGGAGTTTCGCAAGCGCGTATGATTTACTTTTGAATGAGAGGCTAGTATAAATATGTCGGAGAATCAGAATTTTCGAGATTATGGACAACAATTTAAGACAGAGCTGGATCAAGCGTTGCAGACTGGAAATTTTAATGGGCTCAACGAACTGGTGCAGGATGTGGTGAAGAATTCCGTAAACGGAGCCATCGATCAGGGGATGAAAGCAGCCGGTTCTGCGTTTGACATGGCACAGAGTGCGCTGAATACCGCCGGCAATGAGGCGGCGGATGCAGTAAGCCGTACGTTTGCTACCCGCAGAAAGGAGCAGCCCGCGATGGTGCATCGGGAGTTTCGCCAGATGCGCTCCGCCGGAACGCAAAAGGCGCAGCTATTGCCGCCGCTGTTCAAAAAAGTGGGTTCTGCATCCGGCACAATTCTGCAAATATTCGGATGGATTGGCATTGGTGCGTTTGGTATTACGTTGCTAGTCCTGGGGATTATCACTTTGGCGGCACACGCTACAGGTCTGATTGGCGTTGATATCTTTTTCTTATTGTTGGCGGCAGGCTCAGCGGCGATGGTTGCAAAGGGCGGCAGTCTGAAAGCCAGACTGGCGAGAGCAGAGAGGTATTTCAAGCTTTGTCAACGCACGGGTTACTGCAATGTCAGTGATTTGGCAAGAGAGGTAGGACGAGACGATCGTTTTGTAGTGAAGGAGTTAAAGACTTTGTTGGAAAAAGGCGCCTATTCTCAGGGGCATCTGGACAGAGAAGAGCAATGCTTCATGATCACGGATGCCGCATATAAAGAGTATGAGCGTGTGACCAGTGAGCGGCAGCAGATTGCTTTGAACCAGCAAGAGAAGGAAGAGCAAGCGAGACGGCGGGAGCTGGAAGAGGCAAACCTCACAGAGCAGGAGCGGATGGTGCGCTCCATGATTAGAGAGGGAGAGGAGTATATCGCCCTTATTAGACAGAAAAATGATGCCATCCCCGGAGAGGTGTTCAGCCAGAAGCTCTACCGGATGGAAGCTCTGTTAAAAGAAATTTTTGTGAATGTAGAAAAAAGACCCGAGCAGGCATCCAAGATGCATCGGTTGATGAATTATTATCTGCCCACTACGTTAAAGCTTCTTACGGCTTATGAGGAATTTGACCGTATGAGTGTGCAGGGAGAAGATGTGACGGATGCCAAGCGAGAGATCGAGAATACCATCGACACGATCAATGATGCGTTCGGAGAGCTTTTGAATAAATTGTTCGCGGCTACGGCGATGGACGTGACTACGGACGCCCAGGTACTGAAAACCATGCTTGCCCAAGAGGGC
Organism: Lachnospiraceae bacterium; assembly: GCA_017478245.1. Lineage (GTDB taxonomy): Bacteria > Bacillota > Clostridia > Lachnospirales > Lachnospiraceae > Acetatifactor. Next base: position 53,580 of record JAFVDW010000021.1, read on the forward strand.
TTGACAAAGGAAGGCATAATGAAGGAGGAAAATGAAAATGTCTATGGATTTAGATGAAATGTTGAAGGAAGCACCCACACTTAGTCTGGAGATGCCGGAGCCTGCGGCACCCAGTCTGACACTGGACCCCAAGGCTGATGAAGCGGCGGCTGCAGCAGCGGAGGAGGAAGTGACAGAGGAGGATACACAGCTTCAGGTGGAGCTGACAGAGGAAGAGCGCAAGATGGTGAATGATTTTGCACAACAGATTGATATCACCAATGCGCAGCAGGTGACGCAGTTCGGTTCTGCCAGCCAGAAAAAGATTGCTGATTTCTCAGAGACAGCCTTGAATTCCGTGAAGACCAAGGATCTGGGCGAAGTAGGACAGATGCTGACAGATATGGTGGTACAGTTAAAGGATTTTGAGACCGAAGAGGATGCCAAGGGACTGCTTGGGATGTTCAAGAAAAGCACCAATAAATTGGCTACTATGAAGGCAAAGTACGACAAAGCGGAAGTGAATGTGAACCGTATTTCTCAGGCACTTGAGGACCATCAGGTTACCTTGCTGAAGGATGTGGCAATGCTGGACAAGATGTATGAGCTGAACAAGAACTATTACAAGGAATTGTCCATGTACATTCTGGCAGGAAAGCAGAAATTGAAGGAGGAGCAGGAGCAGGTGCTTCCCGCGCTTTTAGAGAAAGCGGAAAAGAGCGGATTGCCGGAGGATACTCAGGCTGCCAGAGATCATGCGGACATGATTAATCGTTTTGAGAAAAAGCTCCATGATCTGGATCTGACCCGTATGGTGTCTATGCAGATGGCGCCTCAGATTCGTTTGATTCAAAGCAATGATACGGCTATGTCTGATAAGATTCAGTCCACACTGGTAAATACCATTCCCCTTTGGAAGAACCAGATGGTGATTGCCATCGGTCTGAATCATTCCGTAGAGGCGGCGAAGGCACAGCATGCGGTCAGCGATATGACCAATGAGATGCTCAAGAAGAATGCGCAGACGCTGAAGATGGCTACCGTAGAAACCGCGAAGGAGGCAGAGAGAGGCATCATTGATATTGAGACCTTGAAGGAGACCAACCGCACGCTGATCAGTACCTTTGATGAGGTGATTAAGATTCAGCAGGAGGGTAGAGACAAACGTCAGAAGGCGGAGAAGGAGCTGCGTGCCATTGAAAAGGAAATGCACGACAAGCTGTTAGAGCAGGCAAATAAGTATTGATGAGGAGCAAGTTGGAAGGGCATGGGTAATATCATGCAATTTATATTAAAATATCTCGCCGGTCCCTTGATAGGTGCGGTGATAGGTTATTGTACGAATTACATTGCTGTGAAGATGCTGTTTTTTCCCAAAAGAGAAGTGCGCGTATTTGGCAAGCGCTTGCCATTTACACCTGGTGCAATTCCCAAAGGGAAAGAGCGATTGGCAAGAGCAGTGGGTCAGGTGGTGAGCAATACACTTATCACCAAAGAGGATATAGAGGAAAGGCTGTTATCTGAGGAAAATTCCAATGGTATCACCCGGATGGTGATGGAGAAGGTATCCTCCTCCATAAAGGGCGAGATTATGGAATTGGCAGACTTGTCTGAAGAAACATATTGTGAAAAGCGCAGCAGACTTACAGATGCACTTAGCACGGAAATTGCGGACTCTGTATCCAGGATGGATTTGGCGGACACATTGGTGGAAAAGGGCGGCGAGGTAATCAAAGAAAAAGTAAATGGCACGATGTTGAAGATGTTTCTGACAGACGACCGGATTCAGGCATATCTGGAGCCGGTCGCGCAGGAACTCCAGGACATGATTTCAGAGAATGGCGAGGATTATATCCGTCCTATAGTAGAAGAAAAAATCACCAGGCTAGAGCAGGAAACAGGTCTTCAGTTGTTATCAAGAATTGATATTGATGAAGAAAAATTCCGGGAAATTATTTCCGACGGATATGCCAAGATTATTACTACAGGTGTCGAGAAATTTATGGAATCCGTGAATGTATCCGGGATTGTAGAGGACAAAATAAATGACATGAGTGTCGATACCATGGAAGAAATGGTTCTCAGTGTGATGAAAAAAGAGTTAAATATGATTGTCAATCTGGGGGCTTTGATAGGATTAATACTGGGATTGCTGAATCTTGTTTTATGAGACATTTCGGGGGAATGGACATGGAGAAGATATGGGATATGATCAGAGAAGAGAAAGCGATTGTCTTCTCAGGTATTGCAACTATAGTCGTGGTGGCTATGATAGGGGCAGTTATATGGAATGTGCAGAAAGGGTCCGGAATGAAATTGCTCCAGTCCGAGGGCGCAGTTGTGGTGGAGGATCAAGGAACAGAAAAAGCAGTCATGAGCACCATGAAAATATCCAGTGGTAATATAGTAAATACCGGTGCGGAAAGCTACGCGAAGATCAGCTTGGACGATACAAAGTTTGTGACCTTGGAGGCGCAGAGCCGGGCGGAATTTTATCAAAACAAAAGGAGATATGAATTACATCTGACGGAAGGGCAGATGTTGTTTAATATTACGAAATATTTAGAGAATAATGAAAGCTTTGACATCTGCTTATCAACCATGACGCTGGCAGTCAAGGGGACTGCCGGATATGTGTCTGTGGATGCCTCCGGTCAGGAGTGGTTGTATCTGGCTGATGGAAAAGTACATATTACAGCTACCAATCCCACCACTGGAGAACAGAAAGAGGCGGATGTTTTTGCAGGCAGTAAGGTTACAACTCGATGTTACAGTAATCGCGTAGAAGAAAGCGTAGAGATTGTGATAGCTGATCTGGTGGAATCGGACTTGCCCACGCAGATGCTAAGAGAGTTGGCAGCAGACAGAGTGTTGCTGCGCAGAGTTTCTATTGCTACAGGCTTCTCGGAGGCAAGACTCCTGGAACTGGCAGGAGTTGCGACGGATACGGAAAATACGGATGAGGAAAATACCGATGCGCAAGATGTGGAATCCGAAGAGCTTGCGGAGGAGGAGCTTGCAGAAGAAGAGCCTGCGCCGGAGGAGGAACCGGAGGAGTCAGAGGAAGAGCCGGAGGAAGAGGATAACACTTCCGGAATGAATAGGAGAGAGAGAACCCGCCGGCAGCAGACACCGGAAGAAGAGCCTACAGTAGAAGAGCAGCAAGAAAATACGGCAAATCACACGCCTGCCCCACAACCCGGCAATAATACCGGGAACAACCAAACCCCGAATAATGATGTATCCGGCGGTGATACGAATTAAGGAGCATGTAAAAGCCCGATCGATATGATATCGACCGGGTTTTTTTGTGCGCCGTCCGGCGCATGCTACAGGGGTTATCTAAAATAAATAGATTGCTTTTTAATTGATTGCTTCAAAACGCCACTGTTGGTTTGCCTGTGCAAAATAATCCCACTGATGTACATTTCCGCCGCTGGCAGTGGACCATTCTGCTACATCCATTGCCTTGTTGCTGTGCTTGTTGATAAAGAAGCAGTAACCATTGTCGATGCCGGTAATGTACCATCTTTGATTGTTGGTGTTGTTATTATCCCACATGATGAGGTTGCCGCCATTTACGGTGGACCAATCAGCCATATCAAGCGCCTTGTTATTCAGGGCACTGGTGATCACATAGGTGGAATCATCATTGTTGAAGGATACATACCAGGACTGTGCATCGGTTCCATTGGGTGTCCATTGTTGTACATTGGCACCATTTGCTGTGTTGGCGCCTGACACATCCAAAGCCAATCCACTGTGTCTGTTGATGATTCTGTATTTGGCTCTCTCCACCCTGATGGAAGAGGTCTTGTCATTGAAATCATTTCCAATCCAAGCAGTGTCACCTGTGATGACTTTGGCAGTACCGCTGAAATTGTCATCTGCATATAAGGTTACCTTGTAGCCGAAGGGAACCTTCAGAGAGGAAAGGTCGTCATTCAGGAAGCCCTTTGCCTGCAACGAAGCAAGATTGTAATTACCCAGTCCCAGAGAAGCACTACGACCGCCATAATTGATATCCTGATAAATATAAATATCGCCGGATGCGCTATTATCGGGCTGCCCGGTTGTGGGCTGATCGTTAGAAGGCTGGTCTTTGGAAGGCTCTGTTGCGGGTGCGCCGGTAGCCATCACTTCTTTGATTGCCTTTAGTAGAGAATACTGGCCAAAAGAATCCTGACCCACCTCCCAGATCATGGTACCGCCATAGGATTTGCTATATTCGGCTTTTTGCTTGATGGTATTTAAGCCATTATAATATACACCATTGGCATAATCCTGATAAGCGTTGGCAGGATTGCTTTCCACCATCTGCGCATAGGAGAATGCACCTGCTGTGCTGTAGCCGTAGAAGGGAACACCAATTACCAGTCTGTCATTGCTGACACCTCTGCTGCCGTAATAGGATACCAAATCATAGATTTGTGACCATGGTGCCACTTCGCCGGTACCGTTTTGAATGTAGTCATAAGACATCAGATTCAGGAAATCAAAATAATTGTATGTACTGTTGGAAATGCTGCCTGTGAACCAAGGGCTGACAGCCATAGTCAGAAGCTTGCCCTGACTCTTTAGTCTGCCGGATAACTCGGATATAAGCGCATCGAAATTGTTCCAGATGTCTGCATCTTCCAGCTCAATATCAATATCTACACCGTCTAAGTTGTAGGTATTGACATAATTCATGACCTGATTGACAAAAGCAGTACGCTTCGCAGCGGTGGTGAAAGCACCATCGTTCTGGAAGCCGCCCCAACCGCCGATTGCAATGATTGCCTTACAATGATTAGCGTGGCATTTGTTTACAATGTTCTGTACATCTCCTGCGCTGAAATTGGAATTCAAAGTTCCGTAGGAATAGGTCATGAACGCCAGATTACAATGTGTCATTGCTGAAAAATCAATAGAATCCAATGCGTAGGTACGATAGGAAGGTAGATACCCCACCACTCTTCTTCCCGCCGTCTCTGCATCATAAGCTGCTGCACTTACTTTGCCGATGCCAATATTGGTCGGAAGCAACGAAAATAAAATTGCTGCCACCAGTACCAGCACCAAGCTTCTTTTTTTGAACATATTTAAGAACCCCCTATAATAATTATTTATAAGCAAACGCGCTAACCCCTGTGAAATACGCGTTTCCTTCCCCAATATACATCGCCTGAAGGTGATGCTGAATAAGATTATATTCCAAATGATTCCAGGTGTCTATGTAGAATCTTGGCATAAAAGGTGTCAAATTTTTGGTACAAAAAAATCCGGCCGTTTCCGACCGGATTTAATAAATATGAGATTATTCTACCTTGAAGAAGCTTACCGTTTTTGTCAGATTCTCGGCAACCTTTTGTAAATCTTCCGCCTGACCGACTACAACACCCATATTGGATGTGAGCTGTTCCAAGGCTGCTCCAGTTTCCTCTGTTGAGGCTGCATTTTCCTCGGAGATGGAGGAAAGGCTTTCCATGGAGGACATGATGGAATTCTTGTCCTGTTCCAGAGTCTCTACCAAGGTGACAATCTGGCGGTTGCCTTCCTGTGTATCCTGAAGGAGTTTTAACATCTCTTCGAAGGATGACGTCATTTCCTCCAATGCAACAGATTCACTGGTGGTGGCATTTTTAATCTTGCCGGTTAGCTCTTTATTCTGCTCGGACAGTGTCATAATCTGGTTGAGCATCTCGGTAATTTCTTTTGCAGATTTATTGGATTGCTCAGCCAAATCTTTGATATTATCCGCTACTACCGCAAAGCCACGACCTGCCTCTCCGGCTCTGGCAGCCTCAATGGAAGCATTTAGCGCAAGCAGATTGGTCTGGCTGGCAATACTGATAATGGATTCAGCAGCTTGCGTAATCTGGGCTACAACGTTTGCAGTTTCATTTACGGAGGAAGCTACCTGCCCTGCCATCTCGTCGGTGGCAGCATCTGCTTCCTTCAACTCAAACAGCTTCTGCTGTACGGCAAGGGAGTTGTCATACAGGAACTTGCCGTTGTCCATGTTGGTATTGGCGGACTGCAATACCTGTTCCACGGAGTTGCCGATATTGATGGTGATATCGGAGGTAGTCTGTACATCCTGAGCCATACCGGTAGCGCCTGCTGCCAAATCGTTCACGGCATTGCTGCAATCGGACACCATTTTCTGGCTGTCGCTAATCTTACGGTCTGTTTCACTGGCACCATTATCAACATCCTTGGAAAGTGCAGTAATCCTGAGCACAGATTCCCGAACCTTTTGACGCATGGTCTCCGTTGCAACGAGGATGTCGCTAAATTCTTTGATATTCATCTTGCTGTCAAGCTCTTCGGAGAGGTCGCCCTCTGCAATCGTATTCAGGGAGTTGACAATCTTCTTCAGGTGCTTATTGATAATGCGCGCTATAATAACTACTACGATGGCACAAAGGATTTCCGAAATAAATGAAATTATGAGAATATTCTTCCGGATATTAGTCACCTCATCATGTACATCATCATAAGGCTTGCCGGCAAAGGTCATACCAACAATATTCCCGGCACCGTCTTCCAAAGGCATGTAATATCCGGTAAAGCGGACTCCTGCGAAATTCATATCATTCAGATACAGATTCTCTCCGCCCTGATATACTTTGTTGAGCACCTGTGCGGAAGCCTGCTCGCCGACCATGCGATTGCCGTTGGCATCTTTGAAAGAGGTAGCGTATCTGGTGTCTCCCCAAAACAGGCTAAGCTGAACATTTTCATCAAGACAGCAATCAAAAATCATATCGTCCTGTCGAATGGGCAGGTCACCCAGATAGAGAACGCCATCTTTCATATTCCAGTCGCCATCTGTAAAGGTTACCATATTGGCAAAATGTGTGTCCAGAATAGATACAGCGGAGTGCAGTTCACTCTTGATTTCGGCTTCTACCAGCTCATCCACCATATTGACGGATACCATGGCGAGAATAGAAGCGGTTACCAGTAGAGGAACCAGGGCAACAACAATCAGTAACAATTTGAGACTAGGTTTTCTTCGTTTCTTCATAAAGTCATTCCTTTCTGTAATAACACGACATATTTGACATTATTATAACCCAAATTAGACATTTTGTCAGCAAAAAATACCATAAATCTAAAAAAACTATAAAAAATGACCAAATAAATGAATAAATTTTTTAACTCTTGCGCATTGAGAATTTGCGTGCAATACTAGGAGTACCTACATTTTTGGAAAGGAATCATAAGATAATGGACATCACTATAGAAGAATTAAAAACGCTGTCATTGGGAAGCTATCAGATTGTTGACATCCGAAGTGAAGCAGAGATTGCCCACGGAAGGATACCGGGGGCAGTGGCGATGTCAGCGGAAGCGCTTGTGCAGCATCCGGAACAGGTTGCAGCCTCCAAACTGGTTATCTGTTGCAGCCGTGGACAGAAGAGCAGAGAGGTGGCGGAAGCGCTGGTGGAACAGGGTATTGATGCGGTTAGCTTAAATGGCGGTTATATTGCGTGGTTGATGGACGCCATGCAGGAGGAGCCGGAAGAGGACGTGGCAGCGAGAGCAGAGCAGAGTATCCGAAAGAAATTTCGCAAGAATATCTGGTCCAGATTCACGAAGGCAATCAATCAGTACGAGCTGGTAAAAGAAGGGGATTGCATCGCGGTCTGTATCTCCGGCGGTAAGGACTCTATGCTGATGGCGAAGCTTTTTCAGGAGTTAAAGCTGCATAATAAATTTCCGTTTGAGGTGAAATTTCTGGTTATGGATCCGGGATATAGTCCCGCCAACAGACAGGTGATTGAGGAGAATGCGAAAAAGCTGAACATACCCATTCATATTTTTGAGTCTGACATTTTTGATTCGGTATATACCATTGAAAAATCCCCCTGTTATCTTTGTGCTCGTATGAGAAGAGGGCATTTGTATACCTATGCAAAGGAGCTTGGGTGCAATAAGATTGCTTTGGGGCATCATTATGATGATGTCATTGAGACCATTCTCATGGGCATGTTGTACGGTGCGCAGGTGCAGACCATGATGCCCAAGCTGCACAGTACCAATTTTGAGGGGATGGAGCTGATTCGCCCACTGTATCTCATCAGGGAGGATGATATTAAGGCGTGGAGAGATTATAATGGGTTGCATTTTATCCAGTGTGCCTGCAAGTTCACAGATACCTGCACCACCTGTAATAATGAGGAGAACCGCTCCAAACGTGTGGAGATCAAGGAGTTAATCAAGACGTTGAAGCAGACCAATCCCTTTGTGGAGGGAAATATATTCAAGAGTGTGGAAAATGTCAATCTGGATACAGTAGTAGGGTATAAGCAAAAAGGTGTGAGACATCACTTTTTGGACAGCTATGACGATTGAGCACGGAGGTCTTGGCTGATTTTGCTTACTAATTTTGTTTGCCGCGTTGTATTTAGCAGTTGAGAGAACCCTTGAATTCTGTTATGCTAAATAGTATAAATGGTGCAATGACACCAGAAAGCAGAGGGTATCGATATGAAGGTATTAATGATTAATGGAAGTCCCCATGTGAAGGGGACTACGTCTGCTGCATTGGCAGAGCTGGCTGAAAGCTTAAAGCAGGAAGGGATTGAGACAGAGATTGTTCAGGTAGGCAATAAGGATATTCGGGGCTGTATCGCCTGCTATAGCTGTCTTAAGAATGGAAAATGTGTCTTTGACGATCTGGTGAATGAAGTGGCTTCCAAGTTCGAGGCATGCGATGGGTTGGTGGTGGCATCTCCGGTCTACTACGCATCTGCCAATGGTACACTGATTTCTTTTCTGGACAGATTGTTCTATAGCTGCCGCGCAGATAAGAGGATGAAGGTGGGAGCAGCGGTTGCCACGGCGAGACGTGCAGGAACCACGTTTACATTTGATGAGATGAACAAATATTTCACGATTTCCCAGATGCCGGTGGTGTCGGGGCGTTATTGGAATGATATCTTCGGCGGCTCCGCACAGGATGCCCAGAAGGATGCGGAAGGCATGCAGAATATGCGGATTCTGGGCAGGAATATGGCGTTTCTGATGCGTGCTATCGCCGCGGAGAAGGAGAAAAATGGTCTGCCTGAGATGGAGGAGATTACCTTTACCAGTTTTGCAGACGGTAAGTAATACGGATGATGAAAAATAAGACGTTGTTGGACAGTGTACGCTGCGCATGGCGCGGGATGCGTCATGCTTTGAAAACAGAAAAGAATTTTAAATATTATTTGGGAATTGCATTTGTATTTCTGATGGTGAATCTCCTGTGCCGCATCAGCCTGATGGGGCATGTGGGATACCTGATTGTGTGCGGCGGTGTGTTTGCGGCAGAGTTTATCAATACTGCCATCGAGCGACTGGCGGATACCTACACCACGGAACCTATGGAGCAGATTGGGGTTGTGAAGGACATCGCCGCGAGCGGTGTCCTGGTGTGGGGGATGGTGTTTTTTGCCATGGAAGCTCTTTACATTGCGACGGCTGTTGCAGGTGCGGTCAAAGGTTTATAAAGGGAGAAGCGGGATGGGTACAATAATCATAGATATGTATATCACCATACTGCCGATAATCCTGGCAGGGATTTGCAATATGCTTTTTACCAAAACCAAGCTGTATCGCGAGCATTGCCATCCCATTGACGGCAAACGTCTGTTGCGGGATGGGAGGCGTCTATTCGGGGAGCATAAGACATGGATTGGATTTTTGTCCATGATTTTGTTTAATATGATGACCCAGATTGTCTGGGGGGGAGTCCTGCTGATAGCCGGGCAAAGCGGGAGAGATGACTTTTATCTTGTATATGCCGATACGCTTGGCTATAATCTTGTCATTGGCAGCCTCACAGGATTTGCATATATGCTGTTTGAACTGCCCAACAGCTTTGTGAAGCGCAGGATCGGGATTGCGCCGGGGAAGACGGACGGCGGTGTGTACGGCAGAAGCTTTTTCGTAATCGATCAGGTAGATTCCCTGTTTGGTGTGGCGTTGGTTTTATATCTTGCTTCTCACATTACGGTGGGGAAGTGTCTATGTTATATTTTGTTGGGAGCATTGACCCATGTGGGGGTCAATTTTGTTTTGTATAAATGTCGGGTGAGAAAAAATTTATGAAAAAAAGATTTCTTGGATGCTTCAATCGGTCAGTGTTGTTGACTTATCTGGGGGTGTGTTTTTCCTTGTATGGAATGTTTCGGGTGGAACAGATGCGAGTGGCGATTCTGTGTCTGATCGGAGCAGCTATCTGTGATTTGTTTGATGGTGCAGTGGCGAGACGTTGTAAGAGAACAGAGCAGGAAAAAAGCTTCGGCGTGCAGATAGATTCCCTGGCAGATGTGGTTTCGTTTGCTGTATTTCCTTTTATCATATTGATTCATATGACGGGGTATGTCCGGAGTGCATATGGTATCGGGGCGGTATATGTGTTGGCAGCAGTGCATAGGCTTGGATGGTTTAACATTACGGCGGAGGAGCATGCGGGATATTATGATGGCTTGCCGGTGACGTATATTGGATTGTTAGTTCCCGTTTATTTTTGTGTTACCCTACTGTTTCCCGGAAACTGGCAGGCGTTTGTGATACAGGTGTTGTACTTGTTGTTTGCATTTCTGTTTGTGTGGAACTTTAAGATGAAAAAACCCAGAGGAATATGGTATGTTTGTTTTCCGCTGTTAGCTGTGGCAGCGGCTGCCATAACCATATTTGCGTGAGTGTGATGCAGATATATAATCGCAGGACGGGAGCCTGTTTTGAAGAAAAAGAATATGGAGCCGGTGCCCTGAAATTCCTGTATCAGACATTCGTAGGCAGATGCTTGTTGAAGACCATTGTGGCGAGACCCTGGTTTAGCCGGTGGAGGGCACGGTATCAGAGGTCCGCGCGCTCTGGAAAAAAGATAGTGCCCTTTGTGGAAAAGTACGGTGTGGATATGACTGCGTGGAGGGGGGAGGAATTTGCCTCCTTTCAAGAATTTTTCACAAGGGCAAAAAACTATGCGACCCGGGCGGCGGAGCAGGAGCTGATTGCGGTGGCAGACAGCAAGCTGGCGGTCTATGACATTCGGGAGGATATGACGCTGAAGATTAAGCGTTGTGTATATTCACTGGAGGAAATCCTGCAGGATGGGGAGTTGGCAAGGAAGTACGCAAAGGGAAGCTGTCTGGTATTCCGGCTGTCTGTGGACGATTATCACAGGTATGTCTATCCGGATGCAGGCAGATGTATGCGAAGCTGGAGGATTGGGGGAGAGCTTCACACCATTCGACCTATTTCGGAAAAATATCATGTGTATTGTCGTAATTGCAGAGAGGTGTCGGTGCTTGCCACTGAGCACTTTGGAGAGGTGACGCAGATTGAGGTAGGCGCCCTGTTGGTGGGCAAGATTAACAACCATGGGGCGAAGGAGTTTGTCAGACTGCAGGAGAAAGGGTATTTTGACTATGGAGGTTCCACCATCGTCCTGTTGATTGGTGAGGGAATTGAGATTGATGAGGATATCAGGCAGCAGTCCGCGAACGGAATCGAGACGCAGGTTCATATCGGTGAGAAAATAGGTATCTGTAAGGAAAGGATAGGGGACAAATGATAGCGGTATTAAAACGACTTCATATTTACTTTCAGGAGATGTATCCCATTGTTCCCAGATTTTTGCTGGGAATGATTGTGGCAACAGAGATTTATTTTATTGTTATTTTAAATCATGGTGTGACGGAGTTTCACTATGGAATTCAGGAGATCGTGTGTGGATTTACGGTGTTCAGTTTCCTTTGCTGGCTGCGGATTGCAGATGATTTCAAGGACTATGAACTGGATTGCAGATTGTTTGCCCACAGACCGCTGCCCTCCGGTAGAGTGACGAAGAAGGATTTGAAGGTCTTTTTGTGGATACTGATTCCTTTCACATTAGTGATTAACTTTATCTTCATGAACAATTTTGTGTTCTGTGTGTTCCTGTATACCTACGGCTCGCTGATGGCAGTATGGTTCTTCCAGAAGCACAAAATTCAGCCCTCGCTACCGTTGGCGTTGGTCACACACAACCCGGTGCAGATGATCATCAACCTATATGTGATTTCGTTTACTATTATAAAATATGACCTGCCCATCTGGAGTATCTATAATGTGTTGGCGGTCTTCACGCTCTATTTTCCCGCATTGATCTGGGAAATCTCGCGCAAGATCAGGGCACCTAAGGATGAGACGGAGTATGTCACCTATTCTAAGCTGTTTGGTGTGGAGAAAACAGTGAATTTTGTGGCGATTGTGACATGGGTTGATATTTTTACGAATTTTGTACTGGTGTGGAATCTGAATAAGATATCGGTGGCAGTGCTGTTTCTGTTGGTGTCCTGGATGACCTGGAAGTTTATAGAGTTCAAAAAGAATCCTACCAGGTATAAAATTGTGTCAAAGGTGGAGTTGTATACTTATCTTCAGGAGTCTACCATGATTGCCACGGTGGTGCTCTACCTGTTAGTGGGTAAGATTGGATAACGTTTGAAGGAGTGGAGAGGAACGGTGAAAGCTGAGAACCTTAAGATTTTACGGGAAAATGGAATGAATGTACCCCAATTTACAGTTGTGGCAGGCTGCGAGGAAATCGATTTGTCCTTCAGCCATGCCACCCTGTTTGCAGTACGCTCTTCCTTTGCGGGGGAGGATTCGGAAGAGTGGTCCTTTGCCGGACAGTTTGAAAGTCTGTTGAATGTGAAACGAGACGAAGTGAAAGGGGCAGTGGAAAAGGTGTTGGAAAGTGCCCGCACCGCGCAGATGGAGGTCTATGGAAAGGGTAGCGGAGTCCAAAGGCATGCCTGTAGGGAGGAGAATGTGACGGAGAAGTCCAAAGCCAAAGAACTGCAAGGGAGAGAGCTTCGGGTGGTGATTCAGGAGATGGTGCAGGCGGAACGCTCCGGGGTGATGTTTTCTGCCAATCCCATCGGTATTTTAAATGAGACTGTTGTGGTGGTGGGGGAAGGTCTGGGCTGCAATGTGGTGGAGGACCGCGCGGATACTACAGCGTATTATTACAACCGGGATGATGGAATCTATTATTTTGAGAGGACGGGTGCCTCGCCGCTGCTTCGGGAAGGGCTCTTACAGGAGCTTTTAGAGCAGTGTGACAGAATTGTGAAGCTGTTCGGAAGAGAGATGGATATTGAGTTTGCCATCAGGGACGATGAGATTTATATCTTACAGGCGCGACCCATTACCACCCTGCAGACTCGTCATCCAATCATTCTGGACAACAGTAATATCGTGGAGAGCTATCCGGGTGTTTCGGCGCCCATGACTCAGGGATTTATCAAGGATATTTACTATGGAGTGTTCCGGACAGTGATTGGAAGAATCACAAAGGATGCTGCGCTCGTGGAGGAGATGGATGAGACCCTGCGGAATATGACTGAAATTGCTAATGGCAGAGCGTATTATCGTATCAACAACTGGTATGAGGTGCTGCGGCTTTTGCCGTTTGACCATAAACTGATTCCTATGTGGCAGGAGATGCTGGGGGTGCGCAACCGGACAGTGCCCGACAGCGGACGCAGGGTTCGACTGCGAACCAAGCTTACCTTGATGGGGGTATTGTGCAAGTATCTGCTTAGAACCCCTGTGGAGATGGAGCGCCTGAATACATTTTTCAGTGTGTATAGCAAGGAGGTAGAGGAACATCTGGAAGACCTGGCGGTCTTGACAGCACACGATAAAATTTTACAGTTGCTACAGCTTTACCATGAGGTTTTTGACACACTTGTCAGTAAATGGGATATCACCCTGATCAACGATATGTATGCTTTTATTTACACCGCACTTTCGGGTAAGAAAAACAGAGCGTATATCGCGGATATCAGGAATCTGGAGAGTATGCAGCCGGTATTGGAGATGGCACGTCTGACAGAGATTGCGGAGAAATATGGAATGGACAGCCGGGAATATCAGGAGGCGAAGGCAGGGTATATTGAACGTTACGGAGACAGGTGCCTCAACGAATTGAAGCTGGAGACCAAGACCTACCGCACCAATCCGGAGCGTTTGGATGCGTATATCGCCGGCAGACAGGGAAAGACAAAGAATATGACAGAAGTGTCAATGCCTGTGACAGAGCATCATAATCTCTTTGTGAAGCGTGCAAAGCTGGGAATTCGCAACCGCGAAGTGTCCAGAATGAATCGAACGCGTATCTTCGGAATTGCAAGAAGAATTTTTCTAAGCATAGGGGAAGAATTGGTGAAACAAGGAAAGCTGTCCGAGCGGGAGGATATCTTTTACCTTACGGTGGAGGAATTGGACAGGAATGCCGGGCAGGAGAGCTTCGATGATTTCCGGCACACAGTTCTGATGAGAAAACAGGAGTGTGCGATCTGGGAGGAGGTTCCGGCGTACAGCAGACTGATTTTTTCGGAGAAAATCATCAACAAGAGGATACATGGAGCCGGGACGGATATCTTACACAAATCCAATGAACTGGTGGGCATCGCTTCCTCTGTGGGAAATGTGACCGGCGAGGTGTTGGTGATCGAGTCGCCGGAAATGTGCATGGACACTAGAGGAAAGATTATTGTGACGAAGATGACAGACCCCGGCTGGGTATTCTTGATCGAGCCAGCGTTGGGGATTATTGCGGAGAAAGGGTCGATTCTGAGTCATACAGCCATCATCACCAGAGAGCTTCACATTCCTTCTATCGTGAATGTGAAGGATGCTACCAAGCTATTGAAGACCGGGGACAAGGTGGAAATGGATGCGGTGAATGGGGTGATTCGGATTGTGGAGCGAGTAGAATAGCCGGTGTGTTTGCCAAGAGGCTATGAGGAGGGGAAAAGATGAACCGTGTGGTTGGGACAAGCCACCAAACAGATGTGTCAGCGGCAGTGCCAGAAGCAGCGGCAAATACAGTTGTCAATGTAAAATGTGAAGCACCGGAAAACTCCGGTGCTTCAAGCGGAGACGGAGGGATTCGAACCCTCGTGCCCCGGAGGGCTAACGCATTTCGAGTGCGCCCCGTTATGACCACTTCGATACGTCTCCAGACCTAACTATTTTATAAGAAAGTCCCCCTTTTTGCAACCCCTCTTTATAAAAATTCAGAAAATTCCAATAAAATATTTCCCCCAAAATTTCCCATCCAAGTTGTACCGGGGAAGAATTTGGGGTATAATGTACGCAAAGGGCAAAGCGAAACGAGCGGGGAAGCCCCAAAAATCGCACACAAAAAGGAGGAACAAAATGAAGAGAATCGGTATGTTGACTAGCGGCGGAGACTGCCAGGCATTGAACGCAGCCATGAGAGGTGTGGTGAAGACCCTCATCAATGGAAAAGAAGAAGTAGAGATTTACGGTTTCATCGACGGATACAAGGGCTTAATCTACAGCAATTTCCGTATGCTCACAGGACATGATTTTTCCGGCATCCTGACCAAGGGCGGAACTATTCTGGGCACCTCCAGAACTCCTTTTAAAACGATTAAGGATCCGGATGAGAATGGTTTGGATAAGGTAGAGGCAATGAAGCAGAATTATCACAAATTAAAACTGGATTGCCTTGTGATTTTGGGTGGTAACGGTACTCATAAGACCGCAAACCTTCTGCGAGAAGAAGGTTTGAATGTAGTTACTCTGCCGAAGACGATAGACAATGATCTCTGGGGTACAGATATGACGTTTGGTTTCCAAAGTGCAGTGGATATTGCAACGGAAGCCATTGACTGTATTCATACCACAGCAGCCTCTCATGGACGTGTATTTATTGTAGAAGTTATGGGACACAAGGTTGGCTGGCTGACACTGAATGCCGGCATGGCAGGCGGCGCAGATATTATTCTGATTCCGGAGATTCCTTATGATATTGATAAAGTAATTGCAAAGATTGAAGAGCGTGACAAGTCCGGCAGCAGATTCACGATTATTGCGGTGGCTGAAGGCGCAATCTCCAAGGAAGATGCAAAGCTTACCAAGAAGGAATACAAGAAAAAGATGGAGAAATATCCGTACCCTTCTGTATCCTACGAGGTGGCGGCAAAGATTCAGGAGAAAACTGGCAGAGAGGTGCGTGTAACTGTGCCTGGACATACCCAGAGAGGTGGAAGCCCCTGCCCCTACGATCGTGTATTTGCCAGCAGACTGGGTTCTGAGGCAGGTAAACTGATTGTGGACGGAGAGTATGGCTTTATGGTAGGCTACAAGAATCGTGAGATTGTGCGCGTTCCACTGGAGGATGTGGCTGGCAAGCTCAAGATGGTGGCACCGGATGCTTCCATTGTAAAAGAAGCTAAACTGCTTGGTATCAGCTTTGGCGACTAGTGTGAAGTCATTCGCACAAAAGAAGGCTTCGCGGGTCATATTTCCACATATATGTAAACAAAAAAGTATAGAAAGAGGCACAGGATTCATATGTCATATACAGCGCTATACCGTAAGTTCCGCCCGGACACTTTTGCGGATGTAAAGGGTCAGGAGCATATTGTGACCACCTTGAAGAATCAGCTTCGGGCGAATCGAATCGGACATGCGTATCTGTTTACCGGAACCAGAGGAACCGGTAAGACAACAGTAGCAAAAATATTCGCAAAAACAGTGAATTGTGAGAACCCCACAGAGGACGGCCCCTGTGGGGAATGCCGTATTTGCAAGGCTATTGCAGCGGGGGCGAGCATGAATGTCATTGAGATTGATGCTGCCTCCAACAACGGCGTAGATAATATCAGAGAGATTGTGGATGAGGTATCCTATTCCCCGGCGGAGGGCAATTACAAGGTGTATATCATTGATGAGGTGCACATGCTTTCCACGGGGGCGTTTAATGCGCTCTTGAAAACCCTGGAGGAGCCACCCTCCTATGTGATCTTTATTTTGGCGACCACAGAGGTGCATAAGATACCGATTACAATTCTCTCCAGATGCCAGCGTTATGATTTTAAGCGTATTTCTATTGAAACCATCACAAACCGAATGCAGGAACTGATAAATGCGGAAAATGTGCAGGTGGAGGAAAAGGCGCTTCGCTATATTGCTAAGACTGCTGACGGCTCCATGCGAGATGCCTTAAGTCTTCTGGATCAGTGCATTGCATTTCATCTGGGCAAGGAGCTTACCTATGATAAAGTGTTGGATGTGCTTGGAGCGGTGGATACGGAGGTATTCAGTCGTCTTCTGCGGCATGTATTGGATAGAGATGTGTTGGGCTGTATTACGCTGCTGGAAGAGATTGTGATGCAGGGTAGAGAACTGACGCAGTTTGTGACAGATTTTACATGGTATCTGCGAAATCTGATGCTGGTGCAGGCATCAGATAATCTGGAGGATGTCATTGATATGTCCTCAGACAATCTGGCGCGCTTAAAAGAAGAAGCACAGTTGATTGAGGTGGATCAGATTGTGCGTTATATTCGCATTTTTTCCGAGCTATCCGGACAGATTCGTTATGCTGCCCAGAAGCGTATTCTTGTGGAGATTGCATTGATTAAATTGTGCAAGCCGGATATGGAAGTGGAGCAGGATGCGTTATTGGATCGTATTCGTCAGGTAGAGGACAAGGTAGAAAATGGAGTTGTGATAGCGCGAACAGAAGGGGCGTTGCCTGCCGCCACTTCAGGAGAACAGCCATCTTTGAAGACCAGACCGGAGCTGCCCAAGGCTATTCCGGAGGATGTGAAAGAGATAGTGACCAAATGGCCGGCGATTGTGGGCAATGCGGAGAATCCTATGAAGATGTATCTGAAATCGGCGCGGTTAAGCCTTGGAGGAGACAACCGACTGATGGTGGTGCTGGAGGACGGTCTGGCATCGGATTATTTTAATCAGCATGTGGAGAATAAGCAACAGTTGGAATTGATATTGGCGGATTTTCTGGGAAAACAGGTGGAGGTTCAGTTTCAGACAGTGAATAACCAGCGCGAATTCGAGGAAAGCTATGTGGATTTGTCCCAGGTGATTCACATGGAGATTGAGGAAGAGGACGAATAAATGCAAATCGTGCTTGCGACGGATGCCGGTATGATGTATGATGTAAGAAGTGTGTAAGCGTAAGCTGGAGCGTTGATTGACGATTATAACAGTAAATAAAACGGAGGTTTGAATCATGGCAAAACGCGGAGGTTTTCCCGGGGGCGCAATGCCCGGAAATATGAGTAATCTGATGAAGCAGGCACAGAGAATGCAGCGACAGATGGAAGAGGGGCAGAAGGAGCTGGAGACAAAGGAGTTCAAGGCTGCTGCAGGTGGCGGAGCAGTAGAGGTTACCGTCAGCGGTAAAAAGGAAATCCTGAAGGTTCAACTTTCAGAGGAGGTAGTAGACCCGGAAGATATCGAGATGCTGCAGGATCTGATTGTGGCAGCTACCAATGAAGCGTTGCGCATGGCAGATGACGCCAGTGCAGAACTGATGGGTAAGATGACAGGTGGACTTGGAGGAGGCTTTCCCTTTTAATGGAGCTTTATAGTGGACATATCAACAAGTTAATTGAGGAATTGGCTGCGCTTCCCGGCATCGGCAGCAAATCTGCTCAGAGATTGGCATTTCATCTGATCAATATGCCGCAGGACAAGGTAAACCGCCTTGCCAATGTGATGATGGAAGCGAAGGCAAATGTTCGTTATTGTAAGAATTGCTACACGCTCACGGACAAAGAAATCTGCCCGGTCTGTGCGAATGATAAAAGAAATCATGCACTGATTATGGTGGTGGAGAACGCCAGAGATTTGGCGGCATATGAGAAAACCGGAAAATACGAAGGAGTTTATCATGTGCTCCATGGAGCAATTTCTCCCATGTTGGGAATCGGACCTGGGGACATTAAGCTAAAGGAGCTAATGGAGCGGTTGCAGGGAGATGTGGAGGAAGTGATTATTGCTACCAATTCCAGTCTGGAAGGTGAGACTACAGCGATGTATATCAGTAAGCTAATCAAGCCTACCGGCATCAAGGTCACCCGGATTGCCAGTGGAGTACCTGTAGGCGGTGATTTGGAGTACATTGATGAGGTTACCTTGCTGCGCGCCCTGGAGGGAAGAGTCGAAATTTGATAAATGCAAAGAATGTCGAACATTTTTGGAGCCACACCGACAAAGAATGATAAAAAACCTCGCATACCGATGCTATCATTGATAAAAACGGTATGGGAGGTGCTTTTATATGGATTTACCTAAAAATGTAACACAAATCGGGGAAGCAGATCAGCGCTGTAAAGTGTATGTGGAAGATTATGTAGTATCCTACTTGAAACAGTTAAACGCTATTGCGGTGGACAAGGAGTTGGCTGTGGCGATGTATGGAGTGCGCAAGGTGGAAGGGGAGATTACTTATCTGTTTTTGTACGGCGCATGCAAAGTAAATTTCCTGCAAAAAGAGTCCAGACATTTATCACAGGCGCAGCAGCAGGAGATTGAACGCTGCCGCAAAAAATATTTTAGGGATTATACCTTTTTGGCATATCGCCTGCTAAACGGTGAGATGATAGAGGGATTTCATGTCTGTGAACAGGGCATATGCAGATATATATCCGGATATTCACAATTTTATGAAAAAAATGACAGCATGCTTGCCTATATGCTGGATGTACGACAGGAGGCAGAACCTGAGACAGTAGAGCAGGAAAAATATGACGTGGTCAAAAAGCGCCAAGAGGAAAGGCGGAGTCTTCATGAGGAACAAGTGAAGGAACAGAAAGTGGTAAAGGGAAGATTTCGTAAAATGCGTGGAGCCGCAGTCGCAGTGTTCGCCATGTTGTGTGTAATAGGGCTGGCATCCATGAACAATGAAGCTGATCTGTCCCAGTTAAAAGAATCCGCGAAGCGTATGTTGGAGGGGATCATGCAGCAACAGATTCCTGACACCGTTGAAGTGATGAGCAATGAAGTGGAGATAGATACGATTGTGGCGGAGGACAAGCTGACAGATGCGTTATTGCAGGAGAACGCAGAGGTTAAGGGAAATGCTGATGAAGCCGGCGAAGCTCAGAAGCTTCAGGAAGATGCAGATGTGCCGATAGAGAATTTGGAAGCAGCTCAGGACAAGCCTGTAAATGCGGAGGAGGGTGTTTCCACAGCAGATACAATGAATGATGTTGATGCAACAAATGGCGCCGCTGCAACAGATGACGTACAAGTTGAACCTGCGGCGGAGAGTGAAGAACCAACAAGCGACGAACCGCAGCCAACGGCATATACAATATGTCCCGGAGATACACTGATTGGTATCAGCATGCGTAAGTATGGCACTGATGCACAGGTTGCGGAGATTTGTAATATAAATCGTATTGTCGATCCTAACGATATTAAGGTAGGAGAAAAAATTTTATTACCATAGAGCGGGCATAGTGTGTTATACTTGTAGATGGCACATATATTGCATTTGGAGAAACACATGGCAGATATCAGAACTTATTTTAAAGAAAAAGAGAAAAGAGAACAGAATCAAAGTACCTACAAGGATAAGATTATGCGGCACAAACTGGCAAATTTCTATAGAATTGCGCTGATTGCAGTGGTGTTGATGGCTGTGATCGCTCTGATTGTGGTGCAGTATAAACGACATATTTATACGGGATATGATATAGTGACTACAGTTGAGCGGGACAAGGCATCGGAGTCTGTGGATGTACGTTTGGGCAATGCTATTCTTACATACAGCAAGGATGGGGCACATTGCACGGACAGCAAGGGGAATGTGTCATGGAATCAGACTTATCAGATGCAGGATATCAAGGTGGCAACCTGTCAGGACGTGGCTGCTATTGGCAATTACAATGGAAGGGAGATTTATGTGGCAAATACCAGTGAACAACTGGGTACTATCGCTACTACAATGCCAATCAGAAATATGGCTGTAGCAGCCAACGGTAATGTCACTGCTATTTTAGCGGATACAGATATTACCTGGATTAACACATATAGTCCGCAGGGTGAACTGTTGTATTATGGACAGACCCATATGAGCAATAGTGGATATCCTGTGGCAATCAGTCTGTCACCCAATGGTGAGCTGTTGGCTGTCAGTTATATCTATGTCGATGCGGGTGTGATAAAAACGAATATTGCATTTTATAATTTTGGACCCGTTGGGGCAAACCAGAGCGATTATGTTGTAGGCGTCCAGGCATATACAGATCTGTTAGTGCCGCATATTCAGTTTATGAATAATGAAACAGCATTTGCAGTTGGAGACAGCAGACTGATGATCTATAAAGGAAGTCAGAAGCCGGTGTCTGCGGCAGAATATCTATACAATGATCAGGTGCAGTCAGTATTTTTTAGTGAGAAATACATAGGGCTGGTATTTTTGTCGGATGATATGGAAAACAGATATCGCATCAATGTGTATGATGTAAACGCACAGGAAGTAGGTAGCTATTACTTTGATATTGAGTACGATGATATTATTTTTACAGCAGATAATATGGTTATTTACAATCAAACTGAGTGTGTAATATTGACTTATGATGGTGTGGAAAAGTTTCATGGTAATTTTTCCAAGACGGTCAATCAGGTCTTGCCGGTGGGGAACTCTTACAAATATTTGATGGTTACGGATAACTCTATAGATACAATTCAGTTAAAATAAAAGATGGAGAGGGAAACAAATGAATATTCTTGTGCTAATCATGTTGGTTCTATTGTTTTGTGATGTGGTGAATGGATACAAAAGAGGTATGGTGAAATCAATTATCTCTTTTGTTTCGTTGATTTTTCTGAGTATACTCGTTGTTCTGTTGGGAAATGGCTTGAAGAGTTACCTGAATGGAAATATTCTTAATTTAATAGTTGTATTTATTTTGTTATGTATATTGGGAATTGTGCATCATTTGCTGGGAGTTGTCTTTTTGCCCGCTAAATTAGTAAGTAAGCTCCCGGTGGTGCGCAGTGGGGATAAACTGCTGGGTATTGTGGTAGGAATATTGGAAACAGTTTTGATTCTGTGGACCGTGTATGCCCTGATTATGCTTTTGGATATGGGGACAATAGGAGTACAGATTATGAACTATGCAGCAGAAAATCCGGTGCTGACATGGTTTTATGAGCATAATTATCTAGTGGATGGAGTAAAACAGCTCGGCGCAAAATTTCCGGAAGTAAATTTTTTAAAATAGGATTGACAATTAAAAACAGATAGTGCTATAATGAAAATCCACCGCTTGAGGGAATGCTGATGCGGTGGATAAATTTTTGGAAAAAGTTGTTGACAAAGCAGAACTGCTGTGATATGATAACAGAGTTGCTGCGAAAGACAGCAACGAGATGTACAATGCCAGCTTGCAAGCAAACTTGCTCGCTGAATGCTGTCGCATTATTCATATCAGCCCCGATGAAATCCTTACGAGAGCAAGCTCC
>JAFVDW010000001.1 GCA_017478245.1 Lachnospiraceae bacterium
CCTTCCCCTTGGTAATCAAATGAAACAGCAGCGTCCCCAATCCCGCGAACAAAAGTGTTGTGGACACATCTAATCCTGTCAGCATAGGCACCAAGATTGTCGCCCCGAACATGGCGAACATATGCTGCAACCCCAGCAATAACATTTTCGTCGTTCCCAAGGTCCTCGCATCATAGATTCCGGCTTCGCCCAGTGCGGCATGACTCTGCTTGACGCTGCTTTGCTTTGCGTTACTATGTGTGATATTTCTCTGTGCTACATTACTTTGCGTAGTACTATTTGGGGCTTGCTTACTCTGTGTAGTGTTACTTTTTACCACATTACCCTGCTGATCATTTTTATGCGCGGCACTCCCTTGCATCTTATTTTTCTTCTTACTCACTTACCTTTTCCTCCTATCCGTCTTCCACTCTGTTCCATAATAGCTTTAGGAGGCGGTTCCGTCAAGTGGTGGTTCCCGTTTCAGAACACCTTTTTCTGCATACAATCACAAAACAAAGGCTATGCCACTTGTGTATTACCATACGGTGTAGCACATTTTAAGCAAAAAAATAACAGGCATCGAAACATTTCATTTTCAATGCCTGCCATTTTTGATTATAACTTTGTGATTGCCTTGGTTTAGATTGTTCTGCTCTGACTGTTGTCCTTTCTATTCACTGGTATCAATCACTTCCGCGAAAATTTTTGCATTTGAATAGATCACATGATCGTCCGCCGTAGAACCACCGATCAGATTGCCTCCTGCATTCTCGCCATCATACAACTTCACCTCCAAATGCACCATATAATTGGCATAATATCGTCCGCTGCCTTCAAACGTATTGTTTGAACCAGTATAAACCGCGAAAGTAACCGGTATCTTAAACAACTTATTATCGGCATCATAATCCAAAACGTTTATCGGATCATTCACAACATAGACAAAAGTATCCGCTGTAGAAGAACCGGACTTTGTCAGCACCTCGTCACGCTTGTTCCTAAACATTAAAGTATCTGCTTTGATATAGTCAGCAATGGCTATTTTTTCCTCTGTGTTATAACTGCCATCTGCCTCCTTGCGATGCATCGTTAAAGTAATCTTCATACTTTGAGCATCAGCAACATCACTGTCTGCAAGTTGAACCACATTGTATGTTGCCAGTGTCTTCATATCCACATAACCATTCAGTATTTCCATGTCCGATAATTCTCTGGCATTGATACCCAACTGGTAATACTCACCATTCTCGTTTGTCGCATCATCCGAACTGTAAATCAGACTGGCTGTGGGTGCAAGTCGACAATAATATAATGTACTATCCTCCGCCGCATGGAACATCTTACTGTAGGCGGCTGAAGAAGCATTCGCAGAAATATTTGAGGAACCACCGATCTTTGTACCGATCACCGTACTTTCAATCTGGTTCGCATCACGTGTCGGGAATTGTGCCACTATATCCTCCTCGGAATTGTATTTCAAGGAAAACGTCGCCGCAATCGTAACTACACTGCCGTTCCCGTATGCTGCCTTCAGATAAGACTTCAGATTTTCATTATTCCGAAGTTCTATATAGTTGGATGTTACTGTCTTTGCTGCCAAACTCACCGGTGTCATTGTATCTGTAACATCTTGCCCATCTATGGTATAACTGCTAACCGATACAGTGGGCACGGCGCGAATTCCCTTTCGGGAAATGTTCTCATCTTCCTGACGGTTCAGCGTAATCAGGAAACTCTGATAAATGTTCACTGAATCCATATCCAAGTATCTTTCGATAATCGGACCTGCATTTGCCGTAAGCTTTACCGTAGAAGTAAAGGTTGCACCTATGGAATCATTCATTTCCAAGCTAATCTCATGCGGCGTACTTGGATTACTGATACGGAAAGTACTGGTATAAATATCGCCTGTAAAGAGATGTGTTGTCCCCCTTCCTCCTGGCAATCTTACTTTAGATGGATAGGTTGCTACACCAAAAGTCGCCGGAACTGTAAATTCAAGGTGGTAAATGGAGTCATCTATCGCATTCGTGTAGAAGGTAACATAATAATCTTCTTGAATAAATCCATTGTTATCTGTCACACCCTCCTTATAAGATAACTCAACATTAAAGCGATCCCCTTCGTACTCCTCCTCTTCTTCAATTAACTTATAGTAATATCCATCTGTTGCCTTTACTGCTGCATCTGCTGAAGAATCCAGTCTTTTAAAGATACCGTTACTATTGTCTACAGTCGCAACCGCATCAAAAAAGTCATTAAATTGTAAGGATTGGAAAACATTATTTCCACTATCTTTAAACTTGTTCAGATTCAGATAATTATTTGTTCCCCGTGTATATACACCATTATCTTCCAGACTTCCATAATAAAATTTATTGTGATTGTTTGCATCTACGAGCACCATACGGGTTCCATCCGGAAGCCCCGCTCCCGCATGCTCAATTACCTCCAGTTTTTTATCATAGGTTCTAAGAAGACTTTCTCCTGCATTTACAGCATTCTGCCACTCTTCCAGCGTCTGTCTGTAAATATACCTCGCCTCCAAGGTAACGGGATTACCAAGGTTCTCGATCAGATCAT
The DNA here is from genome assembly GCA_017478245.1 of Lachnospiraceae bacterium. Lineage (GTDB taxonomy): Bacteria > Bacillota > Clostridia > Lachnospirales > Lachnospiraceae > Acetatifactor. The sequence continues at coordinate 2,566 of JAFVDW010000001.1, forward strand.
TATTTCTTTCTGCCTCATACGGCGCCATCCGATAGGTAGTGCCCGGCATAAACGAGATATCAAAATCATAAAGCATCATTTTTTTCACCAAGACAGGCACATAGAGATGATAGGCAACCTTTGTTGTGTCTGCCGGATTCAAAAATTGTACATCAATCAAGGAAAACTGCCCTGTCAGACTGGATGTATCGTATTCCTTCGCCATATAAAAATGCTTTCCATCCGCATTCTTTAAGCAGGAAACACCCTCTGTAAAATCTGCATCAAATTCACCGGTCGTTGTATTGTAAGTACATTTTCCCAACTCTACCTTAAAAATATTACTTGCAGACGTTGTGCCATTTGCCAATGTCCCTCTTGCAAAGTTATAGTCTGTATTGGTCAATAGCTGCAGATAAGTATTTAACAAAGTCGTGGTTGTTTCCTTATTTGCATCATCAATGACAATGACAGGAAACCTATATGCTGAACTCACTCCCGCCTGTGTGCCCATCTCTGTGTGATAATCCGCATACTTCCCATTTGTGGAAAGAGCCGTCACAAGGGTTTTTATCGCACCCTTACCAATGCTCGTATAAGTATTCTTATAGGAGCCTGTCACTGCTGTAGAAAATACCTTATCCTGCTTCGCTGCAACTTCCGCATTTAAATCTATACCGGAATCATCAATAATTTTCTTGAGTACCGAGCCATCGTAAGTCAATGTGCTTGTACTCACACCATCACCGGTAAGGAACTGGGTGGCTGAGATGCTTCGTTTCGGGCTTGATGTAACATACGGAAAATTATCCGTGCCTGCCAAAGCCACATTCGAGTTACTGTTTATATCAGAGCGATCTGTACTCCGGGTGGAATCACTTCCTGCTGCCCCTTGATAATCCGCAAAGATAACATAGCCATTGGCCCCATATCTGTTCGCATTGGTGTCTGCCAGATTTCCTACCATCTGCTCCCTGTATATGGTTCCCTGACGGGAGAAACCGGCAATCTTGATGTCCTTAGTCTCACTGCCGCCTACAATGTGTCCATAAAGCTCTACCTCTTTACTTGTATCACCATCGTACCGCTCAAACTGAATGTTTTCCGTCAAAATATTGTAACCATTGATCGGAATATTCAGATATCCAATCATACCTCCGGCTTGCCTATTGCACACCAGTGTACAATTCTTTATCTTGATATTGCTCAACAGAGTCGTAGGCATCCCATAAGTTGTGTTAACAGAATGACTGCCACAGATGGCTCCGACACGCCGGCTGTCCTTTATGGTATAACCTTCTACCAGGCAATTGTCAATATACAGTCCGGACTTATCAACCGTGTCGCTCTTGGTCATTCCTGCATATCCCACAAAACCGCCCGCAGCTCTTGCATCATCATTGGCATCACTCACAATCACAGCTCCATTGTTGGTATACACACTGGAATTTGTGATTTCCATTTTGAACTGATTCCAGTTGTACGCATTCCCGGCAACCATTCCGCCGACCCGATGTCCATACAGGCTAACATTATAGATATTACAATTATCAATCTCCAGAGACTTATTTAAATTTACTGCCACAATCCCGCCTGTGCTCACATCACGCCAGCCACTGTGCCAATAGTCTGTGGTCGTATCTGAAGCATAGCCAATCTCACTATGAGAATTTGCATCTTTGCTCCCGATGTCCACGTTCTTTATGATGATTTCCATCCCATCATCATTCTCTGCATAACCAATAATCCCCGCTGCACCATTGTACTGCCAAGAACCGCACTTAAAATAATTTGTAATGTGATCAAATGTAAAACTTCCACTATTTTCCTCGCTGTCGGAACCATCAAAATAGAAAGAATATCCCTTTACCGAGCCAGCAAATCCGGCCGCATATTCACAGGATGATATATTTATATTATCTGCTGTACAATTTTTCACATAAACTTCATTGTAAATATCATTCCCTCCGCCGTATATGTAGCCGAAAAATCCCCCTGTCATCCTGATACCATTGACTTCCATATTGGAGAGCTTGACATTCTCTATATTCAATTTCCCACGTATTTTTTCTCCGGCACCAAAAAGACCTGCCACCGCACCCGTGCTGGCATATTTGCTTGATTTGACATTATCATAATAACAGTCCAGCTCCCCATTATCTGCATCATGCACATACACGTCAAAATCGACTTTTCCAGTCAAGCTGAAATCCTTCATTTTATAATTCTCTGAATCAAGCACCACACTACCTGCATCAATCCTGTTCTGGCGAACTGTATTAAACAACCCAAAACCTGCCGTTTCCCAATCACTGATAGGGAGATAATTGTCAAAACCATCCTCATAAACAGTCTGAGACATATTGAGTTCAATCAATTTGGAATTCCCCGCCAACTTATGCAGACTAATTGTAAGATCCGTCTGATGCCCGCGACTGCTTGAATTATAAGTTAGACTTCCAATCCCCTTAAACCCGTCTGGCAAATGATAAGAAGACGCTTCCCCGCCAAACTCCATATCACATACTGTATATCTATGACTAATACAAAATACCCCATACTGGTTGTCTGCGTTTTTACTGGTATAGTTTTCAACCAGATACGGCACCAAAACATTGGATGCATTGTTACCAGGTATAGTATATGTATCCCTCAGAGACAATGTGTAATCGGAATCTGCCTTGGATGTCACATTGCCCACTTTGTCATACTGCGCCACATGTGTCGTCTTATAGTTTCCATAAGGACGCTCATTGGTATTACTCGGCGTACACACACTGAAACTACCATTCTTATCATCCTTGTAACAATGAGTTGTGACCCTGCTATGGATCAATGAAGACAACACAAATAATGCCTGATCATCCGGCACATAAACTGTGGTCTTGTGCATATTGGCATCACTTGCACCCTCTATAGCCACATATGTGCCTACATCCAGTTTCTCCGCATCTGTAGTGGGTTTCTTGATATCCGTAATAGAATAATTCTTAGTACCGTTACGCATAGTGACAGCGGTTCCTCTGGAACCGTCTTCGCTATACCGATATTCATTCTCCTCTGCCACTGCATATCCGTTTATGACTCTGCCAACAATAGGATTCACATAGAGCCATTTTTTGTTTGTGGAAGCAGTTGAAATTGTATTTCCGTTACTGTCCTTCACGATGGCTGTACTCGCTGCAATCCCCGTAATTGCATTCGCATCCGTCTCCCCTAAATTCTTCATATTCCGGAAAATGAGTGCACCATTTAAAAGCACGCCTACATAGCCTCCCACCGGAACTATTTGTGCATAAGCGCCCTTTAAAGTGATCTTAGAATTCTCCGCAAACTTGACAGAAACACCATCTATAATATTGTCTCCGCCCAGGATTTGCCCTATGACTGCACCATAGTTTTCACATGCATTTCCCTCTGTGAAAGTTTCCTTTTCTATCTGATTTCTTACAATATTGGCATTTACTTCTATAGAGATTCCTCTTATCACACAACCATAGCTGGTACGCACCAAGGGATTGTTGCTCTTGTTGACAATCTTGGTACCTTCACCGCCTACAATAACCCCTCTGAACGCAGTAGAGGTATAATTATCAAGAGATGTGTTCACAGAACCCAAACCAATGAAATCCGTAGAAAGCTGAATATCCTCCTTCAACTGATAGTAGGCACCTGCCAAATAATTTCTGACATATTGTGCGTCATAAGCCGCTCCATCTGTCACCAAAGAAACCTCCTGCGTCTCCTGGTTTATGTTAATCTCCCTGTATTTCCCATCTGCATACTTAAATGGCGCATGTGTCACCTTAGAGCCTGTTGGAGTGTCACACCATTTTGTTGCCAGCAAATCTGTATTGCTCAGGGCTACTATAACCTCTGTTTTCTTTGTATTGTCATACTGATACTTAACCGGCAAATGGATCGTACCGCTGGTACTACCATTCAAAATATCCGCTATTGTTTCCAAGTCTCCGTTTCCGATCATGTAGGGATCGTTATAAGTACCACAACCGGAGATCGTAGATGCGCCATGATTTACTTTCAATTGATTCTTGCCAGATTCCAAATCGACCCGCTCATACACGTAAGGAAGAAAAGCTGAAAAATCCCCTTTAGCAGATGCATTGTTGTCGTTATAGCTTGTAAATATACTGGATTCATAATACTGGTGTTCCCAACCATAATACTGATTCCGATAAGTACTATCGTTCAACTCCGAACCATAGGTTACATTCCTGTCCCCGCTTCCCCAGTCCTCACTCCATGTATAGTTATATACACCGGAGGAGCCAGACGCAAACTGAAATTGATTCAAAAGTGTCGATTTGGTGAAAATGGATTTCGCCGTATTATATCCGTCTCCATTGCCGGAGACATTGCTAATCGCAGGTGTATTCGCCTCTTTTCTGGCATCCAGCTTTATCCCACTGAAAGTCAGATTAATATTCTTGGAATTAGAATTAATCCCTGCGTTTCCGATCAGGCTGGTAGCCGCAGAGCTTATGGAACCTGTCTGATACGCCGATGTAGTGGTAACATTGTTGATATTCAGGGTTGTATAGTCCCCGATCTGATTGATTAGCAATGGCGCATATCCATCAGCTACAAGGTCATACACACGGATTCCGTCCAAGCTGATGTTCCCTGCAACATTCAACATCAAAGGACTTGTAGAAGTGCCTCCGCGGATAATTCCGTAAATCAGTGCACCTGTCCCGGCAGAGGTAGAAGTCGGAGTTGAATCCGTGCCGATTGTTCCCTGTAACACCACATCACCTACTACCAGGCTTTTGCCCATGTCATAGAACAATCCATCCTGCATGAGATAATGCTGCGTTGCCTCATGGGAAGACCACTTATCTGCGGTCAGAGCCTCGCTGCCCTCAAATTCCTGATTATAAAAACGAAATGTTCCGTTCACCCGTACTAGTGTGTCCAGATTGACCGGATACCAACTATACCCCTGCATATTATAAGTCACATTTGTTATATCCGTCATATTAACATTATTGATCTTGACGGTAGAAAAGGGATCCTTGAAATGTTTCTGCAGATTTCTGCATGCATACTGTCTGACACCCCAGCTCATAAGTTTCTGGGAATCATTCAAAGATGCTGTATCCTTATCCATAATGTCTGAAAGGTTATAATAATATCTGGTGTATGGGTTTGCGTCTTTTCCGCGCTCCGTCTGCGCCTGATAGCTGCCACTCGCCTGGCTGCCATCCATGGTTAGCCCTGTCTGGATCGATATGATACCCTGACCATTGCGCATGATATCCGATTTTTGTCTGCAGAGACTGTCTGTGGAATATCTGTTTCCTTCACTCTCCTCATAATATGCGCTGTAAGCCACAAGCTCATCAAACACCACTTCCGACTGCAGATTGCTCAGATCTACAGCATCTCCGATATGATAAGCATCACTGCGCACATCGAGATAAATCGCAGACCGCCAGCCACTGGTATAATAATTTTGATTATCACCATTTTCATTTTTGGAAACCCAACCCTTATTCACAATCATACCGAAGGATTTCGCCGTGGGCGCAGTTACTGTAAGCCCTGTGATATCCAACTTCTCCACCAGCCAATATCCCGTGCCCGCGTAAACCAGACCTCCAATGTCACCATAGCCGGAGTACTCATTATCCATTTCGACCTCGGAGTTTCCCTTAATCGTCACGCCATTCCCAACCATTCGGACATCCGTATTATACCAGGCATACCCCAGCAATCCTCCGCTTGAAAGCGTATTTGTATTGTCATGCCATACTTTACCATGAACCACCAGATCATCAGCTACCACGCCATTCAAAGTAAGAATCCTATCGCTGTATAGGTCCACAGACTTATTTGTATCGGCAGCGTACGGCTGAATATACCCGATCAAACCTCCTATGATCTGTGCATTTCTATCGGAAGTGTTCTCTATGGTTCCCGACAGCGCAACATCCGTAAAACTCCACTCTCGCTCTTGATTGGATCGGTGACTAATCCGTCCTATGACACCGCCAATACAGGTATTGACAAGCGAAGTTGTATTCCCTCTATTGTCCCCAGTAATATCACCGCTGAAATCGCTGTCTGAAATAGAAATGGAACCAATAGTCTCCGTCGCTTCTCCTAGCAGTCTCCCAAGATAAACCCTGTTATCCGTCCCTCTGTGCGTAAATACCGTCTTAACCTTGATACCGCTCACTGTGAGATCATTCTGCGCTTTAGCCGCCAATGCGCCAGTATACATAGTCCCGCGGTACACATAGAGATTCGCACTACCGCTCAATGTAAGGTCACGGACTGTCACATTATCCACATAGGCAAAAAGACCGTTGTAAATATGCTGATATATATATCCGTTCGCTCCACCAATATCAAGTACAATCTCATGATTCTTTCCATCCAGCACGCCTCTGAACACGCATTTTTCCACATCTATGTCATCATTGCTCTCACTGAACAGACTATCTCTGGTAAAGCCTATCAAACCGGTGCCTTTCAAATCCACATCACCTGTTAATGTGATGGTGGAGGCTGCAATCATAGCCGACGTATAGGTGGCATTCCTGAACTGCACCACCTCATCCGGATCAATCTGAAAACAAAGTGACGTCTTAGCATAATCCGCCACATTGCTGATAGTAGCGTTAGTGGGTTCTATCGTCACTGTATGGGCTGTTTCATCTACATGTAATACATCCGTCTGCAATAATTTTGTATCGTCAAATCGGATCACTTCCCCCCAGGAACCGATGTCATCCACCAATACACCCGGTCTGCTGATGGTTGTACCTGCCTCCGCGAAAGCAAGCACTTCATCTCTGTATCCAATAATCTGTCCTATATAGTATGAGCCGCTGTTCCAATCGGTCCAGCTTGCCCTGGCCTGTGACAAATCTATTTCACCCTTCAGACGCAGCGCCCCTTTTTCCATCCACCCGACAAGACCACCGCCGCGGAACGTATTATTGTTCCAATTTTTAAGAGACACCTTCACATTTTCCGCGTCTATAAACACCCTGTCTGCTTTCGCTGCAAGACCGCCAAACGGCACAAGATTGGTACGGCTCAAAGATCCTGCATTATCGGCTTCCAAACTAAATCCACAAAATTTCACATATGCAAGGCTGTCAATTAGACCAACCCCTCCGCCATAACAAACATAATTTCCCCCGCTTTTCTTTGTTACGGCAGCTACACCATAATTCTCCTCGGCAGACTTTCCTATTGTCAATGAATCCGCAAGTGAACTTGCTAGATACTTACCAACCAATCCACCATAGTTCACGTCCGCTCCATCAGCATGATCCACTGTAATCGTTTTATTAGAATCATTTGTGGCACTGATCGCAATTGCACCATCAAGATTCTGCAGCACACCAAACAGACCGCCCACAGAGCCGGTTCCATTTACCTTCGTATTAATGCTATAGTTGCTTACATCAAAAGTTACTGCCTCTGTCTCATAATACCCGAAAACGCCCCCTGCGCCCGCAACACCTACTAAAGTATTAGTGATCGTATAAGCAGTACTCTCCATATCACCTGCAAAGACAATCTCTCCGCGGTCATTTTCGCCAACTATACCACCTGCATAATTTCCATCTCCCCCAGCCGTTACAGTCGCTGACCTGTTGAGTGCACCTGCTTTCAAGGTGAGTGTAGCTGCTCCGTGTTCTGCATCATAAGCCATTCTTCCTACCAGCCCACCTGCATTACCGTTTGTGGTAGAAATGTAATAGCCTGTGTTTGAACCGGTGACGGATTCGATGGTCAAACTGCTGCCCGCAGCCATGCTTCCACAGAGATAACCAACATCAGACGTGCCATAAATATTCCCATTGCTGTTGTCCTCTACAACAAGACATAATTTCGCATCAGAATCCATCTCACCGATAATGCCCGCAAAATCACAATAATCTGTACTCTGCTGCTCTATATTATCATATGGTTCAAGATCTACTATCCATCTGCGAACAGTTTCATTTTCGTCATCATGTATTACATGCCTTGCCAGCATAGGTGCTCCGGTTCCGTCCCTTGTTCTTGCAAGGGTCAGCGCTTTTTCGCTTCCTTCCTCTGCATCTCCACCGCTCACATTAACCGTAGAATTAATAATTAGGACAGAATCATATACATAGTCAAAGAATGCATCCGCAATCCGCAGCTTATTGTTGGACGCAGCAGATATTTTGATAACGCCCTTAAATGGACACTCAGATGTTCCGATGGGCAAAAAACCTTCTATCGCCAACGTGGTATCGCCTGTTCCGAACGCAAGAATCACCGTATCATTCTGATGTCCAGCTGCATGAGAATAATATGCCTGAGAATACATAACAAGACTGTCTATATCATTGATCGTATAGATATTTTCTGACTTCCAGGCTACGCTGTCACTGATATCCGGGTATACAACATCATCTGCTTTCACCGTCCGTCCGGGCGCAAAAAGCCCCTCAAATAGTCCTGACGGAACACCTGCCACGAGTAACGCCACGACCAATATAAAACATATTAGTTTTTTACTATTCTTTTGTTTTTTATTATTCTTTTGTTTCTGCCTGTTTCTATTCATACACTTCACTCCTACACCTCAGAAGCGCCGAAATACTTATGATCCGCTTTTCTCCAAAATCACATAATCTTTTACATCATTCCAGTTAGTATAGTTACCCATATCAGAATTTGTCATATAAAACTGGATATCATACCGATTAACACCTTTTCGTTGCACTTCCCCATCTACAATTGTATCCTCCGATTTTACATTGATGGTAACACACTTCCATGTTATACCTTCTTGCTCCATTACCGTAACCGCTTCCCCATTTGTCAGCTGAAGGTCTCCGGCAATATCTTCAAAAAAATATTTATTAATTTCCAGTCTATCTGGTCTCCATCTTAATGTCAGCCTCATCTCGCCATTGCCGCTGATAACATAATTGAAACCATCATAATCATTGAAATTCTTATCATCATTAAATTCACCGCTCCAGCCCTGCACCAAAGTTGCCACTTGTGAGGTCACCCCCAGCGTTGCCGTAATCGGATTCAAATCCCGATTCTGTGTGCGATCCGGCGTGGCTGTTAGTTTGACATAAATATTTGAACCATCTGTCAACATACTTTTATCATATTTAACCTGATATTTATGTTCTCCTTTAGTGGTGCCTGGAAAATTCAGTCCAGAAAATGTAATCATATAGCCATTTTCAGCATCATAACTATTAAACATTGTGTAACTTTCATCCGCATTTTTTTTGATGCCAATCTCTCTATTTCCTAAAGCGCTCTGTATGATCTTGGTTCCACTTCCGTCCACAAGCTGGGCTGTAAGCGTATAAGTAAGCGATCTATCATAATATTTTACTGCATCAGCAGGATCATAGTTCCAAATTTTGAAATCGATAATGCAAGCCTCTTCATTTTCTGAAATCGGAATCTTGCGTGCTGCCGGGCTCCCCACTACCAGGTAATCTGACGCAAACATTTGTCCACTTTCTGAAGTATTTGCCACTACTCTCTTGACCCGATTCTGTTGCTCAACATATTCTGCATAAGAGATAAAGGAGGCAAGCAGTAACACTGATGCGATCAGCCATGCTGTAATGCCATGCTTATAAAAGAATTTTTTCAGTTTTTGCATTTTACTGCTCTCCTTTCCCAATTATCGTATTCCACATATTCCACATATTTCATCTGTGGCGCTTAATCTGCTTTTGCCGTAATACAGATGATATCTGTATCTTTATATTCTTTGCTTGCCTCCGCATCCCATTTAATTCTTAGTATATATTCATGATAAAATGGTGTCTTATCACCAGTAACAGAGATTCCTGTTTTCTGCCAATACAATGGTTCTGAGTGAATCTCTATTCTACTATCCGCCTCACTTGAATATTTTGAGTATTCATACGTCAAATCATGATAAGTCCCCTCTGCCAGCTTTGTCGTGTTATCCTGATTCAAATACGCGCCGTTCACCTTTGTTCCCACGGAATAATAAAGTGTACTGCCCGCCGGTTTTTTTAAACTATCCGGAAGCTTTGATGCCCAATCATTTTTCGGCGCATAAATGATATAATCTCTTCCTTCCACTTTATTCGATGCAGGCTCTTCTGTCGTAACAGCAGCCTCATAAATTTCATAAGTATATTGATTATTAGTGGTATGTGCCATCTGTAAAGTATATTGGGGTACATATTCCCCTGCAACTGCAAATACATAGTCTATATACAGCATCTGTCCTGCATTGGTACCATCACCATTTTTCCAGTTGGCCTTGACATCAATACCACCCATTTTCAGATAAATACTATCCTCTGCATGAGCAGCTGTAATGAACAGCACATCCGGTGCATCAATGCGTTCAAACCTCGCGATCTCCCGCTGTGATTTAAACCATGCATAGACAGGGATTCCCACCACAAGAAGCATTGTACAGACAGCCGCTATGATAAACTGTATTTTCTTTTCCCCGGTCTGATGTTCCGGATCACCGGCTTTCTGTCTCATACCTCTCTCCTTTCCGGCTAGCCCTGTGAGGCTGTCAGGATCAGCAACATATACTGGATCCTTGTACCCACAGCCTGATCCGCCTCATTATATCCCATACTCAAAATTGAATAATTTGTCCTCAGCTTATTGCGATTAAACGTATAAATATTTTCCTCATTAACCGTCTCCATATCCGACATCAGCGACTTGGGATTACTAACTCCCTTGAACAACACGGTAGCTTCATCCAGAAGATACTGTTGTAGTTGGACCTTGGTTGTACCATTCTCCTCACCTGCATCCGCCGCCACAGCAATGCGTCCACCGTTCTCCGATGCAGCAAAAACCATTTGTCCCAGCGTGTTCGGCCAAATCCAGTAAAGTGTCACCGGTATCGGCACATCCTTCTGTACATTTTCAAAAGTGCGCTGAAAACCGCTTTTATCACACAATTTACTATATGCATAGGGCGGCTCTTCAGTCCGTTCCTCAAAGAACAAAATATGACTGTTCAGATACCCCACTGCATTGGCGTTTTCTATCGCATTTTGCGTAGAATTATCAATGGTTGAAATCTCTGTGAGGGAACTAACATTATATGTCCCATCCTCCTGCTTCGTCTGTTCTGCCATGTACCCCCGAATGCCAAGCTCAAAGTTTATTGTCAATGTGCCCGTAGATTTGGGTACCACATAAAAGGTAAAAGCCCCCTGAGAATTCGGCCCTATACCGGCCTTCATATCTTCGTTGGTCAACCGCCACTTGATTGTAGCATTTCCTTCCCCCGTCATATAGCCTGCTGGCACATCAGCCCCCTGCCACCCCGTTCCTGCTTCAACCGGGATACCGTCAGCATCTGTCAATCCGCGAGCATAATTGTTTTCGTCCGCTTTGGAAAAAATATTGATCGAGGAATTAATATTTCCGTCCACTACATTATTGCCTGCTACACGCAGTTCGAACATGTCATTCTGAACGGACACCACCATGTTACTCCCGCTCACCTCTCTGTTACTGGCAAACCATGCTGCTGTTCTGACAGCAATCGCAATAATAACCACAGCCGCAAAAAAGATCAGAAAATCCCATACAATCTTCTGCCTCTCCTGCTGCCAATATTCCCGATCCGATATTTCCGCCGGTTCAACTGCCCGCGACATATTTTTCAGAAGTCTGCTATCCATACACTGCCACCTCTGCTCCAAAAACTCCTCTTCACAAACAATACTTGTGTAATATAATTCCCTTTGTATATCGGCAAAAAAACTTTGAACCTTTAATTATCTAAAAAAGCGCGCACTATCTCAGCTTCTATTTTAAGCCATAAACAGCATATCGTCAAGGTTTTCTGACTCTAAAATGCCTGACAGGCCTTCTGGCAAAAATCTGCTAGGAATCTACAACCAAAAAGTTAGCTATTCCCAAATCACATAAAATACGATATACTGAAATAAACTTTTTTATCTTTTTCTAACTTATTTCTAAGATTGAAGAAATTTTGAGGAAACACTATGAAACATTTATGGTTCAAAAAGAAGACATTTACCGCTCTGCTGATAGCTGCAATATTTGCAACCGGTTGTGGCAGTGGACTGGACGAAGAATTTGTCACCACTGAAGATTCCCTCGCTGGGGATTCCACCATAGAAACAGACACAATGGATGCTGTGATCGAGGATCCTGTAGCCCGGACTAAGACTACAGCTAATGCTGCCACGATCATCGAAGATCCTGCTCTGGTTACAGGCGCTGAAGCAAACAACATGTCCGAGTCTGCCACAAAGGCTGTGGAAGACGGACATCTTGCAGAGGAAGCCCGGCTTGCAGAGGAGGCTCGCAAACAGGCAGAAGCTGAGGCTGCTTCTAAGGCTGCGGCTGAATCCGCGGCTGCAAAAGCCGCCGAGGAAGCGCGTCTTGCTGAAGAAGCCCGACTTGCAGAGGAGGCTCGCAAGCAGGCAGAAGCTGAGGCTGCTTCTAAAGCTGCTGCTGAATCCGCGGCTGCCGCGCAAGCCGCAGAGGAAGCGCGCCTTGCTGAGGAAGCCAGACAGTCAGAAGAAGCCGCGGCCCAATCCGCTTCTTCCCAATCCGGCAACACTCTGTCACAGGTGGTTGCTCTTTGCAGCGCCGAGCGCGCAAATGAAGGTCTAGGGGCTCTTACTATGACCGCCGAACTGAATGCCGTTGCTGCCGAACGTGCCCGGGAGATCACCAATTATTTCTCCCACACTCGCCCTGATGGCGGAAGCTGTTTTGACCTCATGGATGCATATGGAGTTTATTATCATGCCGCTGGTGAGAATATTGCCGCCGGTCAAATCAGCCCCGAAGAAGTTGTTGACAGTTGGATGAACTCCGCCGGTCACCGCGCCAATATCATGCACAGCGGTTTCAACCACGCCGGTGTGGGATGCGTCTATACCAATGATGAATATGTGGTTTATTGGGTCATGGTGTTTACGGATTAAATTATTATTGTTAATTTGATTGCTAACCTAATTGTTGACTTGACTGTTATCTTAATTGTCAGCTTTATATTGAAATACGGGATTCTCTGCCACTGAATTTGAAATCATTACAACTGAATGGCCGGATTGTCAAGCAGCTTGATTTTAAGCTGCTTGATCTTTTGTATATTGACATATACTTATATATCACTCTTTTATCTATACCACTCTTTTATCAGGTTTTCCCCCCTCTTTTCGCTGCCTCATACTGCGTAACACTAACCTCAAAGGCTGCACAGGCCGCTCGCAAGTCCATATGTAAATTTCGCATAATATTATCAATGTTTTTAACCAATTCCTGCTGCATTCCTTGCTGCATTCCTTGCTGCATTCCTCGTTCCTCTCCATCCTTGATCATGTCCCTGATCGCTTTGCACATATCCTGTTTCCTCCCATTTTCCGTTACTACCTGATACTTATCCCTTACCCGCTGTAATTCATCTGAGTGACTCATGGCACTGATCGCATCATAGGCATCCAGACTCAAGTTCCCCAGAGCCTCCTCGTTCTCTGCCAAATATCGTTCTAATTCAACCATATCATTGTCATGCTGCAAAAATCCAAAAACATATTTCAAATCCGTCTTAAATTCCTCCGCTCGCTCATACCGCCGCACCTCAATTAGATGAAGGGGATAATCAATGATCAATTCTCTCAATTCCTCCGGATAAGCCTCTAAATTGATCATATCTTTCAAACACCTCGGTCCATTCCACGGCTCTTGTCCCCAGTACAAAACAAGCAAAAGCACAGGTTTTACTTTCTCATTTTTCGCAAAACCGGAAAGATATTCCAAACCATTTATATCTTTTTTCTCGCTATGTATCTTTGCGGCCTGCTGCCACTGCGTATGATACGCAACCGCCTCTATGTTCAATGCCCGGATCGGCATGGCATAGTGAATGTCCGTCTGGTTTTCCAGCATTACAATGACTGCTCTCATGCCACTTTCCACTTCCCGAGCCACATCAACCGTAACCGTCTGCACCTGATTCTTTGGCACATTCTTCTTTGATATTCGCTTCTTCCTTCTTGCAGATCG
>JAFVDW010000022.1 GCA_017478245.1 Lachnospiraceae bacterium
TATCTGATGATGTCTGTGGTTTCTTAACATTGGGGAAAATCTCCGAAAATGTATATTCATCGCTTGTAGTTAGTTTATATACATCTGTGTAGAATCGGTCAGCCAGGATTCCCGAATGCCCGGACATTGCATTGTGACTATCCGGCCGTCTACCGATTACCCATGCCAGAAAGAAGATGCAGATGGTACTTTTTCCAACGCGGGGCGGCAATGATAGACCGTAAAAGTCCAGTTTGCCGTCCTCCAAGTCCTGCAGATCCTGCGCCACGACGTTCAGCGTGCGCATCCTCGGCTGGTAAAAGCGCTTCTTAGGCTTGCGCTTTCTGTCCATGTAGAGCAGAAAACTCTCAAAAACATGTGGTGCCTCGAATTTCAGCGTGTCCCAGTACAAAGTATTCAGATCAACCGTCGCCGGAAGTGTCGGAATCTTACGTTTGACGAAGGAAGTCAGCTTCAGGGCGTAGGCAAGATCATTGTCGCTGTCCTCGTCGGCGATCACCATGGCCATGTCCAGAAGGTCACGGAGCGCCTTGTAGGAATTTAGGTCTGTCTGCTTTATGGAATTTACAATCGCCCGATTTTTCTCCGAAACGCCCACTATACGTCAACTCCTCTCTGCCGCTGACGTTCTGGACATTCTGGGCGAAATATATTTACTCAATCTGTATCACTTTGGGATTTCGCTGTCTTGCCCACCTTCGACTTACTGCGTTTGCCCCCAGACTCCCCAATACCCTAGAGTCTCCTGCCTGTGTTGAAATATCAAAGACCTAACACTGCATTCCTCTGATATTCCAATTCTTCCTCGCTGAGGTACTTATGACGCACCATGTACCTCTGCATCTCGCTCTCTTTGTAGTTCTTAATCCCATCGTACATGCGGACATAAACATCATGGTTTGGCTCTCTGTCGGATAAACCCACCCAACTTCTTACAACTACACCTATCTCGTCACCATCAACGACAACAATATCTCCGAAACAAAACTTCATCACACATCCTCCAACCTGAATACTATCGCCTGACAATACGGCTCATCATCCTCATAAATCATAAATGTCTCATGGGGAATGTCCGTTTTATATGTCCATGTGATGACCTGTCCATTTTTGTCAACAGCTTCTTTGTCGCACCATAGAGCCTCAATGCACTTTTCACCCGTTGTGATAGGTCCACCGGTTACCCTGCCTCTGTTAAACCATACCTCACCACCGTCAAAACAGCCACCCTCGTCTTCCATGGCACCATAAAACTCCATGAGGTCATCAGATGCACCGCAGACAATGACAAAGTTATTCTCTTTAGCAAGTTGTAGTTCCTCTTTGGTGAATTGTGGATAAGCGTACTGCCTACCGTTCAACATTTGAGCAAATTCCTTGATGTCCATATATGTCCCTCCCAATTTACCGCAAAAAAATACCAACCATCGAATTCGGAAAGTTAGGATTCGAACCCAAATCTTGCTCTCCCTGTTTTCTGGTGCGCACCGCTGCTCTATCCGTTGAGCTACTTTCCGCAAATACACGTCTTTGTTTCCGTAAAGACTCGCTATTACTGGGCTAACCGGTAAAACATATTTGCGCAAATAATGGTCTTTCCCACCGTCAACACCGAATAGTCCCCACATTTCACGGTGCTATGAACCCCTTCCTACGTTGCCACGGCTTTATCCAACACTCTCTGTGTTCTACCATTGGGTTCTCGTCCACTTATGGAATCTTTGACCGTTTTACATCCACCTTTCCATGCGGATGAGCCTATCTCTTCCCAAAGTTAGACAGCGATTGTCAATCATTCTGTCAGCAAATCATGTGGAATCGAACCACAATCCCGTCGCACCAGCCCTCTGCTATTGAGTTGGAATTGAACCAACCTTATGCTGTAGGTAAGGATTTGCACCTTACATGAGGTTGTACTATCGAACTACTTCTGGTACTCGTAGCAGAATCCCTTTCGGGGTATCCTCCGTCGCTTTACCTTAGGCTTACCATGCGTCTACCTATTCCGCCACCACACACAGACTTTGAGAGTTAAAAGAGGATTTTAACGTCTTTTCTGACATTTGCCGAGTTTTTGTATTTCGTCTGCCAGCATCCGTTTCGCTTTGAGGTTGTTCAAATCATTTATTCCGCAAAATTTCAACTGACAGACTTTCCAGGGACATCGTGCCTCGATTTAAGCGCCTGATACCCAACCTCATTGTACCGACACCTAAATGCTCGTCCAGACAGGACTTGTTTTGATTGTTGTATGTACATGACTACCCATGTCGCGACTACAGGCAGAAAGTAAATACCGAATATTGGATCAAATATAACCATATCTTCTACTCCAAAAAGTACAATTAGTTACCATCAGGCTCTATCAGAGCCGAAAGCCGCCGGGCGGTCACGCTCCGCCCTTAACAGAATCGTCCTAGCGGCTGAAAGAAGTGTGCCAAAATGGAAAGTTGAAAGCTCTTTCCGGCGTAATTCTTAGACAACCTTATCATGCAATAGACCCCACGCCTGCCCTATCGCATATCTGTGGTTGAATGAAATGCTCCCTCCGGGACTTGAACCCGGGACCGTTCGGCTATGAGCCGGTTGCTCTAACCAACTGAGCTAAGGGAGCTTTTATCTCTCTGGCATATAATACACATAGTCGCTGTAGGTAGTCACAAACTGCGCATTTGATACGCCAATGATGTTGTTCGCAACTATGTTTGGTGATTTTACAAGCATCTTCCTGATCTCTTCCTCGCTGAAGTTACCAGAAATGCTGTACACCGGCGCATACGCCCTGTGAATGTCCTCAAACACTTCCGCCGCCCGCTCTACTGTCGAATATACGCCGAGCACTTCACTGTGACCATCAATCCGCCGATAGATAACGCTACCTTGCGCCCGAATCTCGCAATTGGCAAAATCAATAGAAAGCTGGCGATCCTGTGATACAATCCTCATATCTTGATTCCTCATACATGCTTTTTTATTTTAAAAATTTTTTAATGCTGCTTTCGGAGGTATCTTATGATTTTATCTGATGTGATTTAGATGGACTATGTAGGTATGTAAATAATATAAAGGGTTTTTTATTAAAATTTACCTTAGGGTACTCAGTTGTAGCCCCGGGGGTGAACCAGTACAAACCCCCACTCCGGTATCATTCCAACTATGCGCAAAACCTTTCTTTCACGAATAGTTGATTGTAGAATCCTTAACTGTCCCCATTTTACGGACTTTTCCGCGACCTCATCCGCTCCAACGCCTTTCCATGGTCTCGTTTTTCTTGTGCAAATTGCCTAGAAATCCGGCTCCACATCCCCGGGAAGTGCCGTTTGGGGTCCATAATCTGCCGCGATCTGCTCCGCTGTGCGGTGCTGCTCCTGGTTGACTACCGGCACCGGTGCAGTTTCCACCATGCCGTAGGCAGCCTTGGCGATGAAGATTTTATTTGCATCTGTTCCCCTCGAATTCTGCAGGGAATTTATCAAAAAGTTTTTACAAGTTTCTTTCCATTTTTTGACCGTCTGGCTATGCGCTGTACTGGGTTCCGCCCTGTATTCCTCCCCTCTATGGTTCAGCTGCCACGCCGCGAAGTCCTTTATCCTCTCCCCTTTAGAATCAAAATATATATTAGTCCTATATTCTCCACTACTCCATTTACTAAAAGTTGTAGGATTAATATTAATTAACATGGCAAAGCATTCTAATGTAGGAGACATATTATACTTACTACATAGACGTATATATATATTAAATATACTATCCAATAGTTCTATATCATCATTATCTGGTTTATCTATATTGTCGGATATATATAAAATCATAGCCATAAAGATATTAGCATTATTATATATGTCCTTTCTACGCTCCTCGTCCAACTCCTCATTGATAAACTGATCCGCATAGAAGTATATATTATTGGTGTATATTTCAGCTCCATTATTCGCTATAACTGTATTGTTTTTCATGTATATATACACCTCCTCGGGATATAAATGAATATATTAGTTACTGGATCCCGTCGCACTCTTCCCGGTCCTGATCCTGGCAGCTGATACACTCACCGAAGTTCTCGCACATGTCGCCGATACACTCGCCGCCGATCTGGTCACATTCTCCATCTATCTCATAAACACAACTAAAAGCTTTGCATTGCATCGCCAATGCCTCCCAGAAATAAAAATAAGCACCCAATACACTCGAAGTGCATTGAATGCTTTTCACGACATTCCAACCGGTTAAGGGGACCGAGTCCCAGCGGTTAATATTTAATTACAACACATCACTGCTCTATAGGTATATTATAAAGCATAATAAAACCAATCTGTCAAGAAATAATTTAATCCCAGTTTATAGCTTCGTGGGGAATTGAAGCGTTTTCATATATCGCGTCACTCGGAAGATCTATAAAATCATTCCAGAAAACGCAAGTACGGCTTTCATCCAGTTGAACCTGTTCAAATAACCCATGAATATTTTTTAGATCCTCATAACTCTTTATTGTATTTATATCATCATTAACATCATAAATACAATTTTTTCCATCATCAAAAATGACATGCAATAAATACCCTTTTAACGGTTTTACACTCTTTATTCTCGGTATCATGTAAACACCTCCCAACACATACAGAAAAGCCGCTTATAACGGCGGCAATTTTCTTAAATTCTGACTATCCCACATTTCTAGCAAGTCTTTTTGGTTCTGATTCATCCACTCTTTTACAAGTTCCTGCGCTTTCTTCGGCAAATCTCCCTCGGTCATTTCCATTGTCCGCAAGTCGAAAATCCCAATATGTTCGCCGTATAAAGCGTGTATGTGACTTGGTTCATGCTCCTTCGGTTTAAAAAACATTTTAATTACTATTCCGTAAAATCTGCTTATCTCTGGCATTTTGTAACCCTCCTTTTAATTCATAAACGGCACATCTGAAAAACTATCTTCCTGCGCCTGCCCTGACACTTCCAACATATCCGCAACCGCTTTAAGTACCGCATCCCGACAGAAAGCATTGAGGGAAACGCCGGCAGTTTTCGCCGCCTCTTCTATCTCTGATTTTTTACCAGCCGGAACGGTAAAATTTAAGCGGTCATAAATAGTGTTTGTATGTGCGTTCTGCTTTTTGTATCGTTCCTTTAGTTTTTCCTCGGATTTCTGCAATCTTTCCAACTCTTCCGCTGTCACATTTGGCATTTAATCACCGCCTTTATTAAGTGCATTTAATATTCACTTAATAATAACATTGCATAAATTCACTTGTCAATATTCATTTAATAAGTGAATTATTAACAGCTCTTATGCATGGCTTATAGTCTTTTATATACATCTCCACGATTATCTATATTTTCAATATCTATCAGCCTTATAGAATCATCAATAGTATATAAAACTCTACAATCTCCCACCCTCAAACGATAGAGGTTATGACCTTTTAATTTTTTTATATCCGTTCCTTCTGGTAACTTATAAATTGCCTTGTATAATCTCAAGCGCTTAGTCTTATCTTGTTTATCAAGAAATTTTTGCGCTTCTTTCTCAAAAATGATTTTATAAGTCGGCATAGGTCAGCCCCTCTTTCTTGAGAAGTTCATCAAAGGATACCGCCGAACCGTCATTATTCTTTTGTGCTCGTGCAATCATTTCCAAGTCCCACTCGTCCGGCTCCACTTCTTCAATAGAAGTATTTTCAATGCCCAAAATCAAATTTGCCACATATGCAAGTTTATATTCCGGTAATCTATCTATAACCTCTTTTATTCGCTCTCTTTCGCTCATGTTATACTCCCTCTCTTTCTATTTTCTCCTTGACAGCAACAAAAAGGCGGTGGCAAGCCCGCCCTTTCTGCTCTACTCAATTGTTAAATTCTCGGTGACTATTCCCAGCGCTTCAAGTTTAGCTTTTGCTTTTCGGAGTTGGTTCGCAAGTTCCTTGTCCTTGTCCTCCGCTTTCTGAATTCTCTGTAAATCGGTGTAAATATCAATCATGATTGCTGCCTGCTCTTTCTCTGTCATCTCCATTACCTCCATCTTAGTCACTCCTTTCGGATCGTCAAGCCTTGCCCTCCTGACAATTATATCATACTTTAAATTCGGTGCATTGTCAATATGTGATTACATTGTTTTTAATGCTTTTTGGTCATCCTTGGCATCTACATATTTTATAATGTTTCCGGGCTGCATATCAAGAAGCCTGCATATTTTATCTAGTGCGATAATTCCGACCATTTCGCCTTCCCTTAATGATTGTATAGCATTTTCCCCTAAGAGCTTTTCTTTCCTCAGCCTTGTAGTATTGTATCCGCTCTCTTTTAATGTTTCTAAAACGTCAAATTTATATACGAACAATTATATCGCCTCCAAATCTATTATTATTTATTATACATTATTTTTAATTTATTTACAATAGTATTACATTATAAATAATGCACAATATTTCTTTATTGTAATTGCTTTATTTTTGGTGTATTTACACATTGAAAATACATTATTATTGGTGTATTATAATTATAACAAATCAATCAGCACCACATAAAGGAGGACAACACCATGACAAAGGAAAACATGATGAAAGAAATGTTGAACGCAGCAGCAAAAGGAACAAGATATGAGGGTAACGAGAATGAACTTTACATAGCAATCTGTGGAGATTTTAGAAGAAGAGCAGACTTAACGAAAGAACAGAAAGTTCAAAAGATAGCAAAAAGAATATTCGATATGGCTATGAAGAATGGATATGCAGTATAAACAAGCCGAAAACAAAAGAAAGGTTAAAAGGTGGAGAATATGAAGTTAGCAAATATTAAAAATTATCTGAATGAGAAAATCACAAACAGTTGGTATAAAATAGTGAAATTGATTATGGAATTTCTGGGAAGTTTCTTGACTGTGAAGCAATCGGAAATGATCTGAAAATCATCTGGGAAGAGATGGGCGAGCGGTTAGAAATGCTTGTAGCATGGTTCGCAGAGTATACGCCGGAACAAATTTATAACATCTGGATGGAGGGGTAACCCCTCCGCTGTAATGCAGCCGGACACGTTCCGCCGGTTCCAAGCCCGGACAGATGCAGAGGACAGTACAACAAGAAAGAGGTGAGAGCATGGCTTTATATGTACAGATTCCGAAGGATGTGGAAAAGCTGAAGCGTTCCATTTCTGTCCTAGAATGGCAGCTACAGCAGGACAAGGACGAGCAGAGCAAGGAAATTCACCGCCAGACATTGGAAGCATTCAAGGCGGCATTATCTGGGAGAGAGGCACAGAATGAACCCCAAAAACACATAATCAGAGTACGGCGCGGAGTAAATGGATTTAAGTATTCCGCCTGCAATGAACAGGGCTATTTTATTGGCAATTTTAAAAAACTGGGCGACGTGCGCAAGCATTGGGCGTGGGAAGTGCGCCACGGCTACACGGTCATAATACGCGAGTTAGACCAGATGCCGGATATGTCGGAGTTGGAGCACACCACAGAGAACGTAAAAAAGCTTTTACAACTCTATGCCAAAAAGTAGGGGCGGACTGGTTCCGCTCCTGTTCTCCTGCGCCTTGACAATTTCAAAATGAACGCGTAGAATCGATTTTGAACCGTTTTAGTCCTTTATGGCACAGTCGAGCGGATGAAGCCGAAAAAGCCAAGGACACGCCACACAGAGCGCCACAGCCACAAGGAAATACGGTTACAGACAATAACAAGCAGATATAAAACTGTAGTGTCTCAGTATCTACGCTTTACCATGCTAAAAGCTTGAACCTGTTTTTTTAGGAAGAATCATTGCAAAATCGTCTCAGCATTTCGGAAAATTCTAAAATAAAATTTCCGCCCATGATCCGGGGGTAGGGGGTATCAAAAACAGTTACCTAGTTTTTTTAAAAATCGACATCAAATTCCCAAAATTTTTGAAATGAAATTTTCATCCCAGAATTGGGGGTAGGGGGGGGTATCAAAATCGTTTACCGAGATTTTTAGAAAATAGAAAAATATTTTTGGGCAAAAAAATAAACCGATTTCTGGTCGATTTATCTTTCGTAGCACTTGCACAGGAACTCTCCTTTCCTGTACTTTTTGTAATCGAACATATGTCTGATTACCTTTTTGATTACCTTTTGATTACTCCAACGAAAAAAGCCCGATTTTATCGGACTTTCTAAGCAGGGGAAGAGGGAATCGAACCCCCGTTAACGGTTTTGGAGACCGCCGCACTACCGCTGTACTATTCCCCTATGGTTGTTCAACAACTGACGAAGAATATTGTATCACAACCAAATGCTATTGGCAAGAACTTTTTCATATTTTTGACAACTTTTTTTGTAACAGTTCAGCCATCCAGAAATCGATGATGCACTTTTTGTGGGTGCTTGCACATGAAAGAAGTACATCGTTGATTTCTATAGGGCAGAACTGTTACACTTTTTATCTCACCTTCGTGAAGACCATTTCGGTAAGCCCCATTTCACTCGCCTCTTTTCCCACATTGGGTACTGTTAAGGTCTGCTTCCTTCTATCGTATACAAGCGCATCCCAGCCTTCAGAGCTGTTTGCATTTTCGAAGGAAACAAGCCCTCTATTGCCAATAAACCTGACTGTTCCGTGCATTTCCTCCTTTGCGAGCACTTCACCAAAATAGTCCACTGCCATGGAATAGGTGAGATTTTTTCCTTCTATAGTGATTGAGCACTCAAAATCAAAGCCATCCATATTATAACTTCCCATCGTTTGATCCTGAACCATAAGACGTTCCCAAATCACCCGAATCGCATCGGAAGTATAATACCCATCCTTGCTGTCGAAGGTTCCTAACCGCCATAAAACAGAAAAAACAACAACCAATACAGCACATGCAAGGATAAGCTTAACCAACCTGCCGTTGCTCTCCCTTTTTTTCGCTGCCGAGACAATCTGCCCCCGGCCGGCAGCACCGTAGGACTGATATCCCCCGCTTCCATCATAGGGTGTACTCTGAGCATTGTTCCCTTCATACACACCGGCTCCACAAGACAAACACCTTACGGAATCGTCCGGCATCTCATTGCCACATCTCCTACATTTCATTTCATTTTCCTCCCTTATATATCATTGATTTGCATTCGCCTGAAAGCGAATCGTCTCCGTCACACTTCCAATATCCCCCGAAAAATTACTTTCTTTTGCACACTGTCCGCAGAGCGTTACCACAATATCTTTCTCCTGGCAGATGACCACATCTATCATGTAACGTGTCGTTTGATCCGTCATCTCAATTCGTCCAACCTTATAGCGGTCGCCATCCACAGTGCTCTTCTCTGCAAGAATCTCGTCCGCCCTTTCAATCTCATACGACCTTCCGTAGAATTTCAATAATTCATTGTAAAACGCTTCCGGCTCGTAGGCATCTAATTGCGAAATACCCTGTAGCTGATAGAAAGACTTTTTATCCGGCAAAATAAATGCCCCTTCATACCCCTCATAGGGCATCCAGTCTCCATCCACATAAAACGACACGCCATCTGCCCAATATAGATATGGTTCCTTCTCTGCCACATCCTCCACATCTTCCACATTTTCAGCCTGCTGTGACACGTCTCCCTCATCTGACGTCTCTCTCTGCTCCTTCACGACACCGTAAAGGAAGGATGCCCCCCTAATCACCAAGCCGAGTATCATCACATACAGCACTAACAAAAACAAGTCCTTCTTGTCGGGTGCCCTTTTGATTCTGTTTCTTTCCATGAACCGTGTCTGCTCCTAAAGCCTTCTTGTATTAATCTCGCGGATAATTTCCGGCTCTATCTTAAAGTGTCTGTCCGCATCCATCAACCCATTAATCTCCTGTTGGACATCGGAGACCTGCGTGTAACAGAAACCACACACATAAGGCAGTCTCTTGATGGCTGTGGTAATATCATCAAATCTCCGAATAAAATCTTCCTTGCTGGTCACCTTATTGCCGTATCCCCAGCCACCCTCTTCGTTAAAGGCGATGCCACCGAATTCACTGATGATGATGGGCTGTCCCTGATAGGAATAGCCATTGGCAAACGCAGATTTGTTACCGCAATGATAAACTTCATTACTCAATATTGCATCCTTGTGCTCCGCATAACGCTTATAAAAGACTTCTCCCTTTTCCTCATAGTCATGAAGCGTCACAATATCAGACACGGTATGCTCCCATCCATCATTTACAATCACTGGTCTGTACGGGTCAAAGCATTTTGTCAAATGATAAATGCCCTCTGTAAAATGCTGATGCGCCGGATTGTTCTTCACCGCTCCAATCCCCCAGGATTCGTTAAAAGGCGTCCATGTGATAATACAAGGATGGGAATAGTTCTGTCTGACAACCTCCATCCACTCACCGGTGAATTCTTCCACCGCATCATCATTGAACTGATAGGCAGCTCCCATTTCACTCCAGACCAAAAGCCCCTTTACATCGCACCAGTAAAGGAATCTCTCATCCTCAATCTTCTGATGCTTTCTGACGCCATTATATCCCATGGCAAGAATCGCATCAATGTCCTTGATTAAAGCCTCCTCATTTGGCGGGGTGAGATGGGATTCCCTCCAGTAACCCTGATCCAGAATCAGTCTTTGATACAGTGGTGCCCCATTCAAAAGAATCATACCATTCTCAATCCGAATTTCTCTCATACCGAAATAGGAGCTCACACAATCCAAGCTTTCGCTCTCTGTCCCTTTTTTGCCAGTCAGCACAAGCTCCACATCATACAGACCCGGCGCATCGGGTCTCCATTCATACAACCCCCACTCAAAAAGATCCGGTCTGTCTAAATCAATTTCCAGCGTCGCTTTGCCGCAAATCACCTGACAGGACAGTTCCCTGATCGATTTCCCCTGAAAAGTTACCTCAGCACTCAAATTCAGCTTCCTGTCTGCACATCCGGAGCCAAACGCTCTCTCCACAACACTCTCTGCTCCTGCTACATCCGCCTCAATTACAACCTTCCGCTCCCCCCACTTCGGTGTCAGCTTCAAAGAACGGATATAGGTACTTCCCACATATTCCATCCATACACTTTTCCATATGCCTGTGGTCTGTACATACCAACAGCCGAAATTTTCATCCTTCCAACGCTGCTTGCCCCGGGGAACAGCCATATCGTAATTGTCCTTGGCACGGAGCACAAGCTCATTCTCGCCATCGGATACCAGTTCCGTAATATCAAAAGTAAATCTGGCATACGCCCCTCTGTGTCCTCCTGCCAGCTTGCCGTTTACCCATACCGCCGCCTCGAAGTCCACACCCTCAAAATGCAGTAGCAGACGCTTTCCTTGCAATCTGTCACCCTCCACCTGGAATGTCCTCCGATACCACACTACAGGATGAAATGTCTCATCGCCTATTCCACTGCTTTCTGTTTCATATGTAAAAGGCACCTGAATCCGCCTGTCAAACTTCTCCGGGTGTCCTTTGTCATTGTCGTCAAACGCAAATTCCCATGCGCCATTGAGTAGTTCAAAATGCTCCCGAACCATCTGGGGTCTCGGGTAGTCCTTCCGATATGCGTGCATACTCGCCCTCCATCCTTTCCCTTATACCTTATCAATATTTGATAAAAAATACAATATCTTTTTACTACACTTGAGCTCTTTCCAACAAAAATACACCTCCGGGCATCATTTTCAGACACTCAGAGGCGCATTTTTAAAGGGTATCTCTATTATGGTATGATATAAGCAAATTAAAATATACGCTTACACATTGGCAAGCTGTTTACCAAGTGCTATGCAATCGGCAATCACATCATCATCGGGTGCCTCATGACTCATCAGACCTTCACCGTTTAATACGGTAGCGCCTGCTGCTGCCATACGGTCTACCCACTCGCGCATCCACTGTCCGTCACCCCATCCATAGGAGCCAAACAGTGCTATCGTCTTGCCGGATACGAAGCCCTCAAGATCAGCCACAAAAGGCTCCATCTCAGTCTCCTCCAACACCTCAGCGCCCATTGCAGGGCAACCAAGTGCGAATGCCTTTTCATTCTTGAGCACATCTACAGAAGCATCGCTTACAAAAGTTACTGCCGCTTCCTTACCTGCTTCCTCGATTCCTTTACCGATAGCCTCTGCCATCGCCTGTGTATTACCACCCTGTGACCAATAAACCACTTGAATTGCCATTTTATTTTCCTCCTTAATCATTCATATGTGCAACCTGTTGCCCTCGCTTGCAACAGATGTCGATGATATCTCCCATGCTCATGCCATAGGAAAGCAGCCAAATCAGATTTTCCTTTGCATGTTCAAAGCGCTCGAACAGCTTTTGTTTTCTGTCCTGATTCTCATACACCTTCCAATAGCCAGTGCACAGAAAATTATTTCCCTTATTTTTTACGAAGCCCTCTACATCCTCAACCGGATAGCCAAGCAATAGTCCCATCTCGTGTGGAAATTCCTCTCTGTCCTTCGTATACCGGTCATCACCGCACTGACTGTGCATGTACCGTCTATATCGCTCGCGGAACCCACTTAGAATATCCCGCAGGGTAAGGCTTCGATATCCCGCCTTTCGCAGTTGCTCTCGTACCTTTCCCTGTGCAAGATATGTCTCCAGACTTCTGCGATGGTATAGCAGGACTGTTACTTTCTCCTCGTTTTCCAATAGCAGGAACCAGGAAAGATGACTGTCCTTCACAATTTCCTTCATGCGGGAGAACAAATCTTTTCTTATATTCAACAGGTTTGATACCTTCAGCCCGGCAATCAACGGCGCACATTGAAGCGCCAACTGCAATTCAGCCTCCTCCAGCTCTCCCCTTTGTACAATTTCCCAAAGCTCCTGACTCATTTCATTACACCCTTATTAGGAACGCTTTACATGGAAAGCATCCATTCCGGGATATACAGCGCTGTTTCCGAGTTCTTCTTCAATACGCAGCAACTGATTATATTTTGCAACTCGCTCAGATCTGCTGGGTGCACCTGTCTTAATCTGGCAAGTATTCAGAGCCACTGCCAGATCAGCAATGGTGGTATCTGCTGTCTCACCGGAACGATGAGAAGAGATTGCTGTATATCCTGCATTGTGAGCCATCTTGATTGCTTCCAAGGTTTCGGATACGGAACCAATCTGATTCAGCTTAATCAGGATGGAATTACCACAGCCAAGGCTGATTCCCTTCTGTAATCTTTCAGTGTTTGTAACGAACAGATCATCACCTACCAACTGTACCTTATTACCCAGTCTTTCAGTGAGCTTCTGCCAACCTTCCCAATCCTCCTCATCCAAAGCATCCTCGATGGAGATAATAGGATATTTGTCTACCAAACTCTCCCAGTGAGCAATCAGCTCCTCGGAAGTAAAGTCCTTGCCAGACTTAGGCTGATGATAGAAGCCTTTACCTTTCTCGCTCTTCCACTCGGAGGATGCAGCATCCATAGCAATCATGAAGTCTTTACCAGGCTCATAGCCTGCAGCCTTCACTGCCTCCAGAATAGTCTCGATGGTCTCCTCATCGCTGGACAGGTTAGGAGCAAAGCCGCCCTCATCGCCTACGGAAGTAGCAAGACCCTTATCCTTCAAAATCTTAGCCAGATTGTGGAATACCTCTGCACACCATCTAAGCGCTTCCTTGAAGGAAGGTGCCCCAACCGGCATAATCATAAATTCCTGCGTGTCAACGGTATTGGTCGCATGTGCACCACCATTCAAAATATTCATCATGGGTACAGGCAATCGATTGCCGGAAATACCACCCAAAAATCTGTAAAGAGGAATATCCAGCGCATTAGCTGCTGCTCTTGCAGTCGCGATAGATACTGCCAGAATCGCATTTGCACCAAGCTTGGATTTATCCTTTGTACCATCTGCTTCGATCATTGCTCTATCTATAGCATAAATGTCAGATGCATCCATTCCGGTGATTGTATCGTTGATGATGGTGTTGATATTCTCAACCGCCTTGGTAACACCCTTTCCAAGATATCTGCTCTTGTCGCCATCTCTAAGCTCCAATGCTTCGAACTCTCCTGTAGACGCTCCACTGGGAGCAGTTCCTCTTCCCACAGTTCCGTCCACCAAAGTAACCTCTGCCTCTACTGTAGGATTGCCTCTGGAATCCAAGATTTCTCTACCATATACCTTTTCAATCTGTAAATAGTCCATTGCTGATGATTCCTCCATTCTTTTTTCAATTTCTTTCATTCCTTGTTCGGACTCCCCGCTGGAAGGAAGCTGCCTTCCAGCACCACGCACCGGTGCATTCAGCAGTTACATCCGGTACATCTATGTCAGTGCATTCAGCAGTTACATCTGACACAATAGGAGTTCCACATGATTTATAGAAGTTAGTTAGCATTAACTAACTTCTTGCAGTATAGCACAAGCGTTTCTTCCGGTCAAGCACTTTTGTAAGATTCTGTTATATAATTCTTTCCGCACCGCATCAAAAAATACATAAGCGATTGCAAAACATTTGAAGGGAGCTTCGCGATTGCCTATTTAAAATGCACAAAGAGATGGGTGTTATCTGATACGATACACTGCCATCTCTTTGTAGAAACTTTCGTCTTTTATTTATTCTTCGGAAGAAATATCATTCATTTTCTTTTTACGATTGTAAGCACATCCGCAAAGTCCCACTCCCAACAGAGCGCCAATTCCGTTCATCAATAAATCCACGCTCGTAACATCGTCACCTGTTTTAGGTGACTTAACCGCAGAAGATTTTGTATTGACTACAGAAGTCAATTTGCCATCTTCCTTCTTCTGAGGTTCTGCGGGCTTTTCCTCTGCCTTTTGCTGCTCGTCCTTCTTTTCTTCCTCCGGCTGCTTCTCAGGCACAGGGCTCAATGCCGGTTTTATCTTCAGTGCTCCCGTATCTGTCACTGCGCTCGCCACATAATTACTATTAGCCCCCGCATATCTAGGTGTATCCATACTGACAGTAACCTCTGCATCCAACTTATTCTGTACAGTATAAATCAATCCGCGAACAGACACTGCTTCACCACTGTTAAGGCTCAATTCTTTGAAGTAATTTCGAATCTCTTCAGGTGTAGTGAACGTCTTTTTATCTTTGATGGTTCCGTCACTGCTATAGATTGTCACCAAAATACCACCCGGTGCAAGCTTAATTTGGTCGCCATAGCTAAACCCATTTACTCCCACTTCGATGCCTAAGCCCTCATCGGTAAAGTGAACGTGATTCATATCGTCTACTCTGGAAGTAAGCACATACTCCAATTCCACCTCACTGCCCTGCTCCACAACGCTGCCATCGGGAATCAACTCTCCATTCTGATAAAAATTCATCTCCAGAATGCCGGCTCCCAATAACTGAATATTGGTCTCAATATAGAAATTACTGAACTCAGTATGTCTTTCCAAATAGAAGAAATCAAATGTATAATGATTGCCGGACTCCAAACCAAGCTGCTCTTTCATATCGTTCAAATGAATGGTCTTGGTCGCCGCCAAATGTGCTCCTCCAATATCCAAAGCCAATTTTCCATTGATGAACAGATACACGTCATCGTCACCCAAAAAGGTAAAATACAAGTCCGCACTTTCATCATAATGAAATTCAGACTCGGAGCGCAACGCATAATGGAAATTATGCGGAACCGCTTCTCCACCTTCCTCTACCGCTATTCCGTCATATCCATCCTCCTTTGTGGAAGCCTCGTCCAAGGGGAACAGTCCCGTGTGAGGCTCCTGGATAGTTCTGTCATTTCTGATATTTTTATTTTCTTTATCATATATAATTTTGTAGCGTTGAGTCAACTCCTGACTGACATCCGTACCCTTATCGCTGACAGGCACACCACTGACATCCGCGCGAAACTCGTAGTCATCCTCTCCCGTCTCCACTTGAGAAAGCGTGATACTCTCATATGCGCCATAAGGATTCTTCACTGTTGCATCCGTCTTGGACGCAAACATCTGGTTCAGCATATAATAAGCATAGTCCATACAGGTAGCAATGTCCGCATAGCCCTTGGAGTTGTCCGCATATTTCTCCTTGGATGCCTCATAGCTGCCGAGAGGACAGTTAATCTCTGTAAAGGATAATTTTACCAGCTTATCCTTTGTCCAATCACCCTCCGGCTCGGTGTCGGGGTTCGTAATGTTCTTACTGCTGCCGATTACAATTTTAATATTGGTGTCTGAGCCGGTATTGAACATATCCCCACTCTTCAGCTCCTGCGCCAAGAGTCCGTTTCCATCATAAACACTGACATGCATCTCTGCGCCACCCAGATAACTCACCACATATTGTCTGTCAGCGTTCAAATTTACAGTTTGATATACGGTGGTATCTGTATCATAGCCCACCAATCCGTCACCGGAAAACTTCCACAAGGTCTGATTGTCAGCGGTATCATACACATAGGCTCTATTGGCATCGTCTTTTCCATAACCGACGTTATCAATTCCTTCAACATCCCAGCCTGACTTGCGAAAATCCACAATATCTTCTACATTTTTTACAATGGGCGTTTCCACATCCGGTTCACCCTCTATCTTCTGCACCAGCTTCACTGCCGCAATTCTATCCTCTGCACTGTCAGCAGTGGGAATAATTCGCAATAATACGCCGGTATTTCCGGTGAAGGTAGCTGTACTTGTCCATCCCGTACCCACAGCGGGCTGCAACACGGTTTCTCCATTCAACACGCTCAATTCCAGTCCTGTATCTCTGTCCTTATAACGTGCAATCTGGTAGGTTGCATCGGCATTCAGACCACCCAACTGTAAAAGCAGTGCATCCGAAGCCTCACCATTTCCCAAATATTTAATACCATCTCCGTCATGCTCCCAGATTGTCTTTTGCTGACCATCAATCACACGCGTTATTTTCCCATCCTCTGTATTGTAATCTCCATCGGACACTGACCAGCTATAGCCGGCTCTGTTATAAAAATACTGCTTATCACCTGTCAGACGTAAACCTGCGTCATTGG
Organism: Lachnospiraceae bacterium; assembly: GCA_017478245.1. GTDB lineage: Bacteria > Bacillota > Clostridia > Lachnospirales > Lachnospiraceae > Acetatifactor. The sequence continues at coordinate 16,901 of JAFVDW010000022.1, forward strand.
TAATCTCGGAAAGATTGATTGCACTTTCATCCTGTTGCACCAATCTTGCCCGCAAATCACTAAAAATTGCTGTATTATCATTATTGCCGGGCGAAGCAAGCTGTGCCTGAACA
>JAFVDW010000023.1 GCA_017478245.1 Lachnospiraceae bacterium
CATCTGATATTCATTCAGATGATGCTCCTTGATAAAGCGACTAAGGTCTCTGCCACCGGAATAAGGCAGCCGTATATCGTTTACGCAGGAACAGCCCGTCCACCACAGGGAGATCAGCAGAATATAACAGATCGTACAGGCGGCAATCGTTTTTGCCAATCTTCGAAGCTTGGGTGGGACGGAGGACAAGCGCTTGGACGTACCGGGACTATGTGTGACGCTATCCGGTTGGCTGCGGGATACCCAAAGCCAGAATAACAGATACAGAAAGGCAATTCCGGTGTGATGAACATACATATACACCAGTGCCGAGAAAACGCCAAACAAAGTATAGGGAACGACAAATAACGCCATCGTTTTTTTCTTGCGACCATAGTAGAGAAGCATTCCCCAGAGCATTATACCTGTAATGCACCCGCAGGCAAATATAAAAGGGTCGAGACGCACCATGCGCAGCGCGTAGTTCGTGTCGTATACCTGTGTGCAGGTGGCGTCAGCAGGCAGTACCAGGAGTGTATAAAGTACGCGCCAGACAAGGCCGCAGGTGACGGTGGCTCGGTTGGAGAAGGTATCGGAATAAGGCATAAATTCTGCGATGAGAGCCAGTGCCCACACCAACAGTACTGCCAAGCCCCAACAGCGTTTGTCTTTCAGGAACTCCTTCATAAATGGCAACAGCGTTTGTCGGTTCCATATTTCCCAAATCCAGACGAGTGCCAGTCCGCCGGCAAACACGATGCCGTAAGCATTTGTTAAGCATAGAAACATCAAAGCAAGGATATAGTGCAGTGGCTTTGTGTTCCGCTGTCCGTACCTGTATGCCAGAATCACAAATGCCAAAAACATAAGGCTGTAGGGTCTGGAAATGACACTGTACTGATAGCCCAAAAAAAAGGTAAAGGGCAGGAGTAGCTTTATGATTCTGGGGAAAGGGGCATATTTTAAAAGCAGTCCCACAGCAACACTCATAATAGCTACTGATACAAGCAGAAGACTCCACTCATAAGGCGCTCCCAGTCTGGCGAAGGGAAGGAGCAAAAGATGCCATAGAGGGGGATGCCCTTCATAATGGGGAATATAAAAAAGGATATCTATAATGGAGCAATGTCTGGCAATCTGCCACGCCAAAGCCTCGTCAAACCAAGGCTCGTGAAAATATCCTACAATCAGATTCAGACATAAGTAGAGAACAAAAGCTAAGTATTCGGGCAGGCGCCGGGGATAAGCTTCAAATCGTTGATTCCATTTTTTAAGATGTTCTTTCATTTTCACTCCTTTTTTATGTTAGAACACAAAGGGATTATCGTTTTCCTCCGGCAACGCATCTAATCCCAATTCCTCCAACAGTTCCTTTCTCACATAGATGGTTTCGGTTCCGCAATAGTTTTCGCTCTTCCAAAACCGATAGTAAGTCTGGCGGTATACCGGGCTATAATCGTCAAGGGAGACAGAGTCTCCGTAGAGCACCTTCAAATCCGGCTCACAAATCAATACGTCCGGTGCCCCCTCAAGGCGCCAGCGGGTAAATGCCTGTTCAATCTCGTCCGCAGAGGGAACCTTGTGGATGGAATAATTTCCATCCATTCCAAACGACCCATTGCAGAAAATATTTTCCTTTAAATAAGGCAGAATGGGATACACGATGGAATGATGAATGTCCTCCAGCTTGAGCGGTTCACCATTCGGACCGCGAACAATCCACTTGGTCCAGGCTGCCATAATCTGATAATTGTCTAAGTGATATTCCTTGATAAATGCCGCCATACTGCGACCGTTGGAGTATGGCTTCAGGATATCGCCCACGCAGGAGTAGCAGGTCCACCATAGGGACATGATCATCATGTAAGCGCATACGCCTACAGAGAGAATGCGCCCCCATTTATAAGCCTGCGCCCGACTACTTTCGGGGCTTTGAGGAGTGGGCAGAGTGTGTACATTTTCCGTGCCTGTAGAGACCCAAAGCCAGAATAATAGGAAAAACAGGATAATTCCCATGTGGTGCATATTCATATAAACCGATGCGGCAAAAATACCGAACAGGCAGTATGGAATCAATAACAAACGCAGTGTCCCTTTCCGCCATGCGTAGAAAATCATCATTCCCAAAATCAATGCGCCCAGAAGACAGCCGCTTGCAAATACAGAAGGGTCCAACAGTGTGGTGCGCAGCAGGGTGTTATAGTAAAATACCTGAATGCAGGTGGCATCTGCCGGGAGTACCAACAAGGTGTACAATAAGCGTTGGGGCAAGTGGACGGTAATAGGAATGGCATCCAAAAAAGTATCAGGATAGGGAGCAATGTCCGCTATCAAGAGAAGCGCCCATGCCAGCAGCATCAGGAGAGAGGGAAATAATTTTTTTGAAAAAATATTAGTAAGAAATCCTTTAAAGCTTTGCCCATCCCATAGCTCCAGTAGCCATACAAGCGTCAGACTTCCTGCCAGAATAATCCCGTAAGCACTGGTTGCGCATAGAAGACAAAGGCAGAGCACATAGCGAAGCGGTTGAACGTTTTTCGTGTGATAGATTCTGGCAAGCAGGACAAATGCCAGCATCATGACACAATATGGTCTGGAAATGACACTGTGCTGATAGCATAGAAAAAAGGTAAAGGGGAGCAACAGCTTTACCAGTCTGGGAAAGGAACTGCGAAACAACAGTATCCACATAGCGGTGCCGGTGAATATCAGGCTCACCATAGTGAGACTTGCCTCGTAGGGGGCACCCAGCTTTGCGAAGGGCATGAGAATCAGATGCCACAGTGGGGGATGCCCCTCGTAATGAGGCACATAAAACAAGATATCCTTTAAGGAACTGTGTCTTGAGATTTCCCAGGCGATCGCCTCATCAAAAAAAGGCTCATGAAAATAGCCCACGATGAGATTGATTAAAAGGTATAAGAAAAAAGCCAGATATTCCGGCCATCTTTTGGGATAATTTTGTATTTTAAGGTCGGTCTGTTTTAAATAAGCTTTCATAATGTAGTATTATAGCTGATAAAAGGCGTGAGCGCAAGTGTATGAAAATAAATGTGGAGAAACTTCGGTTTCTGTGTTATCATAATATTCGATTGGTTGTATACATAGTTATTGGCGAGGAAAGATAAGCATGAAAAAGGTATTGATCATCGGTGCCGGACCTGCGGGACTCACGGCTGCCTATGAGCTTTTGAAAGACCCAAAGGAATATGAAGTGGTGGTATTTGAGGAGAGCGGTGATTTCGGCGGTATCTCCAAGACTGTGAATTACAAGGGAAATCGTATGGATATGGGAGGACACCGTTTTTTCTCTAAGGTACCTGAGGTAAATGAATGGTGGAGTAGCATGATGCCGGCACAGGGAGCACCTGCCAGGGATGATCTGTTGCTGGAGCGTAAGCTGCCGCTTACAGAGGGCGGACCCAACCCTGAAAGAGAGGATGTGGTCATGCTGACAAGACATCGCGTGTCCCGTATTTTTTTTGATGACAAGTTTTATGACTATCCGGTTTCGCTAAAATGGGAGACTATAAAAAATATGGGTTTTCTTACCACGATGAAAGTAGGCTTCAGTTACCTGCACGCAGCGTTGTTTAAGAGACCGGAGGACAATCTTGAGAATTTCTATATCAACCGTTTCGGCAGGAAGCTGTATGGAATGTTCTTTGAATACTATACAGAGAACCTGTGGGGGCGGCACCCCAGAGAAATTGATGCTTCATGGGGAGAGCAGCGGGTAAAGGGACTCTCGATTCTGGCGGTACTTGGAGATATCTGGGGAAAGCTTTGGAAGAAAAAGGATCGCAAAGTGGAAACCTCTCTCATAGAACAGTTTCAGTACCCTAAGCTGGGGCCGGGACAACTGTGGGAGGTAACCGCACAAAAGATTACGGAACTGGGCGGAACCATTATCACCCATGCGAAGGTGGTGGGGCTCCACAAAAATGCAGAGAATGTGATTACAGCGGTCACCTACGAGAAGGATGGACAGATGCTTGGCATGGAGGGAGATTATGTGATTTCTTCTATGCCGGTTAAGGATTTGGTGGCAGGGCTGAATGATGTGCCGGAAGAAGAGGCACGGATTGCGGCGGGACTGCCCTATAGAGATTACATGACGCTGGGCGTGTTGGTCTCTAAGATGAAGCTTAAAAAGCAGACCCGGATGAAGACGGTCGGTGATATTGTGCCGGACTGTTGGGTGTATGTGCAGGATCGCAGGGTCAAGATGGGACGTTTTCAGATTTACAATAACTGGTCGCCCTATATGGTACAGGATCTGGAGCATACAGTGTGGATTGGCTTGGAATACTTTGTCAATGAGGGCGATGAATTCTGGAATATGACGGAAGAGGCTTTCGCCAAGCTGGGTGTTGAGGAAATGATCCGCATTGGAATCATTTCTGACGCAGAGGATGTGTTGGACACGCATATGGAGAAGGTGAAAAAGGCATATCCGGCTTATTTTGACACCTATGATGAGATTGATAAGCTGGTAGCGTATCTGTCGGATATCGATAATCTGTATTGTGTGGGCAGAAACGGACAACACAGATACAATAATATCGACCATTCCATGTGTACTTCTTTTGAAGCGGTGCGTAACATTCGCACCGGCAGGAAGGATAAGACGAATGTCTGGAGCGTGAACACCGAGAAGGAGTATCATGAGGAAGCAAAGGGATAAGGATGTGGCGATGCCGGGTTATGAAGTCAGGGGATAGAGGCAGTAGTTAGGAGGAGTATGGCGGCGAAGAAATATTATGCAGTAAAAAAAGGAAAGTCCACTGGCATATTCAATACATGGGAGGAGTGTAGGGCATGTGTGGATGGGTATTCTGGAGCAGAGTACAAGGGGTTTGCCACTATGGAAGAGGCGAGAAGCTATATGGGAACCGAGACATCCGGCGAGTCCCAGCAGAGCAAGCGCATGTACCATACAGAGAGCGTGCATAGAGATGTAAACACATTGACGGCAACCGAATCCCCGCAGGAGGGTACGCTGCTTGCCTATGTGGACGGAAGCTACCAGGATGCACTGAAAAAATATGCCTTCGGCTGTGTGTTCATCCTGCCGGATGGAAGTATTTATACGGAATTCGGCAACGGTGATAATCCGGAATCCTTGCAGCAACGCAATGTGACCGGAGAGATGCTTGGAGCAATGTATGCGGTGAAAACAGCCATGAAAAATGGATTTCGTGGGATTGAGATACGCTATGATTATGAGGGGATAGAAAAGTGGGTCACTGGAGCGTGGCGCAGCAAGACAGAGTTGACCAGGCAATATGCCCAAGCCATGCGGGAATGGGGACAGCAGATTGCAATCACGTTTACGAAGGTGCCTGCTCACAGTAATGTATATTTTAATGAGTTGGCGGACAGTCTTGCCAAGCAGGGCTTGGAGCAGGGTGAGGGAGTGCCGAAGTTTCAATTATTTTCGGAGATGACAAAATGGAATCAATCAGGCTAAATAAATATCTGGCGCAGAGCGGTATTTGTTCCCGCAGAGAGGCAGACCGACTCATTGAACAGGGCAGAGTACAGGTCAATGGCTCTGTGGCGGTGATGGGGCAGACTGTCACGGAACAGGATGAAATCGTTTGTAATCGTAAGCTTGTGCAGGGGCGGAAGAAAATAGTGGTTTTGGCATATAATAAGCCCGTTGGTGTGACCTGTTCCGAGAAGGATAAGCATGCAGAAAAGCTGATTACGGATATGATTGATTATCCTATCCGCGTGACTTACGCAGGAAGATTGGACAAAGATTCGGAAGGCTTGATTCTGCTTACGAACAATGGAGACTTGATTCAGAGGATGATGCGGGGAACAAATCGGCATGAAAAGGAATATGTCGTCAAGGTGGACAAGGAAATTACACCGGATTTTCTGGAGAAAATGGCAGCAGGTGTGTATCTGAAGGAGTTGGATGTAACCACCAGAGCCTGTGACATTACGCAGATAGGAAAATATACCTTTCGCATTATTTTGACTCAGGGCTTGAACAGGCAGATTCGGAGAATGTGTCAGGCGTGTGGCTGTCAGGTGAAGCATCTGAAACGCATTCGTGTACTCAATATTGAATTGGCAGATTTGAAAACAGGAGCCTTTCGGGAACTGGAGCATGCAGAGCTGGAGGAGTTGTACAGGATAGTGGGGCTTGGCGCTTTGCAATGAGATATATCATAATCAGATGGAGAGAAAGTGAATGGACGCAGCAAAGGTAGAACGAATTAAATATCTGGTGAAGACATTACAGGAGGCTTCAAAGGCATATTATGCTCAGGATGAGGAGATCATGAGCAATTATGAGTATGACAGGCTGTATGATGAATTGGCTGCACTGGAGCAGGAGACCGGTCTTGTGATGGCGGGCAGCCCGACCATTACAGTGGGCTATGAGGCGGTGGAAGAACTGCCGAAGGAACGGCATGAGAGTCCGATGCTTTCATTGGACAAGACGAAGAATCGGCAAGAATTGAGAGACTGGCTGCAGGGGCACCCGGCGCTGCTTAGCTGGAAGCTGGATGGACTGACTATTGTTCTGACCTATCGTGACGGTCAGCTCATAAAAGCAGTTACTCGTGGAAATGGGGAGATTGGTGAGGTTATTACGGCGAATGCAAGAACCTTTAAGGATCTTCCGCTGAATATTGCTTTTCGGGGGGAAATGGTGCTGCGCGGAGAAGCTGTGATCAGTTATTCTGATTTTGAGAGAATCAATCAGGAGATTGCGGATGAGAGTGCCAAATACAAAAATCCCCGAAATCTGTGCAGCGGCTCTGTCAGACAACTGAACAATGAAGTCACTGCCAAAAGAAATGTGCAGTTCTATGCGTTTCAACTGGTGAGCGCACAGGGATTAGAGCAGGAATCGGCAAATTTGGATTCAAAGCAGGCACAGTTTGCATTCTTGAAGGGACAGGGCTTTGCGGTGGTGGAGCATGTGCTTGTCACGGAGGATAATATCCTGGAGGCAATAGAAGTATTTGAGCAAAAAATAGAGACCTATGATATTCCGTCGGACGGACTGGTGCTGACCTACGACAGTATTTCTTATGGGCAGTCGTTGGGAAGAACTGCCAAATTCCCACGTCATTCCATTGCCTTTAAATGGTCGGACGAGCTCAGAGAGACGGTTCTCACAGAAATAGAGTGGAGTGCCAGCAGAACAGGGCTGATTAATCCGGTGGCAATCTTTGAACCGGTGGAATTGGAGGGAACCACGGTCAGTAGAGCATCTGTTCATAATATCAGTATTTTGAAGAATCTGCGTCTTGGTATCGGGGATAAGATCACAGTCTATAAGGCAAATATGATTATCCCACAGATTGCAGAGAATCTGACTAAGAGCGATAGTGTGGAGATACCCAAGGTGTGTCCTGTCTGTGGACAGCCCACCCGGATTAAACAGGTGAATGAGGGGCAGTTCCTCTATTGTACCAATGAGAGATGTGCGGCAAAGCGTATCAAGGCGTTTACTTTGTTTGTAAGCAGGGATGCGCTGAATGTGGAAGGCTTGTCGGAGGCGACCTTGGAGAAGTTCATTGACAGAGGTTTCATCCAGGAATTTGCGGATCTTTTTCATCTGGAGCGTTATAGTCAGGAGATTACCCGGATGGAGGGATTCGGGGAAAAATCCTATCAAAACCTGATAGAGAGCATTGAAACAGCCAGACACACTACATTGCCGAGGGTGGTGTATGGATTGGGTATTGCCAACATTGGTGTTGCCAACGCAAAAGTTCTCTGCCGGTATTTTGACTATGATATGGAACGAATGCAGAACGCTGATGTGGAAACCCTAAGTGCCATAGAGGGCGTTGGAGAGGTTATCGCATCAGCCTTTGTGGAATATATGAGAGATACGGATAACTTGCAGAGAATAAAGCATCTGATGCAGGAATTAGATATTGAAGTGCAGACAGTAGATGAGGGAAGTCAGACCTTATCGGGACTTACATTTGTGATTACGGGAAGTCTGCGGCATTATTCATCCCGAAACGAATTGAAGGAGACGATTGAACAGAAAGGTGGTAAAGTGGCAGGAAGTGTCTCTGCCAAGACTACTTGTCTCATCAACAATGACATTACCTCCAATTCTTCCAAGAATAAAAAGGCAAAGGAGCTGCAGGTCCCGATTCTGACGGAAGATGATTTTATGGCGAAGTACCTGCAATGAGGTGTCTGCAATGTGTCCTTATAACGACGACATGATAGTGATGACAGGATGGAGGAGAGAAGACAATGCCTATTAAATCACAAAGTGAATTACCGGCAAAAGAGATATTGGAAAATGAAAATATATTTGTGATGGATGAAACCCGTGCTATGCATCAGGATATTCGTCCGCTGCAGGTGCTGATTCTGAATAATATGCCCATCAAACAGGATACGGAGCTACAGCTATTAAGAGCGCTGTCCAACACACCTCTACAGGTGGATGTAACCTTTATGAATACCAAGAGTCATATTTCACAGAATACAGCAGCCAGTCATTTGAATAAATTTTATATTACATTAGATGATATCCGGGAGCGTAAATTTGACGGATTGATTATAACGGGTGCTCCGGTGGAGGATATATCCTTTGAGGAAGTAGATTATTGGGACGAGGTTTGCGAGATCATGGATTGGGCGGAGACCCATGTGACATCCACAATGCACATATGCTGGGCTGCACAGGCGGGTTTTTATCATTACTATGGCATCAATAAACGCAAAATGCCTAAGAAAGTATTTGGTATTTATGAGCATAAGGTAGCTAACCGCAAGATTCCTCTGGTGAGGGGGTTTGATGATGTGTTTCTTGCGCCTCACAGCAGACATACGGAAACCCCGGCAGAGGAGATTCATGCCTGCAAGGAACTGACCGTGCTGGCAGAGTCTGAGGAGGCGGGAGTGTTTCTGGCGATTGCGGAGGAGGGCAAAAAAATCTTCGTGACAGGACATCCTGAGTATGACAGATATACTTTGCGCAATGAATATGTTCGTGATCTGAATAAAGGGCTTCCCATTGAAGTGCCCTACAACTATTTCACGGATGATGACCCGGAGAAAAAACCACTGTTGCAGTGGCGTTCCCACAGCAATAACCTATACAGCAACTTCCTGAACTACTATGTATACCAGGTAACCCCCTACGAACTCTACGAGGACTATGTGATATAGCATGAGCCATGCAGAAATATAGGTATGATTTGCCCGCCCAAGCTTGCTTGGAAAGGGCATAGCATACCTATATTTCTATAGGGCGAAGCCCGACATGAAATAAGCCGGTGAAAGCCGGCTTATGAATGGCATGGCGAAAATATTGAGAGGAGCGAAGCCTGGCATGAAATAAGCCGGTGAAAGCCGGCTTATGAATGGCATGGCGAAAATATTGAGAGGAGCGAAGCCCGACATGAAATAAGCCGGTTAAGCCGGCTTATGAATG
>JAFVDW010000024.1 GCA_017478245.1 Lachnospiraceae bacterium
CGGCGGCATGGTATTGGTGGTAGCGGATGATCCGGGTATCTACAGCTCCCAGAATGAGCAGGATACCAGGATGGTGGCGAGAGCAGCCATGATTCCTGTAATCGAGCCCTCCGACAGTGAAGAAGCAAGAGTGTTTACCAAGAGAGCTTATGAGCTTTCTGAGGAGTTTGACACCCCCATCATTTTGAGGACAACTACGAGACTGGCACATTCTCAGGGAATTGTGAATCTGGAAGAGAGAGTCGAGGTGGAGGATAAGGTCTACGAGAGAAACATCGGCAAGAATGTGATGATGCCGGGGAACGCCATCAAGCGTCATCTCTTTGTGGAGGAGCGCTTAGACCGCATGGCAGAAGCTGCCAATACTCTGGATATCAATAAAGTGGAATACAATGATACGAAGATTGGTGTGATTACCAGTGGCATTCCGTACCAGTATGTGAAGGAGGTATTGCCGGAGGCATCTGTATTGAAGCTGGGGTTGGTACATCCTCTTCCGAAAAAGCTGATTGCGGAGTTCGCTTCCAAGGTAGATACCTTATACATTGTGGAAGAGTTAGAGCCTGTGATTGAGGAACAGGTGAAGGCAATGGGCATCAAGTGTATCGGTAAAGAGATTTTCACGGTGCAGGGCGAATACAGCTCCAATATGCTCAGAAAAGCAATTCTGGGGCAGACTCTCGATATTGCAGAGGCTGCTGTAGCACCGGCAAGACCGCCCATTCTGTGTCCGGGCTGTCCCCACAGAAGCACCTATTCTGTCTTGAAGAAATTGAAAATTCATGCGGCAGGTGATATTGGCTGTTATACCTTGGGTGCGGTGAATCCTCTGGGTGTGGTAGATACCACGGTCTGCATGGGTGCCAGCATCTCTACCCTGCATGGTATGGAGAAGGCAAAAGGGAAGGAGTATATCAAGAACTGGGTAGCGGTGATAGGGGATTCCACTTTCCTGCATACAGGTGTAAATTCTCTGATGAATATGGTTTACAATCAGGCGACAGGAACGGTCATTATTTTGGATAACTCCACCACCGGTATGACCGGTCATCAGGAGCATGCGGCTACCGGCAAGATGTTAAATGGAGAGCTGACCTATGCAGTGAACCTGGATGATTTATGCGCAGCCATAGGCGTGAAGCATGTGGAGGTGGTAGATGCCTTTGACACCGCCAGACTGGAACAGGTTATCAAGACTGAGGTGGCAAGGGATGAAGTGTCTGTCATTATCGCACAGTCCCCATGCGCGCTGTTAAAGAGCTATGTGCCCAAGGGCAAATGTTACACCTTATCTGACAAGTGCAAGAAGTGCGGACAATGTCTTGTACCCGGATGCCCTGCATTGACGAAGCAGGCAGATGGCACCGTGGCGATTGACGCTACCATGTGTAACGGTTGCGGACTGTGTATGAATATCTGTAAATTCGGTGCAATCGAATTGGAGAAGAAATCATAAAAGCGCAAAAGAATGGTTCGTGTGAGCTATTCTTTCGGAAAACGAAGGGATAGATGATTACGAAAAAGGAAAAGAAAGGTCAATAATAAGATGGCAGAGACAAAGAATATTATGATTGTTGGTGTGGGGGGGCAGGGAACCCTTCTCACCAGTAGAATTTTGGGCGGTATCACCATTGCAGCCGGATATGATGTAAAGCTGTCCGAGGTGCATGGTATGGCGCAGCGTGGCGGAAGTGTGGTGACGTATGTGCGCTATGGAGAGCAGGTTGCGGAGCCCATCGTAGAGGAAGGACAGGCAGACCTGCTGATTGCATTTGAACGATTGGAAGCATTAAGATATGCACATTTCCTGAAGAAAGACGGTGTGCTGATTGTAAACGATCAGAGGATCGATCCTATGACTGTCGTGACCGGGGCGGCGGAATATCCGGAAGGAATCATAGAGCAGCTTTCCGGCAAGTATAAGGTGGTAGCTGTGGATGCCATGGGAGAGGCATTGAAGCTTGGTAATTCCAGAGTGTTTAACACCATTATTCTGGGTGTAGCTGCCCGGAATATGGATTTTAAGAAGGAAGCCTGGATAGAGGTCATCCAAAATACTGTGCCGCCTAAGACTGTGGATATTAACTTAAAAGCGTTTGAGGCAGGATATTCCATATGATCATAGATATGCACACGCATACATTTCCTGATAAAATTGCCGGATACGCGCTGGCGGGTATGGAACGAGAGATTCTGGAGAAGAGGGGCTATGACTTCCACGTCAGGTTGAAGGGCACCAGAGATGCCCTCAGTGCATCGACGGTCAAGAATGGAGTAGATCTGTCAGTGGTGATACCGGTTGCGACGAAGCCCACACAATCTGTCAGCATCAATCGTTTTGCCTACGAGACCAATGCTCATTGGGAACAGACGAGGGTGTTTTCCTTTGGAGCGATTCATCCTGACAATGAAAATTACAAGGAAGTGCTTCGAGATGTGAAAGCCATGGGGCTGAAAGGAATCAAGCTGCATCCGGACTATCAGCGGGTGTGCTTTGATGACCGGCGTTATCTTCAGATTATGGATTATGCCTCGGAGCTGGGGTTGGTGATCGTAACTCACGCAGGCGAGGATTTTGGATTGCCGGAGAAGGTTCACTGTACACCGGATATGGTACTGGAGGTTTTGAAGCATATACAGCCGGATAAGCTAGTGCTGGCGCATATGGGCGGCTTGCATCAGTGGGATGAGGTGGAGGAAAAACTGATTGGCTGCAATGTCTATCTGGATACAGCATTTGTGACGGAAGAGCGTGCGCCTCATTTGGAGCAGGAACAGTTTGTGCGTATGGTGCGTAATCACGGTGTGGAAAAGATTTTGTTCGGGACAGACAGTCCATGGTCTGATCAGGGAGAAGCAATCCGAAAGGTACAAGCCATGGGATTTTCTCAGAGAGAGCAAGAGCTGATTCTGGGAGAAAATGCAAAAAAATTGCTTGCATTATAACGAAAAAGAAGAAAGATAAGAGGAAAAGAAAATGCCTATCACGGAGATTTTGGAGAAAAATGCCAAAGAGTATGCACAGGATGTATGTCTGGTGGAAATCAATCCTGACATTCAGGAGAAGCGCAGAGTGACTTGGCGGGACTATGAGTTGATCCAGCCGGATGCCCGTCATCATTATCGCAGAGAGATCACCTGGCATGTATTCAATGAAAAGGCAAATCGAGTTGCGAATTTGCTTCTTGGCCGAGGTGTGCAGAAGGGAGACAAGGTTGCAATTCTGATGATGAATTGTCTGGAATGGCTGCCGATTTATTTTGGTATACTGAAGACCGGTGCGTTGGCAGTTCCTATGAATTTTCGTTTTGATGCACAGGAAATAAAATACTGTCTGGAGCTTTCCGAGACGGATGTGTTGATTTTCGGACCGGAATTTGTGGGGCGTATTGAAGAAATTGTCGATGAGATTGACGAGAAGAGGATTCTCTTTTATGTGGGGGGAGATTGCCCTACCTTTGCAGAGGATTATGACAAGCTTGCAGCCAACTGTTCTTCTCTGTCTCCGGACATTCAGCTAGAGGATTCTGATGATGCTGCGATTTATTTTTCTTCCGGTACAACAGGCTTTCCGAAGGCGATTCTGCACAATCATGAGAGCTTGATGCATGCGGCAAAGGTTGAGCAGAATCATCACAGCCAGACCAAGGATGATGTGTTTTTGTGCATTCCGCCTCTGTATCACACCGGAGCAAAGATGCACTGGTTTGGAAGCTTTCTGACCGGCGGCAAGGCAGTCCTGTTAAAAGGTGTTACACCCAAAACTATTTTGGAGACAGTATCCAACGAAGGCTGTACCATTGTGTGGCTGCTGGTTCCCTGGGCGCAGGATATCCTGCTTGCTCTGGATAGAGGTGAGCTTAAATTGGAGGATTACAAACTGGATCAGTGGCGCTTGATGCACATTGGCGCGCAACCGGTACCACAGAGCCTGATTAAGAGATGGAAGACATATTTCCCGAACCATCAATATGACACGAATTATGGACTCAGCGAGTCTATTGGACCGGGTTGTGTGCATCTGGGTGTAGAGAATATTCATAAAGTGGGAGCAATCGGCATTCCGGGCTTTGGCTGGGAGGCGAAAATTGTAGATTCCGAAGGCAGGGAAGTGGCACAGGGCGATGTGGGCGAGCTGATTGTCAAGGGGCCGGGTGTCATGACCTGCTATTACAATGATGAGGAGGCAACGGCGGAGACCTTGAAGGATGGATGGCTGTATACGGGAGATATGGCGGAGCAGGATGAGGATGGCTTCATCTATCTGGTGGACCGTAAAAAGGATGTCATTATCAGCGGTGGTGAGAATATTTACCCTGTACAGATAGAGAATTATTTAAGTAAGCATCCGAAGATTAAGGATGTGGCGGTGATTGGACTGGCAGATTTCAGATTAGGAGAGATATCCGCCGCTATTATTGAACTGAAGCCGGACACGGAGTGTACGGAGGAGGAAATCAATGAGTTTTGCAAGGAACTTCCCCGCTACAAAAGACCCAGGAAGGTGATTTTTACGCAGGTACCCAGAAATGCCACCGGAAAGATTGAAAAGCCGAAGCTTCGTGAGATGTACAATAGTGTGAATCTGGTGGAAGCACAGAATATGGCGTAAAGGAATAGGTACATGAAATTAAGGGCGTTTATCCCGCATTATATGCCCAATGGAATCGTTTTGACGGCATATGGATTATTGGCTTGCTTTAAACCATCCGTCAAAACGGTTCAGAATAATGCGGAGTGGAACAGCAGATTACTTGGAGATATGTGGCGGCACCTGCTAGTCAATGAGTCAGGCTTTATAGAGTGTCAGGCAGATTGGAAGGATGTTCGCTTCGGAAAAAAAGGAGTAATAGCAAAGTCAGGCTGTGGAATTATAGCCACTGGTAACGCGTTAGCTGCATTGGAGAAACGAGACGTGGGAGCTTCGGCTATGGTGGAGTTGATCAGTGTGTATGAGCGGCGGGGAGCGGCACTGGGAGGAAAATTCGGTGTGTCTCCAAGAGCGATTGCCAGGTATTTCCGTGAATTGGGGTACGAGGTCTCCTTGCTTCACAGCAGGAATCCTCAAAAAATCAATCAATTAGGACAAAATAGTGACGCAATCATAGCAGTGGTCTATAATGATGCAGATGACATTATGGAGCAGTTGCATACGGTGTGTGTCACAAAAGAGAAAGGGAATTATTTTCTGCACAATGCCGGTGGGACGTCCCCAGATATTGGCTACAATAACCTACAGGAGGGGTTAGAGCACATCTCAAAAAAAAGAGTGCTTCCCATTGCCGTGATTGGAATTCAATCGAGATAAGCTTTTGATAAGGGACAGGGTGTAAGGACTTTGTGGCAAAGAGATAGTCTGTTACAAGGTCCTTTCAGATGATATTCTAAAACTGTATGGAATATTTTGAATTTTCTGTTGACATTTCGAACATGTTCTGGTAATATTATCACATCTGAAGTGTTCAATTATTCGTTTTTTCGTGAATCAGGCATTTCGCCAGATAACTCAGATGAAAGGATAAGTGGCGGGAACTTGTACCCAGAGGATTCCGCCAGTGCGCAAAGGAGGAATTGTTTGAGTCGGGTCATGACTTTACAGATTTAGAGCCGGAAACGGTGCAGACTTATGTGGAATTAATCAGGGGAGGATTGCTGTCTTTACAAGATGCAGTAGAGAAACTTGGGATGCAGGAAGAGATACTCAAAGAGAGGTTACAGTAATCTGACAGTAAATCTGAGCGTTTTTGTATAATAGGAAATTTGACGGAATTTCCTATTATAGAGCAAACAGCCCCCGGCATGGATGTCAGGGACTGTCTGTTGGTTGAAGCAGGAGACTTGTTATTATTTTTTCATTGCTGCACGTTTTCTCATGGTAGGATCCAGGATTTTTTTGCGTATCCGCAAACTCGTAGGTGTTACTTCCAGCAATTCATCTGTCTCA
Source organism: Lachnospiraceae bacterium (assembly GCA_017478245.1). Taxonomy (GTDB): domain Bacteria; phylum Bacillota; class Clostridia; order Lachnospirales; family Lachnospiraceae; genus Acetatifactor. The sequence continues at coordinate 5,945 of JAFVDW010000024.1, forward strand.
ATGAAGTCCAAAGCCTGTTCCAAAGAAAGAACCTTGGGGGGTGTCAGACGAAGGGCTTCGTCCGCGCTGGAGGAACGAGTATTCGTCAACTGCTTTTTCTTGCATACATTGATCTCAATATCTTCGCTGCGACCGGTCTGCCCCACCACCATGCCGGAGTATACTTTTTCACCGGGACCGATGAAAAGTGTGCCGCGTTCCTGAGCATTGTAGAGACCATAGGTGATGGCTTCTCCTGCTTCGAAAGCAATCAGAGAGCCAAGCTTACGATACTGGATATCACCCTTGTAAGGACCGTAGCCGTCAAATACGGTATTTAAAATACCATTCCCCTTTGTGTCTGTCATGAATTCGCCACGATAGCCGATCAAACCGCGGGAGGGAATAGAGAATTCTAAGCGGGTGTAGGTGCCTCCGGAGATAGAGCCCATGTTGCGGAGCTCTCCTTTGCGCTGACCAAGCTTTTCAATAACAGCTCCGGAATACTCGTTGGGTACATCAATATATGCCAACTCCATGGGTTCTAAAAGCTTGCCGTTCTCATCGTGATGATAAAGCACCTCCGCTTTACTTACTGCAAATTCAAAACCTTCACGGCGCATATTTTCAATCAACACGGATAAATGCAGTTCCCCGCGACCGGACACCTTAAAACAGTCTGCTGCGTCGGTTTCCTCAACGCGAAGGGACACATCTGTGTTCAATTCACGGAACAATCTGTCGCGCAGATGCCGGCTGGTTACGAATTTTCCTTCCTGACCGGCTAAGGGTGAATCGTTTACCATAAACTGCATGGCAATGGTGGGCTCGCTGATTTTTTGGAAAGGAATAGGTACCACATTGTCAGGAGAGCAGAGGGTATCTCCAATGTGGATATCACTGATACCGGAGATCGCAACGATAGCTCCAATGGATGCCTCCTTTACCTCTACTTTATTTAAGCCGTCAAATTCATATAATTTGCTCACCTTCACTTTAATCTGTTTGTCTGCCTCATGGTGATTGCAGATGACAACATCCTGATTTACGCGGATAGTACCATTATCCACTTTCCCTACACCGATTCGACCTACATATTCGTTATAATCAATCGTGCTGATCAGGACTTGTGTGCCGGCATCAGGGTCCCCTTCGGGCGCAGGGATGTAGTCAAGAATCGTCTCAAAGAGAGGCTCCATATCAGTTCCTTGTTCTTCTGCGTCCATGGAAGCGGTACCTGCTTTGGCAGAGGCGAAGACGAAGGGGCAGTCTAACTGGGCATCATCGGCGTCCAATTCCAAAAAGAGTTCCAGTACCTCATCCACTACCTCATCAGGTCTTGCTTCCGGACGGTCAATTTTGTTAATACACACGATGACAGGCAGCTTCAGTTCCAAAGCCTTGCGCAGAACAAATTTTGTCTGTGGCATGGCACCCTCAAAGGCATCCACCACCAGAATCACTCCGTTCACCATTTTCAATACACGCTCTACTTCTCCGCCAAAGTCCGCGTGACCGGGAGTGTCGATGATGTTAATCTTGGTATTTTTATACATAACAGCGGTATTTTTAGATAGAATAGTGATTCCGCGTTCCCGCTCAATATCGTTGGAGTCCATGACGCGTTCAGCAATCTCCTGATTCTCGCGGAATACGCCGCTTTGCTTCAAAAGTTCATCTACCAGCGTGGTTTTGCCGTGGTCTTCATGGGCGATGATAGCAACATTCCTAATATTTTCTCTTTTTTGTTTCATACAGCTCCTTGCCTTTCTTTCTATTTGCTATGGTAAGCTTTGCTTTTCTTCTGCGCGATAAACGTCGGATTTTGAAAAGTATCCGGCGAAGCGGGCAGATTCCATAGAGTTTTGTCAATCAGTTTTTGATGTTCAATTCTCAAACCGTTTCAGTATAGCACTAAATATTCACAGGTGCAAGAAAAAAGCGTAATTTTGCACTTTGTCGATGAAAAAACAAATCGAAATTTATGGTAAAAAAACTTTTAATTTTGCGATATTTGTCGATATACGCGATGAAATATAGTACTATTTTAGAATCAAATAGAGTATAAATAGTAATGCATTACAGAAGTGTAAGAAGGGAGAAGAAAAATGACGGATAAGGTAATTGAAAACAATCAGGTAACGGTTATGGGGGAAATCATCAGTGAATTCACCTATAGCCATGAAATTTTCGGGGAAGGATTTTATATGGTGAACGTGAGGGTTCAGCGACTCAGTGAAAGCTATGACATCATACCGGTGATGGTTTCGGAGAGATTGCTGGATACTTCAGCCAATTATATAGGAATGCTCATCTGTGTGAACGGACAGTTTAGGTCCTACAATCGCCACGAGGAGCGAAAGAATAGATTGGTGCTTTCTGTTTTTGCCAGAGAGATTGAATTTGTGGATGAAATGGAGGAGAGCTCTAAGACCAATCAGATCTATTTGGATGGATTCATTTGCAAGGAGCCTATTTATCGTAAGACACCCTTGGGAAGAGAGATTGCAGATCTGTTGTTGGCGGTGAATCGTCCATACGGTAAATCTGATTACATACCCTGCATCTGCTGGGGAAGAAATGCACGTTATGCGAGCAATTTTAAAGTGGGTGAGAGATGTGCCATATGGGGGAGAATACAGAGCAGAGAGTATATGAAGAAGCTGGATGATGAAACTGTGGAGAAGAGAGTGGCTTTTGAGGTATCGGTGAGTAAACTGGAGCTGCTTCAGGATGAGGAGTAATGAAGAAACCATAAAATTTGCCAAAGAAATGGAGATATGGTATAATATCCACAAAAGAAAAAGTCCGGTGAGGTGCTTTTATGTCAGAGGGTATAGTTCATATTTATGCGGGTGATGGCCGGGGAAAAACACAAGCGGCTATCGGAAGAGCGGTGCAAGCTGCTGCCATGGGGAAAAATGTGGTTGGCATCCAGTTCCTGAAGGGGAAGGGAGTCGAAAATACAGAGTTTCTTCGGAGGTTAGAGCCGGAGATTAAGATTTTCTGTTTTGAAAAGTCAGAGGAAAATTATATTCAGCTTCCTGAGGAGAAGAAACAGGATGAAATAAGAAACATTCGAAATGGAATTGGTTTTGCACAGAAGGTTTTGGCAACGGGGGAGTGTGATCTTTTGGTTTTGGATGAAGTGTTGGGGCTGGTCGAACAAGAGATCATTACGGTGGATGAGCTGAAAGAGCTTTTGGAGAATCGGGGTTCGACAGATGTGATCCTGACCGGGATCAAGTTGGATGATGAAATTTGTTTCCTTGCAAATGAGGTTTCCAAAATAGAAACTGTAAAATTCAAGGTCTGGGAATATGACCGTTGACAAGCATAGTGATAAGTGATATTATACAGAGGAATTGAGAAGATAGAGGTTGCGTTTTTCAAGAGTATTTCGGCTGATGCAGCAGGTGCAGATGAGGCAGAGGGAAAGGGAAAAACGCCGAAAGATGATATTTCCTGTAAATTGATTCTTGGGCATACGATTAAGAGTCGTATGACTGTCATCTAAGCGTAGGACGCAGGATGGGGCGCTATCGACAGAGTATCACTTGGATATTTCCGCCGACGCGTATCGTCGGCGGTTTTTGTAATAGGAGATTTTTAAAATTTTTATTTTCAGGTCGAAGAACCGGAACGGAGGCTAATATGGCAATTTTTAAGGGCGCAGGTGTGGCGATTGTGACACCGATGAAAGAGAACGGAGATGTTGATTTCGAGCGGTTTAAGAATCTCATCGAGTTTCAGATTGAGAATGGTACGGATTCTATTATTGTATGTGGAACTACCGGTGAGGCGTCTACCCAGACACATGAGGAGCATCTTGAGACAATCAAGTATTGTGTAGACGTGGTCGCAGGGAGGATTCCTGTCATCGCGGGTACCGGTTCTAACTGTACGGAAACAGCAGTATATTTGTCAAAAGAGGCAGAGAAAATAGGTGTAGACGGATTGCTGTTGGTGAGCCCTTACTATAATAAAGCAACACAAAAAGGACTTTATGCGCATTTTAAAACGGTTGCGGATGCGGTACGGATTCCTATTTTATTATACAATATTCCGGGTAGAACAGGCTGTAACATTCTTCCGGAGACAATCGTAAAGCTTTGCAGAGAGGTGGAAAATATTGTAGGTGTAAAGGAAGCCAGCGGAAATATTGCACAGGTTGCCCATTTAGCAGCACTCGGAGGAGCAGATGTGGATATCTATTCAGGAGAGGATGGGCAGATTGTTCCGATGTTGTCGCTGGGAGGCTTGGGTGTGATTTCCGTGTTATCCAATGTTGCACCCAGACAGACCCATGAAATCTGTCAGAAATTCTTCGACGGTGATGTGGAGGGAAGCCGGAGGATGCAGTTGGAGGCACTTGATTTGATTGATGCCTTGTTCTGCGAGGTGAATCCCATTCCGGTCAAGAAGGCATTGGAGCTGATGGGAATGATCGGTGGACACTTGAGAATGCCGCTTACTGAAATGGAGCCGGCGAATGCAGAGAGATTGGAAAAAGCTATGAAAGCATATGGAATTTTGTAAAACATAAGAGGGCGATAAAATGGTCAGAGTAATAATGCACGGTTGTAACGGTAAAATGGGGCAGGTGATCAGCGGTCTCATTGCAAATGATAATGATGTGAAACTGGTAGCAGGAGTGGACGCATGGGATGATGGACACAATCCCTATCCTGTCTATAAGAATATTGCAGACTGCGACGTGGAGGCGGATTGCGTCATTGATTTCTCAGTGGCTGCTGCTGTGGACGGGCTGTTGGAGTACTGTGTGGAGAAGAAGCTTTCTTGTGTACTGTGTACCACCGGTCTGAGTGAGGAACAACTGGCGAAAGTGGATGCGGCTGCGAAGAATGTAGCCATTTTGCGTTCGGCGAATATGTCTCTTGGAATCAATCTTCTGATGAAGCTTTTGCAGGATGCGGCCGGCGTGTTGGCAGAGGCGGGGTTTGATATTGAAATTGTGGAAAAACATCACAACCTGAAATTAGATGCGCCCAGCGGTACCGCGTTGGCATTGGCTGATTCCGTCAATGAAAAGCTTGATGGAGCTTACACCTATGTCTATGACAGAAGCAGCCGAAGGCAGCAAAGACCCCTTAAGGAAATTGGAATCAGCGCAGTTCGGGGAGGAACGATTGTGGGAGATCATGATGTGATATTTGCCGGTGCGGACGAGGTGCTCACATTTTCTCACACTGCATATTCTAAGGCTATCTTTGGGAAAGGCGCTGTGCAGGCAGCAAAATTTCTGGCAGGTAAAGCTGCAGGCATGTACAATATGAGCGATGTCATAAATGTGAAGTAATGTTGGGAGAAAAGGTTATGAATTCGAATATCAGGAAGCAGTTCTTGAAAAGAGAACTGCTTCCCATGTTAGTTTGTGCTCTGCTTGGATTTATTGCAATTACTATTTCATCCAAAAATTCCTTTTTATATGATTTTAATGACAGTGGAGATGTTCAAGTGTTTGTCACTACCGCCAGATGTATGCTGAGAGGTGATGTGCTGTATCGGGATGTGTTTGATGTGAAGGGACCGCTTTTGTATTTCTTCTATATAGGCGGGCTGTTGATTGACAATAGCTCTTTTTTGGGAATTTTTTTATTGGAAAGTATTTTATTTGTGATATTTACTGTATTCTGTTTTCTGATTGCGGGATTATATTTTGAAAACAGTGTTCTTAGAATCGTAATTGCGGCGATTTCTGCCTTTGTTGCAACCACTTGTTATGATTTTTTCGGGGGCGGGCAATGTGAGGAATTGGTTTTGCCTGTTTTGGCAGCGGCAATTTACATTGTGCTAAGATATTTTCGGCAAGAGTATCCGAAACGCATCAAATGGTTCGAGACGGTGCTGATTGGAATCTGTACAGGCATAGTATTTTGGATCAAATATACAATGGTAGGTCTTTTTCTGGGAATTATCCTTTATATAATCTATCTCCAGATCAAAAATAAGCGGATAAAAGATATCTGGATCTATGCAGGTGAATTTTTGGCAGGATTTCTGTTTGCATCATTTCCTGCGATAGTTTATTTTTTGGTGCATCATGCCTTTGAATATCTGTGGGAAGTATATTTTTATGATCTGATATTTGCATATAAAACAGTGGAAGATACATCATCACATTTACTGACCAATCAGTTTTATCTGTTTTATATTGCGGTTTCGGCGCTGACAGCGTTTGCTCTCATTTATCCTGCCCTGGATGGTGAACGTCATCTGGGAAAGCAGGAAGGGCAAATGATATCACTGATGGTAGGGATGCAGGCTGTCGGCATATCAGCCGGTCGTAATTGGTATTATGTAGCTGAATGTATGAATGCCTTTGCGCCCATAGGCATGGTCGGGCTGACGTTCACGGCAATGGACTGTAAAGACCGGGCGGGGAAGCTGTTAAAAAAGACATCGAACGCAGTGCGGACATTGCTTCGAGAAGATTTTCTCAAAGGACATTTTTATCTGACAGTGGTTGCAGGGATTTTGCTGTTGTTGGATGTCCGGCTTTTTATTTTGCCTATTGTGGTTGTGATTGGAGCCGTGTTGTTCACAAGGCTCTTGCAGTATTTATTGAAAAATCTTTCACAGCGCAGTCTGCGCATGCTGGCGGCAAAATATATTGGGATGCTTGTTTTGGCTTATGTATGTACTTTATCTTTGGAGACTTCGAGAACGGCTATTCTTGCGGCAAAGAACAGTCCCATCGCTCTGTCGTACTTTTTCGGGTTGACTATTTTTTTGATGTTCATGGATGATTACAGTTTTTGGGGAGAAGAGATTGCATCAAGCGTCTGTAAGCTGCTGAAGCAGTGGCAGGCAGAGTATCTTAAGGCGCGTGGGGGCTTTAATCTGTTGGTGGGTGTTTTGGCAGTTTTCATGTATACGTTTTATTGTTATGCACTCTCCAAAAGCAGTCAGGACATTGGGCGTCCCTTGGAAAACCGGGCACAATATGAGCTTTGTGAATATGTCAAGAACAGTGGTGTAGACAATCCGATTGTGATTATTTATCAGGATATTGATTTTGGTTATTATTGGTTGACACAGAGCTATCCCGCCACTAAATTCTCCTGCGGGTTCAATATGAATATTCCGGAGCTTCAAGAGATGTATGAGGAATATATCGATGGGAAAAAAGCAGATTTTATCATTACCGGAAGTAGTGAAGACGCTTCCTTTTATGGTTACCAAAAGGTGTACTCGGCGAGAGATGTCTATGTAGATATCACACATTATCGTGATTTTGTTTTGTGGCAAAAAATGGACGATTGATATGAAGGATGACTGGGATGGATAAGTTGTATATCGTAATTCCTGCATATAATGAACAGGAAAACCTGGGAACTGTGATTGATGAATGGTATCCCATCATAGAAAAATATCATGGAGACGGTGCCTCCCGACTGGTGATCATTGATGACGGCAGTAAAGATCGGACGCTGGAGCTTTTGAAAGAATATGCCGAAACCCGACCGTTTCTGCAACCGCTCACCAAAGAGAATGGAGGTCACGGCTCTGCGGTGCTTTTCGGGTATCATTATGCGTTAGAGCAGGGGGCTGATTACGTCTTTCAGACGGATTCGGACGGTCAGACCCTTGTCTCTGAGTTTGATATGTTCTGGCAGGCAAGAAATGATCATGATATGGTGATTGGTTGGCGTAAGGGGCGGCAGGATGGAGTGTCCAGAGTCTTTGTGACAAGGGTATTGAAGTGGGTTGTCAGAATCTGTTTTGGTACTGCAGTGCAGGACGCGAATACTCCGTACCGGATTATGAAGGCAGAGAAACTTAAGGAGTATATTGGTTTGGTGCCGGATGACTTTTTCTTGTCCAATGTGTTGCTTACCGTAATTTTTACTAAAAGGGGCACAGTGAAATATCTTCCGATTACCTTTCGCCCGCGTCAAGGCGGAGCCAATTCCATCAATATGAAAAAAATTATCCGGGTGGGATGGCAGGCATTAAAGGATTTTAAGAAAATAAATAGACTGCTTGGATAGATATGGGATAACATGAAAAAGAGGAATGCCCGCCGTGCACTCCTCTTTTTCATGTGAATTATTGATTTGTAGTGGTGCTGCTGGTTTCTCCGTTTGTGCGCTCGCCGCCTAACAGATCATCGGTCAGATTGGATACTCCATCTGCTGCATCATCTACGATATTGCTGATAGCATTACCGGTATCGTCTAAAAGAGAGGTGTTATCTGTGCCGTCTGCACCACCCATGTCGGTCACACCATTATTGGTATTAACGTCATTAAAGTCATCCATGCTGCTACCGTTCGTGGCATTGTCACCATTGGTGGTGTTGTCACCATTGGTGGTGTTGTTGCCATTGGTGGTGTTGCTGCCATTGGTGGTGTTGTTACCATTTGTGGTATTGTTGCCATTCGTGGTGTTATCGGTAGTTGCACCATTGTTTGTATAGTCTGTACCGGTTTCTGTCCGGGCATCAGTTCCGGCCATGCTGCCGGAATTGCTGCCATTGTTATTGTCGCTTGCACATGCTGTGGTCAGGCACAGGAATGCAAGGACAAGCGTGAGTGCGAGAATTTTTTTGCTTCCTCTTTGAAAAAATTTTGCTTTCATAATATCCTCCATTCTTTACAGAGCCTCATATTTGTGGCTTGATGTTAGTATGCTGCGAAAATATCATTTTATTCATTGTACAGGTAAAAATTTAATAGAATTTTTGTGTGGGATTTGGTTAAAGTTGAGGAAAAAGAAGATAGTATTTCAGAAAATTCTGTAGTAGAATGTAAAACGATAAATAATTCAAAAAATATGATAGAGGTAAATTCATGGAATTTCGACCTTGTATTGATATTCACAATGGAAAAGTAAAGCAAATAGTAGGTGGCAGTCTCAGAGATCAAAATGATAGTGCCCAGGAGAATTTTGTTGCCGGACAGGACGCGGCATTTTACGCAAGGCTGTATCGGGATGCGGGAATTCGAGGCGGACATGTAATCTTACTGAATGGCGCTGACAGCTCTTATTATGAAGCCACCAGACAGCAGGCAATGCAAGCGCTTCAGACCTATCCGGGCGGACTGCAGATTGGCGGAGGTATTACGCCGGATAATGCAAAGCAATATTTACAGGCAGGAGCTTCTCATGTAATTGTGACCTCTTATGTTTTTAGAGAGGGCAAAATTCATTATGAACGATTAAAGGAGCTTGTGCAGGCTGTCGGAAGAGAGCATCTTGTGTTGGATGTCAGTTGCAGAAAGGTAGGAGACACCTATCAAGTCGTTACAGACCGTTGGCAGAAGCTCACAGAGGAGCAAATGGATCTTTCCCTTTTGGCACGTCTGGCAGAATATTGTGATGAATTTTTGATACATGCTGTGGATGTAGAAGGAAAGGCGGAAGGCATTGAGAGGGAACTGGTGGAGGTTCTGGGAAAATGGGAGGGAAATCCCATTACCTATGCCGGTGGTGTACACAGCTATGAGGATATATATGCAATAAAGGAATTGGGTAAAAATGCTTTAAATGTGACGATTGGCAGTGCCCTAAAGCTTTTTGGCGGGAAGCTTGCATGGGAGAAAGTACTGGAAATCTGTGAATCCTGTTACTCCTGTGAATGATGTGATAAAGCAGCCGGGTACCTGCAAAAATACTCAAAAAAGAGATGTGCATAAGGAGAAAAGGATGGAGAACTTTAAGAAGAATTTAAAAAAATGGTTGAATGAAATATTTATTGATGGTTTGAGTGGTATGGCGTTGGGATTGTTTTCCACCCTGATCATAGGAACCATCATAGCGCAGATTGGAAGTTTGATAGGCGGTGCAGCCGGAGCGTACCTGACAGCTATCAGTAATGTGGCAAAGAGCCTCACGGGAGCAGGGATTGGAGTGGGAGTTGCCTGCAAATTCAGACAGGGACCACTGGTGACGGTGTCAGCAGCGGTGACTGGAATGATCGGCGCATTTCCTACCATTCTTACCCTGGAAGCTTTTACACTGGGCAAGCCGGGTGAACCCTTGGGAGCATTTATTGCTGCAATCGTGGCGGTGGAGATGGGCAAGCTGGTAGCGGGTAAGACCAAAGTGGATATTATCGTAACCCCTTTTGTATGTATTTTGCTCGGTGCAGCAGTGGGATTGATTATGGGGCCTCCCATTACCAGGTTTATGAGTTGGTTGGGAGCATTGGTGAATTTCAATGTGGAAATGCACCCTGTCATCGGCGGGATCATTGTATCTGTGTTGATGGGTATTATTCTGACACTTCCCATCAGCTCCGCCGCAATCGGTGTGTCCATGAGCATCAGTGGACTTGCCGCAGGTGCGGCAACTGTGGGATGCTGCTGCAATATGGTGGGCTTTGCAGTGGCAAGCTATCGTGAAAATAAGCTTGGCGGCTTAGTGGCACAGGGAGTGGGAACTTCCATGCTTCAGGTTCCTAATATTGTGAAGAAGCCGATCATCTGGCTGCCTGCGATTTTATCCAGTGCAATTCTGGGTCCCATTGCTTCCGCAGTATTTGGGATGACCAGCACTCCGGTGGGGTCCGGTATGGGCTCGGCAGGCTTTGTGGGGCAGTTTGCAGCGTATGGTTCTATGACAGAGGGCGGTATGAGCGCAGGGGTGGCGCTTTTGCTGATTGTAGTGATGCATTTTGTACTTCCTGCAGTACTTTCCTTTGGCATTTCCGAGTTTATGCGTAAAAAAGGTTGGATTAAGCCCGGAGATATGGCATTGAATGTTTAGTAAAAATATACAAAAAAACATCTAAATATTCAGTGTATCTTCATTAATTATTAAGGATTTATTGGGAAAATGTTACAAAAATGTTAATATGACGTTGCTGTCACGAGTCACCTGTGGTAAAATAATATAGTTTACCGGAGGTGACTTGTTTATGCAAAAAAAATAACACAAGCGAAAGACAAACCATGTGGTAATTGTTACATCCGATGCGGCAGATGCAAATGTGAAGCAATTTCGCATCAGACCATGGATTTTACAGATGATTATTTTAGCTCTTTGTGTTATTATTGGTGTGATGATTGCCTACTTTATTCATGAAGAGAATATTTGGCAGAAGGTCGTACAACGCAATAACGAACAGCAGGAGGTTATGAAGCAGCTAGAGGATGAAAAGGCAGAATTGGTGTTGGAGATTGACAATCTGAATGCTAAGATACAGGTGTTGAGCGATACGGTGAATCAGAAGGTACAGACGGAAAATGAGTTGACAGCTTTGATTGAAAAACAGAGTACCCCCTCTGAATTTCCGTTGACGGGTTCCGCTTCCATGCAGGAGGTTACGGAGGGAGATCCGATGTTGGTATTCACTGCTTCCGAAGGAACCACAGTGGTTGCCGCCGCAAGCGGAAATGTTATTGCGATCAACGATGACGAAGCCTATGGACATAATGTTTGGATAGACCATGGGAACGGTTATGTGACAATTTACCGCAACAAAGGAAATGTCAATGTAAAGATTGGAGATGATGTGGTGAAAGGGACGACATTATTTTTGATTGATTCGGACAATACTGTGTTGGGGTATCAGATGATGAAGGATGGAGAATATATTAATCCTATGGAGATGTTGGAAATCAACGGATAAGTTGCAGAAGAGGAAAGGGTTGGGTTGAAATGTTGGGTAAGAGCGATACACAGGTGAAAATCACTACGTTAATTGGACATAATGCAGTGCTGCTGGGAGATTTTACTGCGGAAGGCTCTGCGAGAATTGATGGAAGAATTAGCGGGGATGTGGCGGTTACAGGGACTTTGATTATAGGTGCTACCGGCAGCATCAGTGGTGATGTGTCCGCGGAGTCGGTTATGATTGGCGGAGAGGTGCTGGGAAACGTCAGTGTGAAGGAAAAGGCAGAACTGACTGAAACCGCAAAGGTGCTTGGCGATATCAGTACCAAGGTGATAGTGATTGATGAGCATGCCATTTTCCAGGGAAAGTGTGATATGAATCAGGAGATTCCGGAAAAAAAGACACCAAGGAAAAATTCCAGAACTGTGCGGAATGTGAAAAAGACTGCGCAGGCTGCCATAGCAGAAGCATTGCGTGAGGTGCAGGAGGAGGCTGCCGCAGAGGAAGCGGAGTCAGATGCCCAAGGAGAGAAAGAGATATAGTTCATAAAAAAGAGCTGTAAAAAATGAGTTTTCATTTTTTGCAGCCCATTTTTATGATTTAATTTTTCATGCGGTCAAACACCATCTCATAACCGTCGTTGCCGTAGTTCAAAGAGCGGTTTACGCGACTGATGGTGGCGGTGGAGGCACCTGTCTTTTCTGCAATCTCAAGATAAGTTTTGTGACATTTCAGCATTGTAGCCACTTCGAATCGTTGAGAGAGGGAGAGCAGTTCATTGACGGTACACAGATCCTCGAAAAAACTGTAACATTCTTCACGATTCTCCAGACAAAGTATCGCATCAAACAGGGAATCTACGGCTTCTGTTTTGATTTTCTTATTCATGGCTTTTAGCCCCCTTACTTTTACACTGTAAAACTTTGAAGTTTTACCGTATTATTTTAACACATTTATAACACAAAGTAAAGTAACCAAAAAAGTTTCAATATAGTTTTTGTTGCAACATAGTTTTGAATACTATATAATAGTGTTATGTGTTTTAGATAAGGAGCGATGATACAGATGGTGTTGAATACAGATGAGCTTTTGAACGGCATATTGGATATGCTGGATCAGTTTGAATATATTAAGCCGGAGGATATTCCCAGTATTGACCTGTATATGGATCAGGTGACTACCTTTATGGATCGAAGGCTGCGTTCCTCCTCACGCTATCCTGACGAGGACAAGGTGTTGACGAAGACCATGATCAACAATTATGCTAAAAATGATCTTCTGCCTCCTCCCGTAAAGAAGAAGTACTCTAAGGAGCATGTGCTTCTCTTGATTTTTATATATTACTACAAGGGAATTCTGTCCATCGGCGATATTCAAACATTACTAAAGCCTATCACGGAACGCTTCTTTCAGAGCGGAAGTGCGTTTGACCTGGAAAAGGTTTATTTTGAGGTGTTTGAAGCAGCTCATGAGCAAAAGGGACTGCTCAAGGAGGATATCCGTGAAAAGTTTGCCTTGTCCCAGGAGAGTTTTAAGGATGCACCCAAAGAGGATGCAGATCTGCTTCGGATGTTCTCTTTTATTTGCCAGCTCAGTGTAGATGTATATCTGAAAAAGCAGATTATTGAGAGATTGATTGACCAGTTTGCAGAAGAAAGCGGCAGAAAGGCAGATAAGCCGGAGCAGCAAAAGGCAGAGAAGGCTTCAAAATCAGAGAAAGCTTCAAAATCAGAGAAAGCTCCAAAATCAGAGAAGGCTTCAAGGGCGGAGAAAGCAGCCAGGGAGGGGAAAACCACCAGATAGACAAGCACCAAGTGAATAATGACCTCATAGGATAAAGTATCAGATTTTTAGGAGGTTATTATGGGAAAGAGAATATGGAGTAAAATAACAGCACTGCTTTTGGCGGGGATTACCGTGACGGCAGGCTGTGTGGGATGTGGAGTGGCGAAGGAAGCAAACGGCAGTAAGCTGGTTTTGAATGAGGTTGCACACTCCTGTTTTTATGCGCCAATGTATGTGGCTATAGAGGAGGGGTATTTTGCCGAGGAAGGCATTGACCTGGAGCTGGTGACTGGCTTTGGTGCAGATAAGACTATGACTGCAGTGCTCACAGATGAGGCGGATATCGGCTTTATGGGCTGTGAGACCACTGTATACACCTATGCCGGAGGAACAGAGGACTATGTGGTGAATTTTGCACAGTTGACGCAACGCGCCGGAAATTTTCTGGTGGCAAGAGAACCGATTGATGACTTTTCCTGGGATATGCTGAAAGGGAAAAAGGTGTTGGGAGGAAGAGCCGGTGGAATGCCGGAGATGGTATTTGAGTTTATCCTGAACAAAAATAATATTGATCCTGCTACTGATTTGGAAATCGATCAGAGTATTGATTTTGGTTCTACGGCAGCAGCCTTTTCCGGCGGCCAGGGTGATTTCACTGTGGAATTTGAACCCCATGCCACGTCTCTGGAGCAGAAGGGGGATGGTTATGTAGTGGCATCCTTAGGAGAGGATTCAGGATATGTGCCCTATACCTCCTTCTCTGCGAAAAAGAGCTTTATTGAGAAGAATCCGGAGTTGATTCAGTCCTTTACCAACGCGTTGCAAAAGGGGATGAACTATGTACAGGAGCATAGCCCGGAGGAAATTGCAAAAGTAATCAAACCTCAGTTTGAGGAGACGGATTTGGATACCCTGACGACCATTGTGAAGCGTTATTACGAACAGGATACATGGAAAGAGGATTTGATTTTTGAAGAAGAATCCTTCAGTCTATTGCAGAATATCCTGAAGGATTCGGGCGTGTTAAAGGAACGTGTACCCTATGAGGCACTGGTGAATACAGAATTTGCACGCAAAGCAGTGCAATAATGACGTGCCTGTAGTTGGTTGCGTGAACATTCGCTTTGCCGTTATTTGATACGAATATTTTTAATTGCCCAGAGCTGCAATGCCTTGGCGTTGGTACTGATCTTTTCCAGGGAGTCTAAGATTTCCTGGAAAGCGGGACGCTCGCTCTCATCGATGACACCATCTTCGGAGATGGCGATCAGGGAGGTGCGCAGTCCATCGATATCCTTCAGAGAACCAAGCACCTTCAATGCCAGACGGTCAAAATCGTCGATGGTCACTTCACGGACACTGTCCTTGCCGATGGGACACTCTCTGGCACAATAGGCATTGCATAGCTCGGGCGTATTGTAGGCTTCTGACATTGCCTTGACCTCCTCGGGATAGGGGGCGATGGTATCTAGCTCGATGCGTGCCAGTCTGGTACGGTCGATTCCGATGATTTCCGCAGCCTTTTCCCGGCTGTTTAATTCAGAATTGCTTTCTGCAGCCTCGCTTCGTGCGAGATAATACATGTTATCAGCGGCTTTTGTAGCTTTTTTGCCCATTTTTTCCTCTTTCTAATCGTGTTATAGTTAATTGTGTCAAACACAGAACCCTATAGGTTATAAATTTTTGGTAGGTCTCTTTCAACAGTTTAGTAGATATTTGTCCATTTGTAAAGATGAAAAAACTGTAAAGAAAACAGTTGAGAGGAAACTGAAAATTTGATAGAATATAAGGGATATGTTTTGAACGAAAATTTCTACAAGTGGAGGATAAGTATATGGGTTTGATTAGAGCAGCGAAAAATGCGTTAGGTTCTGTCTTGGCAGATCAGTGGTTGGAGTATTTTTATTGTGATGCACTTCCCAGC
Organism: Lachnospiraceae bacterium; assembly: GCA_017478245.1. Taxonomy (GTDB): domain Bacteria; phylum Bacillota; class Clostridia; order Lachnospirales; family Lachnospiraceae; genus Acetatifactor. The sequence goes on from JAFVDW010000024.1 coordinate 21,217, forward strand.
GATGTACTGGTCATGAAGGCAAAGAAAAAGGTGAATTCCAAGAAGGGCAATTCCAAGGGTTCGGACAATATCATATCCAACGGTTCCGTGATTGCGGTCAATAAGGGTCAGTGTATGATGATTGTGGATCAGGGACAGGTGGTAGAGTTCTGTGCAGAGGATGGCGAGTTTGTCTATGACAGTTCTTCAGAACCCAGTATTTTTTCGGGTGATTTGGGAGAGAGTGTGGTAGCGAGCTTTAAGAAGGTTGCAAAACGTATGGCTTACGGCGGCAACACCGGTCATGATCAGAGAGTGTACTATTTCAATACAAAGGAGATCATGCACAATCTGTTTGGCACTGCTACACCGATTGATTTCCACATTGTATCTCCCAGAACAGGTTATGAGATGGAGACTACAGTAAGATGTAACGGTGAGTATACATTTCAGATTGTTGATCCCATCACTTTCTATGAGAAGGTATGTGGTAATGTGACCGACGTATACAGCAAGAGTGCCGGCGAGGGCATCAATCTTATGAGCATGATGAAGAGAGAGCTTCTTACCAAGCTTCCCACTGCACTTGCCAAGATCGCGGCAGAGGGTGTGCTTCCTTATCAGGTGGCAGGACGTGCAGAGGAGATCGCCGGATATCTGAGAGAGGCTCTTACAGAGCCTTGGACCGAGATGCGTGGTATCGAAGTGGTATCCATGACCATCGAGTGTTCTACCTCCGCAGAAGACAGGGAGAAGATTAATAAGTGGAATGATATGGTAATGCTTACCTCCTCCGGTATGCAGGAGGCTGCCAAGACGGAAGCCATGACCGAGATGATCAAGAATGCCAAAATCGGCGGTGGTAATGGCGGCGGCAACGGTATGGATGCCATGATGGGTATGTTCTCAGTCAATATGATGCAAAATATGATGAGTAACGGCGGCATGATGGGTGGCAATGCTCAGGCTCCGCAAGGACAGCAGATGCAGTCAAATCCCCAGATGCAGCCCCAGGGGGCGATCCTTGGATGGACCTGTAGCTGCGGGCATGCAGATAACAGAGGCAAGTTCTGTGCAGAGTGCGGCAGTCCTAAGCCGGCAGAGGCAGGATGGACTTGTACCTGTGGTTCAGTGAATCAAGGAAAGTTCTGTTCCAACTGCGGCAGCAAAAAGCCTGCAGGCGCTCCCATGTATAAGTGCGACAAATGTGGCTGGGAGCCGGAGGATCCTACGAATCCGCCGAAATTCTGTCCGGAGTGTGGAGATGTGTTCGATGAGAACGACATCCAGTAAGGTTCCTTATAGAATTGGCGGTATGTAAGAAATTGTCGTGGCAGCTTTGTGACAGACATTTTGTGGCAAAGCTGCTACATTTTTCTGTGATACAGGAGAACAGGAAAGCATAGCAGTATCGCAATGGAAGCTGCGATATGCGAGGGTATAAAAATGAGCATATATGACACTTTAAACAGAGAACAAAAGGAAGCTGTAATGCACACCGAAGGACCGCTTTTGCTGTTGGCGGGGGCGGGAAGCGGCAAGACGAGAGTGCTTACCCACCGCATTGCCTATCTCATCGACGAGATGGGCGTACAGCCATGGAACATTCTGGCAATCACCTTTACCAACAAGGCGGCAGGGGAGATGCGGGAGAGAGTGGACAATCTGGTGGGCTTTGGTTCGGATCAGATCTGGGTGAGTACCTTTCACTCGGCTTGTATTCGTATTTTGCGCAGACATATAGACAGACTGGGATATGAGTCTTCGTTTACCATTTATGATACGGATGACCAGAAATCCTTGATTAAAAATATTTGTAAACGCCTGGAAATAGATACCAAGATTCACAAGGAGCGCTCCATTATGAGCGCGATTTCTTCCGCTAAGGATGAACTTGTCGGTGTACAGGAATATCAGCTTGGGGCGATGGGGGACTTCAATAAGACAATCATCGCCAGAGTGTACAGAGAGTATCAGGAAAGTCTAAAGAAGAATAATGCGCTGGATTTTGATGATATTATTGTAAAGACCGTAGAGCTGTTCAAAAGCTGCCCGGAAATACTGGATAACTATCAGGAGCGCTTCCGATACATCATGGTGGATGAGTATCAGGATACCAACACAGCCCAGTTTGAGCTGATTAGAGTGTTGGCAGACAAGTACCGCAATCTGTGCGTGGTAGGTGATGATGATCAGTCCATTTACAAATTCAGGGGGGCAAATATCCGCAATATTCTGGACTATGAAAAGGTTTTTCCCGATGCAAAGGTCATCAAGCTGGAACAGAATTATCGTTCTACACAAAGCATTTTGGATGCAGCTAATGCAGTCATCAGTAATAATGTGGGGCGCAAGGATAAGGCGCTGTGGACGGATAAGGGAGCAGGAAGTCTGATTCATTTCAGGCAGTTTGACAATGCCTATGAGGAAGCGGAATATATCGCTGACGATGTGAGAGGTCGTGTGAAGGGCGGCGTTGCCTACAAAGATGTAGCGGTGCTCTATCGAACCAATGCTCAGGCGAGACTTTTGGAGGAGCGGATGGTGGTAGAGGGGATTCCTTACAGAGTAGTGGGGGGGACTAACTTTTATGCCCGCCAGGAAATCAAGGATATTCTCGCTTATCTGAAGACCATAGACAATGCCAGAGACGAGATGGCTGTCCGTAGGATTGTGAATGTACCCAAACGCGGTATCGGTGCTGCATCCATAGAGAAGGTGGCTGATTATGCCGAAATGCGTGATATCAGTCTGTATGAAGCAATGTGTGATGCAGACAATATTATGAGCTTGGGAAAAGCGGCATCCAAAATAACAGGTTTTGTGAATATCATCCGTGTATTTCGCGCCGGGCTGGATGCTTATACCATATTCGATCTGATCAAGGCAATCGTGGAGAGAGTGGAATACATCAAGTATTTGGAGGAAATGGATGAGGAGGCAGCGGAGGATCGTATTGCCAATATAGATGAGCTGATCACCAAGGCGGTAGCCTATGAAGAGACCCATGAGAGCCCCACGCTTTCAGAGTTCTTAGAGGAAGTGGCTTTGGTGGCAGATATCGACAATGTGGAAGAGGAAGACAACCGTGTGCTGTTGATGACGCTGCATTCTGCAAAAGGCTTGGAGTTCCCGGTGGTATACATGGCAGGCATGGAGGATGGATTATTTCCCAGTTTCATGACCATTATGTCCGGGGAACAGGAAGAAATTGAAGAAGAACGGCGTCTTGCCTATGTGGGAATCACTCGTGCTAAGGAGGAGCTGACGCTGACCTGCGCCAAAATGCGCATGGTAAGAGGTGAAACACAGTATAATGCCGTAAGCCGTTTTGTGCGGGAGATACCGGATGAGTTGATGGACAATAAGCTGCCGACCAAGAAACGTTATCCGGAAGACGATTATGCAGTTTTGGATAAGCTGGGAATTGATTTCCGCCCGAAAGCCATTGTGAGACCCAAGGTCACGCCTAAGGCAGATAAACCCTTTATTGCAAGAGGAATCAGCAGCCTGAACAATTTGGCGGGAGTCTCTAAAGGTGCGCCTGCGCAACCAGCAGCCGCCCTGGACTATGAAGTGGGCGACAGAGTAAAGCACATTAAATATGGAGAAGGATTGGTGTTGAACATTGCAAAGGAGCCCAGAGATTACAAGGTTACAGTGAATTTTGATAATGCAGGTCAAAAAATCATGTACGCATCTTTTGCAAAATTGAAAAGATTGTAGTAATTTTGCGAGAAATGTGGTATCCTAAGCTTAGAATGAATAGAATCCGATAAAAAGATAAACATATGAAAAATGAATGGAGGAAAGGAAGGTATGGACATGAGTAAATTGGAGAACATTGTGGAGGCAGCGAAGCTGGGAGAACTGTTAGGGAGAAAAGAGCAGCAGAAAAAGAAAACCAATGTGCTTCTGTGGATTCTGGCTATTATTGGCGTGATTGCAACAGTTGCAGCAATCTGCTATGCAGTATATCGCTTCTTGTCTCCTGACTATCTGGATGATTTTGAGGATGACTTCGAGGACGATTTCTATGAGGATGAGGACGACGAAGAGGATGAGGACTTATATGAGGATGAGTCCGAAGAATAATATTCAGTACAAGATATAAACACCGGAAAGGCTGGAGACATGAAAAAAGGACAGGTATATGAAGGAGTCGTGGAGAGGGTAGACTTTCCCAACAAAGGAATCGTGAAGGTTGGGGAGGAAACCGTTATCGTGAAAAACAGCCTGCCCGGTCAGAAGATTAAGCTCGGAGTAAATAAAGTAAGAAAAGGGAAGGCGGAAGGCCGTCTGTTGGAGGTGATAGAAAAATCACCTTTGGAGACAGGTCGGACGTGTTCCCATTTTGGGTTGTGCGGAGGATGTACTTACTTATCTCTTCCCTATGAGGAACAGCTTCACATTAAGGAAGAACAGGTAAAAAAGCTGTTGGATGGTGTATTGCAGGCACAGAAGCAATCCTATATCTGGGAAGGCATCAAGGGAAGTCCGAGAGCGTATTCTTATCGCAACAAAATGGAGTTTTCCTTTGGCGATGAATACAAAGAGGGACCGCTTTCTCTTGGTATGCACAAGAGAGGCAGTTTTTATGATGTGGTGACTGTGGATACATGTGAGATTGTGGATGCTGATTATCGGCTGATTCTGAAGACTGTGCTGGGATATTTTGCGGAAACAAATGTGACTTATTTTCACAGGCTGACGCATGTGGGGTACTTACGTCATCTGTTGGTGCGCAAGGCATCCCGGACAGGAGAGATTCTGGTGGCACTGGTGACTACCTCACAGTACCCTTTTAAACAATCCGGTGAAGGTGCGCCGGAGGATTGGGAACCTGCACGGAGAGAATTGATAGACGGCTTTCGGACTTGTTTGCTTGCGTTGGAACAGGAAGGCACACTACAGGGCAGTTTTGCGGGAATTTTACATATCACCAATGATTCTATGGCAGATGTAGTCAAGAGTGACCGGACAGATGTGCTCTATGGCAAAGAATATTTTTATGAGGAATTGTTGGGGCTTCGATTTAAGATTTCCACCTTTTCCTTTTTTCAGACCAATTCTTATGGGGCAGAGGTGTTATACAGCACAGCTCGCGAATATGTGGGAGAACTGGGCGGGGCAGATAAGACGGTATTTGATTTGTACAGCGGTACCGGGACGATTGCGCAGTTGATGGCTCCGGTGGCGGGTAAGGTTATTGGCGTCGAAATTGTGGAGGAGGCTGTGGAGGCAGCCAAGCGCAATGCCCGAGACAATGGCTTGACGAATTGTGAGTTTATAGCCGGAGATGTGTTGAAGGTGTTGGATGAGCTGGAGGATAAGCCGGATATGATCATTTTGGACCCCCCAAGAGACGGAATTCATCCCAAGGCGCTGCCCAAGATCATTGCTTATGGGGTGGAACGAATCGTCTATATCTCCTGTAAGCCCACCAGTCTGGTGCGGGATTTGGAGGTATTTCTGGAAAATGGGTATCGTGTGGAGAAAGCTGTGGCGGTAGATCAGTTCCCGTGGACGGCAAATGTGGAGACGGTAGTACTGCTTTCCCAACAAAAGCCGGATACCACAATCAGCGTAAAAGTGGAGTTTGGCGAGGGGGAGGGCAAAGTGCCACTTGATAAAATAGCCGAAAGAGCGGAGAACTACAAGCCAAAAGAACGAGTTACCTACAAAATGATAAAGGAGTATATAGAAGCTAAATACGGTTTTAAGGTACATACGGCATATATCGCAGAGGTAAAGCGAGATTTGGGATTGCCGATGTATGATGCTCCCAATGCGGTTGAGGAATTAAAACAGCCGAGAAAGCATCCAACGGCGGAAAAAGTGGAAGCGATAAAGGATGCATTGAAACGTTTTGGAATTATTTGATTATGTAGCCACATATAAGGAGTTGAATATAAACAAATGAAAACCATGTTTAGCAAAGAAGAGATTGAAAAATATTCTCAAAGGTCATCTCAATGTATGGAAAAATGTATAATTGAGATATGTGGAGATATAGATGAGAACAACAGAGTTGAGTTGAATATGGATTTTGAAGAAAATGCAGTTTATTGTGGTAATTGTTTTGATGGCTTTTATAAAGACTGGTCAATGAAAAAGTATATGCAGGCTATGTATGAAATCTGCGAAGATATGGACGGTGTTTGGGTAAGTAATTATGAATATGTAGATGATCACCCTGCGTTCAGAGCATTTTTTATTGCTTTTCTGTTTGATATAGATGAGTTCAAATACTATGAAGAAGTATATAAATATTGTCATGATTTTTGTGACCAGTTAGATATTTTGGTGGAAAGAAAGATTAAAGGGTGTTATTGGGATAAGATATTTGAAGTAGATGAGATGGCATTTTGCAGGCTGTACTTAACACCTTTCTTTAAGAAAATCGGATTTGAACAGGTTATATTCAATCATGGAAACAAGGAGTTCGGAAAAGACTATATATTGGTAAAACAGAGTATTATGGAGTTCAAGCTAAGGCAGGAAATATGAGTGGCTCAGCCACTTCCAATATCAATGAGATTGTTAATCAAATAAACACGGGATTTAATGTTCCGTATAGACTGGTAAATGGAGAACCCGTGTATATTTCTAAAATGATAATAGCTGTTTCTGGAAATTTCACAGATAATGCACAAGCAATTATTCATAATTCTGTTGATAGATATAAATTTACGAATACAATTTTTCTTTCTAAGAAAGAGTTAGAAAATCATCAAGTAATGATAGGCAATTAGAAATGCATCCCCTCTTTTTCATATATAATGAAGCCAAAGAAGTGGAGGTATGTTTATGAGAGAGAAACTTAATCATCTGTATCTGGATAGCGAAGAACGAAGCATGTTGTTACATAGCCTTGTGGAGCTGAAAAATCAGCTTATCAAGCAAGGCAGATATACCGACCCTGTTGACGAACTTATCTACAAGGTCAGTACCGCACCTGTAAAGAGAATGAAAATTGAATATATCTAAGGCAGATTACAACGAAGCCGCTTATTCTTATTTTAAGAGTAGGCGGTTTTTTTGCGTTCTCTGGTATTGTTTACATAGTTGCCTTGACTGCCCCGACCATTCAGGAATCAGAACTGCAGGCGGCAGTAATACAGGCCATCAACCTGACGCTTGGCGACAGGGACATCATAATGGCTACGCTACAGGAAAACGTGGAAACAGTCATTCTGCGGGAAGATGAATCCTTGGCAGAAAACATTGAGGTGAGACTGGAGGAATTGCAAAAGGAATTGCAAAAGGAATTGCTTCGGAGGGCAAATTCCAAAAAGGATTATAACAGTATAGCTGATGAGATTTACCGCTTGCGGGATTTGAAACAGAATGCTTTGGTGGAGAGCGCCGAGAGGGAGGGCTTGAAAAAGCGGATTGCAGAGATGCGGGAATTTCTGGACAGCCAGTCAACGGAAGTCTTGGAATACGATGAGTAGCTTGTACGGCGGCTAGTTGAAAAGGTTACCGTTTATGATAGAAAGATAGCAGTGGAATTTAAATCCGGTGTGGAGATAGAAGTGGATAGATGGGTATGGCATGGAGGCATCCTGAAGGTTCAGATGAGCTTGTGGGATGCCTTTTTTCGTGGGGAAATTAGTGTGGATATCGGGGAATAGAGGATTGTATTTAGCAACCATGCGGTTTATAATGAAAATGTCTGGAGGAGTGAAAATGACAACATCTAATATGGTTCGAGAACTTTGTGAAAAAATGAATATCAGCATCTCAGAGCTTGCTCGGAGGATTGGGCAGTTACCACAGAACTTTAATAAGAAGCTGAAACGTGGCACAGTGAGCCTCGAGGAATTACTTGCTATTGCAAATGTGCTTGAAATATTGTTTGAGCAAGGTTTTACATTACCGGACGGACAAAGTATAAAAATATATAGTGACAAATATGGAGGATGAAAGGATGAAAAGCGAATTACTTCCATCTGTGCAAGCTGTGGCAGAATTTATGCCGCCAAAAAAGAATGGCATATTTGAAAAATCTATGGAGGTGGCTAGACTACTTCTTGAACATGAGCCTGTTTCAATAATTGCGCATACGGTTGATGGTGCGATACAAAATTACGGTATGGTAAAAGAAATGAAATATCGCGCTAAGGCGATAAAATATGTAACTCATTTAGAAGAAGTAAGAATAAATGCTCAAGTTGAAATGGCGAGACTACAAAATCAAAATATGGCCATGAGATTATATATAGACAGAAGTTTTCAACAGTCATTGGACTATATGGAAGATGCATATTTAAGTCAGTCTCATAGGATAGCCCAGACTAAAAGGCAAATGATTCAAGAAGTTAATAATCAAGTTCAAAGGCACTTTGGAAATATAGATAGGCGATATATAGAAACTGTTCGGGAAAACGAATTAAAGTGTGCGATGTATAGAGATTTTGTTAACCAGTCTGTAAAAGATGGGGTCACGCAGTCTGATATTACAATGTTCATTGCTAAGAAGCTTGTTGACAATATGGATAGGTATAATAGTAGAGCAGTTACAAGTGTTTGCAATGTACTCACAGAAATGATGCGGCAAAATTCAAGAGTCTCATTTGAGGAATATTTAAGCCTTGAAAAACGGTTAAAGAGATTATGACGGGATGGTGAAAAATGAATTCGTATATCCGTTTAGGTATAGTGGGTGTAGTAGTTTTTATAATTATTATACTTATATTTAGTATTTCAAATAGAAAACGAAAAAGTAAAAGAAACAGTAATTACCATAGTATACGAAGTAAAGAATATAGAACGGAGATATATAATAATACACCGGAAGAATATCAGCAAAGTATAAGATATTTGTATAATAGGCTGGAGCAGTTAGACGAAGTAATAGTTAGAAATAATAGAAGTCTAAATGCTCAATCAGAACAAGCAGTAAAGGATATTTTGAGAAGAGCTGCTGAAGCTGAAAAAGAAATAAATCAATATTGGGAATTGAGCAAAAGGAAAGCAAATTTTTATTATTACATAGGTCTTCATTATACATCGTTTACGTTGGCAGATAAATTAACCGAAGAGCTTGAGTCACTAAGAAAAATTAATGGCATGCTATCTGATGTGATAAATAAAACTCAGTCTCAGATTAACGGATTAAAAGGGAAAATTAATGATGCCAATACGGTGGCTAATATAGGGCAAGTAAAAAGAGAGCATCAAGAATTATGCAGAAAATGCGATGCGCTTAGAAAGACGAGAAAAATATGCGCTGAACAAATGGAGGATTGTAAAAAGCGTCGCGATAGGCAGAATGTAATCACAGCACAAAGAAGAGATTATATCGGTAAGAATTTTGGAAAAAAGGGAAAACAATGGCGTAATCGTATTATGGCAAAGCACAAGAGGTGATTTTATGAATTGGCAGCATTTTCAAACATATAACGAAGCAGCAACTCGGGCATTTGAAGCAATGTGCAATCAATTATTTGAATTATGGATTGATAGGGAATATAAAGATACTAAGAAATCCTTTGTCGTAGTAAATGGAGCAGGTGGTGACGGGGGAGTAGAGTCTTATGCTACACTTGTAACTGGTGAAGAAATAGGAGTACAGGCGAAATGGTTCCCGGATAGTATCACTACATCACAGTTTAGTCAAATAAAAAGCTCTATTTTAACAGCTTTAGAGGTGCACCCCAAATTGACAAAATATATAGTGTGTGTGCCTAGAGACTTGTCAAATTTAAAAAAGGGAAAAGACGGAAAAATAGTTCAAGAAACTGAGTATCTGAAATGGGACAAGATCGTCACAGACATTAAAAGTAAATATCCTAACAGTGATATTATTTTTTGGGGTGACCACGTTTTGGAGACTCAATTGCAATATGCAGAGGCAGCAGGAGTTAGGCGGTATTGGTTTGAAAAGGAAGAAATCACAAAAGAAAATTTACAATACTCATTTGACAAACAAAAGAATGGGTGGTTGGTTCAACGATATATTTCTGTTTTACATAATCAAGGAAAAATTCATAAAGAGATCAGTAATTTTTTAGGTATATCGGAAGAGTGTATTTCTCTATTAGGAGAATTAAAGTACATAGAAAAATTGCTCCGAATGCTAATTGATGAGATAGGCGTTTTGTGTGACTTACTACATGAAAAAAATATTTATTTAGATAAGATAGAACAACTACAAGAATTATGTGAAAGAGTAGGATGTCAGTTAGATGAGTTGTTAGGAATAAAAAATGCCTTTCAATGTGAAAACAAATTAGATCAATGGAACGAGTATGTTTTAACTTATAATGAATTAGGGAACCTGGAAGAATGGATGGATAAGTGTTCGCACGGGGATAGTTTTTGCCATTTTTGGGATGTCAAAAAGATAATAGAAAAGCTTTATAATGTTAATATGCCTCAGTTAATAGAAAAACTGAAGCAGAGGTGTAATTATGATAAGCTAGTTATAATAGGAGGACAAGGAACAGGAAAAACGCATGGGATTGCAAATGTAGCTGAAACGCAGTTGGAACAAAATTATCATATACCTATTCTGATTCAAGCAAAGAGCGTTTCACCTCAAGATGAATGGAAGGATATGATAATTCGTGTATTAGGACTGTCTCAAGGGTGGAGCGAAGAAGAATTGTGGTCTGCGTTAGAGGCGTTATCATATAGAAATGAGATTAATAATTCCTTGTCGCAAAATGAGATTCGTATTGTTCCTAAAGTAGTAATTTGCATTGATGGAGTTGATGAAATTAAACCATATACTCGTTGGAATGATCGAATAAGTCAAGTAAATGCAATTACTTCTAGGCACCAAAGAATTAGATTTTGTTTTACGGGCCGTCCGTATGCATTCGATCGTAAAAGGATGATATCGGAACAAAATCTAAAAAGAGTTGTTTTATCGGATGACGGAGATGTTCCTGTAAGAACGATATACGATAAATATACTCAATATTATAATGTTGACGATGAAGGGGCAAAATGGCTTCGTTATTCTATAAGTACGCCGTATGCTTTAAAATTAGTGTGTGAGCTTTATGAAGGAAAACACATTGGACAAATTGGAAAGTCGGATGTTACAGTTTCTAATTTGTTACGTGAAAAGTTTGATAAATTAAATGAGGAATTTAAAACTATAGCAGGGCTTGAAGAAAATACAAGGGATCAGATTGTAAAAATAGTATTGATAAAAATTAATGAGATATTTGAAACCCAAAATGAGGCTACGCAAGCACAAGTTAAATCGGTTTTGAGAGGATTAGATATTTACCGTTATTTAGATGAACCGGGATTGGATAAAATTCTGGATTTTTTAGAGAAGCATTCTTTTCTGCAATCATATCAAAAATGTGCTAAAAGTTTTTTCGAAGAGAATGAAACAATTTATTTTTTAGGTGTGCAGCCAGTATATGATTATTTGAAAGCTCTTCGACTATTTGAAAGGAGCGAATATACAGAGGATTTGAACTTGGATGCTCAGGTTTTGGAGAATACTGGAGCACTCCAAATGTACTCTGTAATGGTTTTGGAAAACTGTGGAAAAATATTGTGGAATAATAAATCTTGTCAAGAACACTTGTATGAAGAAGATTTGTTCAGTGTCAGCGCATTTGCTTTGATAAATGTAAATGAAGATATTTCTGGCAAATATGCAGAGTGGCTAAGAGAATTGATGGGTGGAAATGCATACGCTTTATCCTTAACAGTTAATAAAATAGTTTTTCCGCTTGCTAGAGACAGAGAGCATCCTTTGGGTACCATGCTTCTTGATCAGTGTTTAAGCGCATTTGGCAAATCGGCTGATAGGGATGTTATTTGGTCAGTTCCATCAAAACTTGATGCAAATGATGATTATCCATGGATTCGTCTTGACGATATAGAATACATGAATGAATCATATAAACTGGAAAATGCAGATTGTTTTGATGGAATGCCATTAGTTTGGGCATGGGGACTAACTTCTGTTGATAATAAGCAAAGAACAATGATTCGCCAGGAAATCACAAAATGGGGAATTGAACAGCCAGAAGAATTTTATAAGCTATTTGAACATTTTGTAGGTGTTAATGATATTCAGGCTAAGACGGATATTTTTGCGATTACAATGGCAGTTACACATGTGTGTAGGAAAAATCATTCATATTTGAAATTAATCTCAAAATGGATAGATCGTAATATTTTTCAATATGGAAAAATAAAAAATATGCACAATGCGGCAATTAGATATTATGCGAGAGCAATTATGGAATGTGCATATTCAGAAGGGATAATTACTAGTACACAGATTAATAAATGTCGTCCGCCTTATAGAATCGACACATCACTTTTACCCTTTGCTCCAGAAGCAACAACTGGAACAAGGATGGGAGGGTATAAAACAATGGATTACGATTTAGCCAGATATGTGTTATGTGATCCGCTAAATCGAATGTTTTTTTCAAATAGAAATTATAAGAGAGAGATTGATAAAATTGTAATAAGATATGGTAGAAAATATCAATTACAGGATTTGACAAGTGAAAAGTGGATTTTAGGCAGTGCTTTTGGACAAATAAAGAAGGCCGGTTGGTGTGAGGACATCTTTTATGGAAAACCAAATGGAGGGAAATCAGGGGAAATTTTGGGCCTAGATATTGCAATAAGCAGAAAATATGGGTCTGCAACACATGGAAGCATGAGTCGGATTATGACAATTGCAGAAAAATATACATGGTGTGCAAAAATGGAATTGCTAGGATACTTGGCTGATAGGATACCATATTATGGATATGAATATATTGATGATTATGGTCAGTTAGAAGATTATGTTAATCCGTATCAAGAACTTTGCCAAATTGATGTAGAAAAGGTAATGGAAGAAACAGACTGGCTTTTACCGGAAGAGTTGACGCCATCCATTAAAGGCTGTGGCTATGATAAAGATGGTATTCAAAAGTGGCTTGTTGAATCAACTATACCAACTTTTGAAAAGTGGATTAAAATTCAAAAGGGAACCGTGACATTGTTTGGAGCACATTTTGTAAGTAATGAGATCCAAGGTGTTACAACTATGATGTGGATATCTTCTGGTCTTGTACGCAAAGGGACAATATCATCACTTATTAAAAAGTTAAAAGATAGAGACTTTGCTATGGAATTAGTAAATGCTGTAGACTTTCTTGCTTATCCGACATCAGATTGTTATGTTTCACCTTTAGAAGTGTGCTGGTTTAACTGGAAGGATGAACACGGTTCAGATA
>JAFVDW010000025.1 GCA_017478245.1 Lachnospiraceae bacterium
AACCGGCTTGCCGGGTGTCTGTTTCTTCTCATTTGCCTTGGGTGCAGGCTTCTTAGCTTCTGCCGCCTCTGTTCCCACCGGCTTATGCGCAGGAGCAGGCTGTTCTTCCACAGGATGATAGTTCTTTGTCTTCTCAAGAATGAGCTCCGCGCCGGTTACTTTAGCAATCTCTGAAACAGACTCTGCTGCTTTGATTACTGCTTCCAATGTATCATCGGAAATCACGATCAAAGTAAAGTCCTTGTCAAATCTCTCGTCCTCTACATCCTGTGCACTGGGATTGGAGACGATGATCTCGCCCTTCTCCTCAACCGCCTTAAATACAAGGAACGCACGCGCCGCTTTCAAAAGACAGGTATCCTGAACAACTACATTGATGCCATATACCTTTTTGCCCTGATTCTTTGCTTCCTGAATCACAGTGACCTGTGTGCTGTCCAAAGCAATATCATTCCATTTTTCTTCAGTTCCGGACTCTGTCGCAGCCTCTTTCTTTTCTTCCGCTTTTGCCTGCGCAGGAGCTGCCGCCGCCTGTCCGCCCGACTCACCCTTCAAAATATCATTCAACTGTTTAATCAGAGGTTCATTGTCATTGGTTCCTTCATCTGCACTTCCCTGAATATTGTCCGTATATTCTTCAAGGGCATCCAGGCACTGGAACAATACGTCTATCATCTCCGGCTGAACCTTGATGTTGCCGTTGCGCACCTCAGAAAAAACATTTTCCATGTCATGGGTCAGGGTCTGCATTCTTTTATAGCCCATGGTTCCAGCCATACCCTTCAGGGAATGTGCTGCTCGGAAAATCTCATTAATGGTGTCCATGCTCTCCGGGTTGGATTCCAGATCCAGAATCTGGGTGTTCAGGTTCTGTAAATGTTCTTTTGTTTCATCAAGGAAAATCTCAAGATACTGGCTTACGTCCATCTTATCCTCCATTCCGCCTCTGCGGCATTATCTTTGTTGGGGGCTATGCCCAACCTGTGCTACTACTTCCTGTGCAATTTCCTCCAGCGTTACAACCTTGTCAGAAAGTCCTGCCTGTGCCACACTCTTCGGCATTCCGTACACGGTACAGCTTGCTTCATCCTGTGATATAACATATACTTTCTTTTTCTCCTTCAATCGCTGAATGCCTTCTGTTCCATCAGCTCCCATGCCGGTCATCACCACACACACCACTCTCTCATAGGGACAGTCTGCCAATGATTCATACATATAATTGGCACAGGGCTTCACGCCCTCTCTCGGCGGTTCATCCGAATATGCGACCACACAGCCTCCTGCCGCTCTGCGAATGTTCATGTGACTGCCTCCTCTGGCGAAATAGACAACCCCATTCTTGAGTTCTTCGCCTTCCTCCGCCTCCTTCACGCGAATATGACCCAGCGTGTTAAGACGTTCTGCAAGAGATGCGGTGAACCCCTTGGGCATATGCTGCACCACCAGCACCGGTGCATTTAAATCCGCCGGAAGCTTCAGTATAACTGAATGTAATGCTTTGGGTCCTCCTGTGGAACTGGCTATTGCTACGATTTCTTTGCTGCGCGCATTCACTGCATACTTTTGCGCGATGTCAGAGCGTTTCACGCTTTCCTGCTTATGTTCCTGCCGAATCCTGACTCTGGGTTCAAACACCGGCATGTCACTGCTGACAGCCGCTTCCAATACCCGCAACAGCTCATTCTTAAAGTCATCTTCATGAAATGCCATTGCATTTTCAGGTTTATGCACGAAATCCAGTGCTCCCAGCTCCAATGCATCAAGCGTAATCTGTGCTCCCTCACGAGCGTATGTGCTGACAATCAATACTCTGGCTGAAATATGATACTTATGCAATTCCTCCAAAAGCTCAATGCCATTCATCTTTGGCATGTAGATGTCCAGAATCACTGCATCATACTTATTATTTTTCAACAGCTCAAATGCCTCAACACCATTGCTCGCCTGCGCTGCAACTTCGAATCTCCTATCACTATTGATTATATCACAAAGTACTCTTCTCATGAGTGCAGAATCATCTACAACTAATATTTTTTTTGACATTTTAATGCCTCCCGGTTACATTTTGGGAATATTCTGAAAAATTACCCCAATCGTTCTTTTTTTCGTCCTTTTCTTTCCTCTTCAAAAATGTATTTGATGATTTCCTCTCTCGTATCTACATCCATATTGTAATATTGCACACGATGCTCAAAAATGCCGGGACGGTTCCCGAGCTCATTGGCTGCAAGCACTTTTCCAATTACTTCATACTTTTTACGTTTATCGCTGACAGTCAGATAGTAACTGCAATAAATCAAACTCCCCTCCTCATATTTCTGTTCCGACATGAAGCGCAATCCCCCACCGCTTATATCTACAATTACGCTTCTTTTCAGAGGAAGCCCTTCCTGCAGCTCATAAGGCTGTTTCTGCTCCAGTGCCTGCAGCTCTTCCTCCTCCAGATTGCGGGCGCACATCTCCAGTGCACAGCTAAACCGATAATATTCCCTTCTCTGATACTTTCTCAGATTACTGACCAGTTCAATTACCAAAATATATACATTATTGGATTTATAGCGGTCAACGATTCTCGTAAGACACTGAAACAAGCCTGTAGCCCCATAAAATACCATATCAAATTCACTGTCTATGGGCAGAAGAATCAGTTTTGTCTGCTCCATAGGCATTGTGATTTCCATAGAATCCTCAGAAAGAATATCATACACCGTGCTATAGTATGTTTTCAGATTACCATTTTCGTCAAGATTTTTTTCCGTCTTTTCTATTGGCTGTATTTCTATTTTATTTCCCACTGCTATAAATTTTGATAACATATGTCTATTAACCTTTCTTCGTCTTCTATCTTCCCATCAAAATATGCGAGAAAAATCCTGACATTCCCCGCTTTGGCTGTCTCTCTGCCTCCTCCTTGTCCAGAAGCTTGTAGGCAATCCTTTCGTACGCCACACTGGACTTAGCGTTGGGATTTTGCATGGAAACCGGCTGTTGCTGCATGACCGCCTTAATAATCTGATTATCCTGCGGTATACTCCCCAAATAAATCATTGGGATTTTCAAATATCTCGTCACCACTGCATTCAGCTTGTTAAAAAGAATCTGACCTTCCGCTTCTTTCTCAACTCTGTTTGCAATCATCTTCACCTTCGTCATATCCTCGCGAAATCTGGGATGACGATACAATGCCTTTAACAAAGAATAAGAATCTGTAATAGAGGTTGGCTCCGGCGTGGTAACCAGCAAAATCTCACCGCTCGCCACCAGAAAATCCAACACCGCATCTGCAATTCCCGCACCGGTATCTACGATTACCACATCCGCAATCGCATCCAATTCAACAAGATTTTGTATAATATATGCGAGATAATCCCGATTTAGATTGGACATTCCTGCAATTCCAGAGCCTCCGGATATAAATCCCACATCCATGGGTCCCCATGTAATGATTTCTCTGATTTTTTTCCCCTGGTAAATCAAATCGCCCAGATTATGCTTGGGCACAGTTCCAAACATAATCTCAATATTTGCCAAACCAAAATCCGCATCCAGAATGATCACTCTTTTACCCATCTTGCGAAATTGAATCGCCAGATTAATCGCCAGATTAGATTTGCCAACACCGCCCTTTCCGCTGGTGACTGCAATCACACGCGCCAAGGGTCTGGACTGTTGATTGGCTTTTATGATTCGTAATTGTTCTGCCTGATCTGTCATCTTCCATCCTCCCCTTTGTCAGTTCTCATTCTTTCCGCCCAATAACTGCTTTACCGTTTTCTGCGGATTAAACTGTTCAATGTCATCCGGAACATTCTGTCCATAGGTAATAAATGCAATCGGTGTATCCGCATACAGCTTCAGATTCAATAAATTTCCCACGGAAGAAGTCTCATCCAGCTTCGTAAAAATTAATTGATAATTGGTAATATCTTTGTATATTTTGGCTATTTTTGTCAAATCTCTGTATTTGGTGGTGGCACTCAACACCAAAAAGGTCTGTCTGGAAGCACATTCATCAATGGCATCCAAAAGCTTCTTCATATTGGCAATCTGTTCTCCGTTTTGATGAGAATGTCCCGCCGTATCCACAAAAATATAGTCACAATCCGCAAAATCACGAATAGCATTCTGCATCTCCTCCTCCGTGTAAATCACACGGAAAGGTACCTCCAAAATATTTGCATAAGTGCGAAGCTGCTCTGCCGCTGCAATACGATAGGTGTCCGAGGTCAAAAGCGCAATCTTCTTTTTTCCCTCCATGGAATAATTGCTCGCCACCTTGGCAATGGTGGTGGTTTTACCTACGCCGGTGGGTCCGATAAAAATCACTACCTTAGGCTTCTTTTCTGATTTCTCGATGCCATCCGATTTTCCAAATCGAAGAATCATCTTCTGGTAGACATTGGCAAGAATATAATCAATGGGAATATTGGGTTTCTTACTCTTCTCAATCTCTTCCAAAATCTGATTGGCATATTTTTCATCCACCTCATTGTCAATCATCGTATTGTACAATAGACGAATAAATTTCTCCTGCTCCGGATTTTCAGAAGCTTCAATATGTTCCTCCGCTGTCTGCGGCTTTTTACTTTCTTTATCCCTTTCAGGCTCCTTCTCATCCTTCTTCTCATCGGCTTTTATGGTCTCTGTGTTCCGGGCTTGGCTCTTAATCTGCGTTTCCAACAAATTCTGCAAGCTTTCCAGTTTTTTCTCAATACTTTCAGGGTCCGGCATTTGCTGTGTGCTCTTTGGTTTTGCCATATCCTGCTGATTGCCGTTTCCCTGTGCTTTGCCCGCAGCACTTCCTCTATTTTCGCTCTTCTCCCTCCTGGTTCGTTCGATGGCATCATTTTCCTCTTCCAGCGCAACAGTCACTTCCACCTGCTTTGCTCCAAAAAAGCCCGCCAGTCCCGGTTTCTTGGCTGTTTTCACATTCATGATGACAATGCCGTTCCCCAGTTCCTTTTTTGCAGCCTCCACGGCATCTTCTTCGGTTTTCCCAATAAACTTTTTGATAATCATTCTGATAACTTTCCCTTTCCGATACCTGCAAATACTGTGTCACAGGTACAATACTGCGTCTATGCGGTCACCATTCCTACCGACTGCAATTCTACATTGGACTCCACTTCATTATAAGATACCACTACCAAATCCTTATAATAGTCCTCCGTCAGACGCTTAAAATACATACGCACAATGGGCGATGTAATAATAATCGGACTTTTTCCGAGATTTTCCAATTTCTTTACCTCATTGCCTACCGAATCCAATATAGCTCTCGCCCTATTGGGATCCAGATTCAAGAACGCACCTGTCTCTGTCTGTTTCACGCTTCCCATGATCTCCTGTTCAATCTTGGGGTCCAGTGTCACAACACTGGTAGTCTCATTGGCAGGAAAATACTTGGTGGATATAGCACGCTTCAGGCTTTGGCGCACATACTCTGTCAGAATATCCGTATCCCTTGTGGTAGGACCATAGTCTGCCAGTGTCTCCATGATCGTCAGCAAATCGCGTATGGAGATACCCTCCTTTAACAGATTCTGAAGCACCTTCTGAATCTCGCCCAGTCCCAGAAGCTTTGGCACAAGCTCTTCCACCAACGAGGGATTGGTCTCCTTGAGATTGTTGATCAGGCTCTGAACATCCTGTCTCGTCAGTAATTCAGAGATATATTGTCTGATAGTCTCCGTCAAATGAGTGGCAATAATGGACGGCGGATCCACTACAGTGTAGCCAAGGCTTTCCGCACGCTCTCTCTGCCCCTCTGTAATCCAGATAGCAGGCAGGTGAAAGGATGGCTCAAAGGTAGGAATACCAGTGATTTCCTCCTCCACATATCCGGGATTCATCGCCATATAATGGTCGAACAAAATCTCACCCTCGCTTACCCTGATACCCTTTATTTTGATGATATACTGGTTAGGGTTCAACTGTATATTATCTCTCAAACGAATGATAGGCACCACCGTACCAAGCTCCAATGCAATTTGTCTACGAATCATTACCACACGATCCAACAAATCACCGCCCTGATTGACATCTGCCAGCGGAATAATTCCATAACCAAATTCCAATTCAATAGGATCTACCTGCAACAGACTATTGACATTCTCCGGCTGACGTATCTCCTCCGCCGCAGCCTCCTCCGTATCAACCTCCTGCTCAATCATTGCCGTTTCCAAATTGCCCGCAACCATTCTCCCCGCCACGACAAACATCAGTCCCATTCCCAAAAACAGAACAAGATTCAGGTCGGTAGTCACACCTAAGAAAGCCAATGTTCCACCCACCAGATACATGGCTTTCGGTACACCGAACATCTGCTTGATAATCGTGGGACCAAAGTCAACTTCGCCACCGCCCTTGGTGACAAGAATACCTGTGGACAGAGAAATCAAAAGGGAAGGAATCTGACTCACCAATCCATCACCGATGGTCAGCACACCGAACGTATCCAGTGCCGTACTCGCATCCATCCCCTGACGCAAAATACCCATAGCCATACCACCGGCAAAGTTGATTACGGTAAGAATCAGACCTGCCGTCGCATCTCCCTTTACATACTTTACGGCACCATCCATGGAGCCGAAAAAGCTGGACTCCTGCTGTATCTTATCACGTCTTCTCTTTGCCTCTTTATCATCGATGGCTCCCGTGTTCAGATCGGCGTCAATCGCCATCTGCTTACCGGGCATAGCATCCAATGTAAATCTCGCTGTTACCTCAGCCACACGTTCAGAACCTTTGTTAATTACCAAAAACTGTACCAGAATCAAGATAATAAACACAATAGCACCTACGATTAGATCACCGCCACCTACGAATGCGCCGAAGGTCTTAACAACGTTACCGGAATCCCCGGTGGTCAGAATCAATCTGGTGGAAGAAACATTCATTGCAATTCTGAAAATCGTAGTAAACAACAGAATCGTCGGGAAGAAGGAAATCTCCAACACTTCCTTGGTGAACATACACACAAACATGATGGTAAATGCAACGGCTATATTAAATGCCATAAATATATCCAGCAAAAACGCCGGAAGAGGCACGATCAACATCACAAAGGCAACCAACATATAAATCGCTACCATGGCATCTGTCCGCTGTAATCTTGCATTCATGTTCCTTTCCTCCTTTCCTGACGTTTTAACTAATCTACATCACTGTGAGCTTATATCTTTCCTTGCACATGATATACAAATGCAAGCACCTCCGCCACCGCCTGGTAAAGCTCAGGCGGTATCGCCTGCCCTATATCCACATTCGCATAAAGCATTCGCGCAAGTGGTTTATTTTCTACAATTTCTATGTGATGCTCTCTCGCTGCTTCCTTGATGCGTGCTGCCACATAATCGGCACCCTTCGCAATGACAATCGGTGCCTCTGCCACCTCGGAATCATTCTGAACTGCCACCGCATAATGGGTAGGGTTCGTAATGACCACATCCGCCTTGGGCAGATCCTGCATCATTCGTCTCTGAGACGCTTCCCTCATTCTTGCCCGAATCTGTCCCTTAATCTGCGGATCACCCTCGGACTGCTTATACTCATCCTTAATCTCCTGCTTCGTCATACGCATATCGCGTCCAAACTTTATCTTCTGATAAGCAAAATCTGCAGCAGCGACAATCATGTATATGATCGCTATACGAATCCCCAAATCTGTCACCGTCTCAGCCGCCAGCCCAATCGCCTGCATCAGCGGCATATCGTAAAGAATGAGCAGCAAGGACCATTTATCCTTCAAAAAACTATAACAGACATACAATACCAACCCTATCTTCAGCAGAGATTTTAATAGCTCCACTAAAGAATTCACCGAAAAAATTCTTTTGAAGCCGGAAATCGGATTCAATTTATTGAATTTGGGCTGCAACGGCTTTGTGGTCGGTTTCCACTGAACCTGTGCCACATCACAAACAAAACCTACTACCATACCGATCAGCATGATTGGCGCCATTATGATAATGGCTCGAAGCAGCATATAACGAAATACGAGTCGCGTATCATTCTCCGGCATATAGCCTTGCCAAAAGGTCACAGTATCCGGTATTTTGTCGTACACGCCGGAAAAAACACTCATCAACTGATTCCCCATATTTCCGACCCAGAACTTCAATATCAAAAAAAGTGCCAAAATACCAAACGCATTTGCTATCTCTTTACTCTTTGCAACCTGACCTTCTTTTCTGGCATCATCTAATTTTTTCTGGGTAGCAGGCTCGGTTTTCTCGCCTCCCTGCCCCTCCGGTGCAAAAAACTGGAGATTTAATTCTATCACTTGCCCACTCCTATACCATACTTTCTACAAACAAAGTCATGATCTTCTGCATCTGTTCAAACACAAAATCAGCAGCGTTTCCCAACAGCGATGATGTGAGAAACAGCGTCCCCAGTCCGACCAGAACCTTTAGCTGCATTCCCACCGAAAACATATTCATCTGCGGAGACACCTTGGTCATAACACCCATAACTGCATTTAGCAACAGCATAATACTGAAAATCGGCAAAACAATACGAAACCCAATCATAATATATTCTGCCATAAAGTTAAGCACCGAATCTAACAGCGCATCCGAATGAAACACCGCCCCATTTACAGGAATCAATGAAAAAGTATCCACCAGTGCTCCCAACAGATACCGATACATCCCTGTAGCAATCATCATCAGCATCAACACATTCTGATAAATCACTCCGGTAATACTGGTCTGTTGTCTTGTGGTGGGGTCCATCAGCGTCGCCATGGAAAGCCCCGTCTCCATATCTGCAATAGAACCTGCAAAATTCACAATGGAGGTGCAAATCGTCGCCCCATATCCAATCAGCAAGCCCGTAAGCGCTTCCTTAATCACGATTAAGGCATATTCCATCACTGTATCATACAAAATCGCCGGTGCAGGTGTCAACACCTGATAAAGCAGTATGGATATAAAAAAACTCAGACCTATACGCACTCTGGCGGGTGTATTGTTCATACTGAAAAACGGTGCAATAAACACAAAACAGGACACTCTTGTCAGTATAAGCAGAAAATATTCCAAATCATATATAGAAAAAGAAACATTCAGCATCTGTCCACTCCACTACCTGTGAATATACAAACTAAAATTGGACCAAAGTTGTGTGGTATATTCCACCATAGAATTCATCATCCAATGCCCCAACAATGCCAAAGCCAAAAAAACACATATAATTTTGGGCACAAAGGTCAACGTCTGCTCCTGAATAGACGTAACCGTCTGGAATATACTGATGAGAAGTCCCACTATCAATGATACGAGTAGCACAGGTAAAGCTACCTTGATAATCAGATACAAGGCTTGATTGGTCATCTCAGTAACCGCATCTACCGTCATCCCTTGCTCACCTCTCTTCCTAATGCTTCAAAGCTTTATATGCCTAATAAAAAGTCTTTACAAGATTTCCTATGACTAAAGCCCAGCCATCTGCAAGCACGAACAGCAGAATCTTAAAAGGCATTGAAATCGTTGTAGGCGGGAGCATCATCATACCCATACTCATCAATGTAGAAGCAACCACCATATCAACCACAATAAACGGTATGTATATCATAAAACCAATCCAGAATGCAGTTCGCAGTTCACTGATCATAAAGCTGGGAACCAGAACGGAATTGGGTATGCTTTCAAGCTGCCCATTCCAATCAATCTGCGCTATATCCATAAACAACTGTACATCCTTTAACTGTGTCTGCGGATACATAAATTCTCTAAGCGGCGCCATACCCTTTTCCAACGCTTGCTCCTGATTGATTTCACCTTCCTCAAAAGGAACAATCGCCTCATCGTATACCCTGTTGATTGTAGGTTCCATGATAAAAAATGTAAGGATCAGCGCAAGTCCTATCAGAATCTGATTGGGGGGTGCAGTCTGTGTATTCAACGCTGCTCTGGTAAAATGCAGCACGATCAGCACTCTGGTGAAAGATGTCATCATAATGATGATCATGGGTGCAATCGCTATCAGCGTCAGGGTCAAAAAAATCCTGAGCGCACCGTTAATCTCACCATTCCCTTCATTGAAGGTTATGGATGCCACATTCGCCGTATTCACCGGATTTTCCTCATCAGGCTCCGTCGCCGTACCCGGCGGTTCGATTACCGTGGAAATCCCAGTCTCTCCAGTGAGCATATCACTGGAAGCTTTTGCCACCATCCCCCTTTGAATGCACAATATGCCTACCGTAACCAGCAGGCATATTATCACCATTATTCGTTTTCCAGTCAACTTTTTAGTCTTCATGTACATCTTCCTTCGGCTCATTGGAATTGCCGGAATCTTTTTGCAGCATCTTGTCTAATAACTCTTTAAAGCTCTGCTTCTGACCGGTTGTAAGCTGTAATTGTTCCTCCGGCACCTGGCACAACACTGTCACGGTATCCTTGCAGACTGCCATTGCCACATATGTTGCGCCCACTCGCACAATCTGTATATACTTGTTATTACTGATTCGACTTGTTTCAATCACTTCTATGTTGCAATTTGTACCCTGCTGTTTCTGATATTCCGACAGCCATTTGGTCAACCATGCGGTCAGTCCTAATACAAACACAAAAACAATCAGTACCGTGATTAATTGCACATAGCTGCTTCCCCCTGTCAACAACATCATCAACCCACTACCTTCTTCACCGCTTCAATGACACGCTCCGCCTGAAACGGTTTCACAATAAAGTCTTTTGCGCCTGCCTGAATGGATTCGATTACCATCGCCTGCTGTCCCATTGCCGAACACATGATTACAAGCGCACTGCTGTCGACCCTCTTAATCTCCTTTAGCGCCTGTATCCCATCCATTTCCGGCATCGTGATATCCATAAGTACCAGGTCGGGATTTACTTCCTTGTACTTTTCTACAGCTTTTGCTCCATTTTCTGCTTCTCCTGCCACATTGTAGCCATTCTTGCTCAAAATGTCTTTAATCATCATTCTCATAAAAGCCGCATCATCACAAATCAAAACATTTTTTGCCATAAACGCTCCTCCACTCAGCCCAAATCTTTATTTTACGATTTCAGTCACCCGGATACCGTAGCTTTCTTCAATGACTACAACCTCGCCCTTTGCCACAAACTTGCCGTTCACCAACACATCTATGGGTTCACCGGCAATTCGATCCAACTCAATGATGGTACCGGGCGCAAAATTAAGAATTTCGGAGATGGACTTACTCGTCCGCCCCAGTTCTACCGTAACCTCCAACGGAACATCCATAATCAATCCAATGTTCTCCTGTCCCGTCATATTAGGCATATCGTTGGAGAAGTTCTGAAACTGTGCAGGCTGAACATTGACATTCTGTTGCATGCCCATCATGGGATTCATTCCCATGTTCATACCCATGGGGTTCATGCCCATCTGTGGATTCATTCCCATGTTCATGCCCATCTGGTTCATACCCATGGAATTCATTCCTATGTTCATCTGGGAATCCATGCCACCCATCTGGTTCATGCCCATCTGATTCATACCCATGGGATTCATTCCTATGTTCATCTGAGCATCCATGCCGCCCATCTGGTTCATGCCCATCTGATTCATGCCCATGGAATTCATTCCCATATTCGTCTGGGTATCCATGCCACCCATCTGGTTCATGCCCATCTGACTTCCGGAAGACATATCCGGAGCAGGTGTGGGTGCCGGTTCCGGTTCATCCATGCCGCCCATCTGGGTACTAATAAAGGTTTCCACCAGCTTCTTCGCAAATTCAATGGGATATAACTGCATGATGGTACTGTCCACCAATTCGTCAATCTGCATACGGAACGAAATCTTTACGAAAGTCCCTCCCAAAAACGGTGCGATTTCTCCGCCATCATGAAACTTCGCCAGATCAAGCAGCGAAGAATCCGGCGGGCTGATATCAATCATCGTCTGCAGCATTGTTGAAAGAGAGGTTGCAGCAGAACCCATCATCTGATTCATCGCCTCAGAAATCGCACTTAAATGCAGGTCACTGAGCTCTCCATCTACATTCGTTCCATCACCGCCCATCATCAAATCGGTGATTACTTTTACATCATGCTCCTTCAGAATCAAAATATTGGTTCCATCCAAACCCTTTGTATACTTAATCTGAATGAAAACACAGGGCTTTTCATAAGCCTCCAGCAATCTATCCCAGGTTGCCAATTCTACAACCGGAGTCGTAATATTTACTTTTTTATTTACCAAAGAATACAAGGTAGTTGCAGAAGAGCCCATACTGATATTCGCAACTTCACCAATCGCATCCTTTTCCACATCCGTCAGCGCATCCTCACCAACGTTTGATGCCGGAGTCCCCGCAAGATAAGCATCGGGCATCGGCATAGGGTCCTCTGCAGGCGAAAGCATGCTTTCCGCGGGCTCCGCCGGTTCATCACCGGACAGATCCATACCGGCTAATAATGCATTTATCTCATCCTGAGACAGCATTCCTCCGTCCATAGATTACTCCTCCTCTCTGATTACCGACGTAATCCGGACCGCGTATGAGTCTTTGTTTGCTCCGGGCAAAGCGGTAAACTTCTTAATATTTCCAACATAAATATCCATATCACTCTCCACCTTTGTGTTCAAGCGGATACAATCGCCCACCTGAAGATTCACAAAATCCGCCACAGATATTGTACTCTTGCCGAGCACTGCCTTCACCGGCACATCCGCTCTCCGAATCAAGGTCTCAATATAATCCTCATATTGTTCATCATGATTCTCTTGCATAGTGGAAAACCAATATTTCGTATTCAATCTATCCATAATATCTTCCAGTGTAAAGAACGGAAGACAGACATTAATCAAACCTTCTACATCCCCAATCTTCATATTGAGCGTCACAATCGCTATCATATCGTTGGGCGCAATAATCTGTGCAAACTGCGGATTGGTTTCAATCCGGTTCAACATCGGTGCTATTTCAAGCACATTCCTCCACGGTTCCCGCATCATTTCCGTCATCATAACCAGAATCTTCTGTAAGATATTTAATTCTATCTCCGAAAAATCTCTGGTCTTCTCCAAGGTCGCTCCGCTTCCGCCAAGCATTCGATCCAACATCGCATAGCCCAGGCTGGGAGCCATATCCAGAATAATCGTCCCGTTCAAGGGAGCAAAATTGATTACGCCCAATATGACCGGATTAGAAAGCGCATTTGAAAACTCACTGAAGGTTACCGTCTCCGAGTTTCCCACTGCCACCTGAACATTTTTGCGCAAATACACGGGCAGATTCGTTGAAATCAGACGACTATAGTGTTCAAAAATAATTTCCAGCGTCCTTAAATGCTCCTTTGAGAATTTGGTAGGGCGGCTAAAATCATAATTTTTGACCTGCTTTTCGTCCTCCCCCTGCATTTGCTCCACATCCATCTCGCCGGATGCCAACGCCGCAAGTAGATTGTCTATCTCGTTCTGTGAAAGGACTTCGCCCACAAATTCTCACCTCCCGTCGCCTTTGTTTTTTTAGTTGCTGAACTTAATCCCACTCACACCGACGCTGTAAATAAAATCAGATTGGAACAGATTCTGAACAGCGCTCAAAATCTCCGCCTTAATGGAATCAAAATCATCCCTGCATTCCGTAGGCGTGTGATTGCTCACAACAGTGGTTATAACATCCTTAATCAAGCTTTCTCTTGCCCCAATCTCTTCGCCATACTTTTTGTAATCTTCATGCTTCTTGTTCATAGAAAGGGACACATCAAACACAATATAATCCTGCTTGGAATTCGTAGTGCCGTCTTCCGCAATCTCTTTCGCAAGAGGAATCGTCATAGAGCCCGTCAGATTAAATACATCTGTATTCTCCAGCGACACCTGTTGCGCCCCCGCCGCCTCTCCTCCCGGCTGCGACAGCTCCAGATTCATTACAGTGGCTATATTAGTCACCAATTCTGCGGTTTTGCGGTTGGTTCCCATCACACTTATCATCATCACCGCGGTAAGCGCTATATTCACCACCACCAGTGCCAGTACCAGCACCGTCAGCATGTTCTTCTTCATACCAAACTCTCTGCCTTTCCCGCCGCCCATTGTCCATCCAACAGGCTTTGTATATTTGCCTTTATTTTAGCAATCCTATCAGTCTCATCATCAGGTTGAAGGATTGTAGATCCTTATCTCAACTCTACGGTTCTTGCTTCTGCCCTCCTCTGTGGAGTTGTCAGCAATCGGCACACGCTGTCCCATCCCCGCATGCTTTAACAGGGTGGGATCCAGAGCTGTGTGCTCCGTCAAGTAATAAAATACAGATCTTGCGCGAGCACTGCTTAGCTCCTCGTTGTCTGCGTTTTTTGCGCTTTTGATAGGAACATTATCCGTATGTCCTTCAATCTCTATTGTGCCTCTTCCATACTTCTCTAAAATGGTACCGACCTTGTCCAATACATCTGTCGCCCCGCTTCTCAGTTCTGCGCTTCCTGAATCAAAAAGCAGCGCACCTTTCATAGTAAGCTGTACATACTGTGCCGAAAAGCTGACATCGATCTGATCGGAAAGCTGACTCTCCTGCACTGCCTCTTCCACCATCTCTGCCAGTTCTTCATTCGTCATCAGATTCTGCTGGGCAATCGCCTCTTCCATCGCCTGTATGGTAGCCTCATCTATACTATCCTGGGACTCTAACGCCCTGGCAAACTCCTCCAGCTTATCGCCATCCACAGAGCTGTCCGCCGTCTTACCGGTACTGTTGATATACTCATCCAGTTCGTTGAGCTGACTCACGCCATTGCTGACAAGGATTCCCTCGCCGATTGCAGTAGCACCCGCATCAAAAATGCTAAACGTATTGTTGAGCGCCGCCACAAGCTCATTATATTTTGCCTCATCCACTGAGGACATGGAAAACAGAAGCACGAAGAAGCACAGCAGCAAATTCATCAAATCGCTGAACGTCGCCATCCACGCCGGGGACCCTGGCGGTGGCGCTTCTTCTTTGATCTTCTTTGCCACTACTCTTCACCCCCTGCATTTTCCGTAGTGCCTCTATCCTTAGGTGCTACGAAGGATTTTAGTTTCTCCTCAATAACACGAGGGTTTTCACCTGCCTGAATAGACAACAAGCCCTCTATCATAACTTCCTTCACCATCATCTCAAGGGCATTGTCCGCCTTGAGCTTTGCTGCAACAGGTCCGCAGATCCAGTTCGCCAGCAGCGATCCATACAAAGTGGTAATCAACGCCACCGCCATCTGCGGTCCAATCGCCCCAGGATCACTCATGTTGTAAAGCATGTTAACAAGACCTACCAGAGTACCGATCATACCCCACGCAGGTCCCATACTTCCCAGTGTCTCCCAGAAGCTTATGAGATTCTTATGTCTGCCGTCAATGCTGACCATCTCTGTCTCCATGATCGCACTCACCAGATCCGGATCCGTACCATCTACAATCAGCAGAATACCCTTCCGCAGGAAAGGTTCGTCCATATCTGCCGCAGCCTCCTCCAAGGACAAGAGTCCCTCCTTACGAGCCACATTAGACAAATCAATAATCTTGTTGATCATTTCCGTAATATTAACAGCAGGCGCCTTAAATATCAATGTAATGCTCTTGAGTCCGGCAATATAATCCTGTAAAGAAAAAGATGCCAAAACTGCCGCAAATGCGCCACCAAATGTAATAACCGCAGATGGGAAGTCCAAATAATGTACTGCACCGGCGATACCACCGGCAGCAATAATACCGAATATAAGCATTGCAAAACATACAATAATACCAACTAATGATGCTATATCCACAAAAATCACCTAACATTCTGCAATTTTTAGAATTATTCTGCAAAAATATCCTTTCTATACAATTTTACAAGATTTTTTATCTCTTGTCTACTTTCTTTTACAATTATTTTTCGCCCTGTAGTGAGTGTGAGAACGGTGTCCGGTGTTTCCTCCACAACTTCAAGCAAATCAGGGTTTACAAGAATTTTTACACCGTTGATTTTTGTTACCTCAATCATCTTTTTAACCCCCCAAAATACCCACAATTTTCCAAGATTGTTCCAAAAACAAGCATACAAGGGACGAAACCCCGTCCCTTGTATGTCATTTTACTTCTTTTGTTAAAGCTTCGTGAAATTATCGTTTCAGATTGGTAAGTTCCTCCAAAAGGGTATCTGATACGGTAATAATTCGGCTGTTTGCCTGGAAACCACGCTGTGTGGTAATCATTTCCGTAAATTCTGCAGACAGGTCCACATTACTCATCTCCAACTGTCCGGTGGACATATATCCGCCATTGGCTGTCACATCCACACCGATACCATCAAATTCGCCAGAGTTCAAGGTTGCAGAATACAGGTTATCGCCCGCTCTCTCCAGACCGGATGCGTTTGCAAATGCAGCCGTCGCAATCTGTCCAAGCAATTTGGTCATACCATTGTCATAGCTTGCATAAATCATACCGTTGCTCTGCACAGACACACCAATCATGTCGCCCAGTCTGCGTCCTGTACCGATACCATCGAAATCACCGCTGGTTGCACCGATAGTGGACGTTCCTTTGTTATCAAACATAGCGCAATCCGAGAAATCAACCGTGATGTCCGCGAAATTACCACCCAGTGCAGAGAAACCAACTTCAATACTGGTCTGCGTAATCTGACCGTTGATTCCGGCAAATTTACCGTTGTCCGGGTTGAACTGGATGGATGAGCCATCATAAAATCTACCATCTGTTGTAAAGGTATTCTGATCATAGGGGAATGCGTCATCTGCCACACCATTCATTCGATTGGTCAACATCTGGGCAATGGAAATCTTATCCGTGCTGCCCTTCACCGAGCTGTCCATATACAGGTTCAAAAACTCGTCCTCTGATCCTTCATAACCGTATGCTTTTGCCAGTTCCTTCAAGCTCTTCTGCGCCTGCTCTGCCACTGCTGAATCATCGGATTCCGTTCTCAACGTGCCGTCTGCATTGAAAATATCAGACAGGCTTAATACCTTATTGCCCGCCGCATCCTGCAGCTCTTTTCCATCATTGTTCCACTGGTAAGAAGTAGTATTCAGCGCAACTGTCGTTTCTTTTTCCTGGGTAGCTCCCTCTGAGCCAAAGGTCACACCGGAGATATCAACCTCGTTTCCATTGGAATCCAACAGCTTCGACAATTCCAGGCTATAATTATTCTCATCTGCAGACTGTTTAAAGGTAAATCTTGCAGTGTAGCTGTATCCCAGATTATCAAAGAAATTCAGGTTGACTGTCTTACCATTAGCACTTGTCACATCCTTATCGTTCTTATCCAGAATACCGGATACATATCCTCTGGTGGTAGCCTCAGGGGGATAGGTCATATTTGCCGCACTCATAATGCGCAAAGCCGTCACACTGTCCTGCTTGATAGCTCCGGTGCTTTCATCCACACCCCAACCCATGACATTGTAGCCCAGGCTGGTCATTGCCAGGTTGCCCGCGCCATCCACATAGAAGGAGCCGTCTCTGGTAAAAAAGTTTTCGCTGCCATTGCTTACAACAAAGAAATTATCACCTGTAATCATAATATCAAAGGGATTACCCGTGGACTGGCTAGAACCCTGTCCGGTGATATTGACATTGATGGCGCCGCTTCTTACATCCAGACCAATCTGTTTTGCGTTGGTACCACCTGTACCTGTATTGGCATTCGCACCGCTTGCCTTCTGTGTGGTCTGGCTCATCAAGTCACTGAATACAATCGAGCTTGATTTATATGCAGTGGTGTTAACATTCGCAATATTGTTACCAATAACATCCATTTTTGTCTGGTGGGTCTTCAGACCTGCTACACCAGAATACAATGATCTCATCATAATGCTTATCCTCCTATGCATTATCACTCGAAGCTGCCAGACCTCTGTCGTTCGGTCCGGCTTGTAAACTTCCTTAAAAAGGTCCGGTCTACATAATCACTGCTCCGTTGATATTTGTGAAAATGTTGTCGTCCGTCTCTGTGCTGTCCATCGCGGTCACTACTGTGTTGTTAGGCACATTTACTATGAATGCCAGTTTATCCACGATGACCAACGAATCCTTGATTCCCTTCTGTCCTGCTTTCTTTGCCCCGTCATTCAATCGCTCCAGTTGTTCTTGCGTGAGAGAAATATTTCTGTCAGCCAATCTTCCGGCAGCATGCTTGGAAAACTTCAGATTTCCCATTTCCTCCGCCGTCTTTTGCTGAAGCACCTCCCTGAAGCTAAGCTCTGCATTCTTACTGTTTGCAGGCTTACTGATGCTCTGCGACAAATAACGGTCTGTCAGTTGCTCGATGGAAAGGAATCCATTATTTTGTATATCCATTTTCCACTCCACCTTTACTTACCAGTTCACAAATCACGCTTGTTACTCATCAGACTCTCCGGCAGCAGCTCTGATCTGTTCCAGCTTGTCACGATAACTATTCAGCCGTTCTGTCGTGCCCTCTGTCAAAAGCTCCTTCTCCACATCGCCCATCTCATCGTAAGTCTTTGCCAACGCATCAATCTTCGCTGCATGGCTTAAATCGATTTCATCTACATCCGGCAGATTATTCACTTCCTTTGTGAAGTCCGCAATCTTTTCAGTTGCTCGAACCTCCGTCAGCTTATCTCGATACTGATTCAGATTGTCAACGATATCTTTTGCCACAAAGGACTTCTCATAGTCGCTCATCTCGTCATAAATCTTTGTAAGCTCATCAATCTTCTCTGCGTCTGTCATGTCAACCGACTTGATATTAGGCAGCTTGTTGATAGAGATCGCCAGATCTAAAGCCTTGTTATAAGCACCCAGATAATCTGCATCTGCAATGGTATCCAGATCGTCCAATGAATACAATGAGCCATTGATGGAGAGGTATGCCTTGTTGCCCTCATACTTCACATAATCAACCTTACCCTCTGCCTCTTTAATCTCACCCGATGCTGTCGTGGTCTTGATATAGACATCCTTCCCAACCAGAGTGCTTGCTCTCTGCAGTTCTGTGTTGGCTGCCATATTTTGAATCTGCTCCACCTGTGAAAACTGTGCGTACTGCGATATGTACTCCGTATTGGAGGTGGGCTCCATCGGATCCTGATATTTCATCTGTGCCACCAGAAGCTGCAGGAATGCATCCTTGTCCATCGCACTGTTATCGCTCTTCGTTGCTTTACTGAGAGAGCTCTGGGAAACCGATTCCACAAATTGCCCATTTTCTACTGCCGCTAATAATCCCATACACCTGCTCCTTTCTTAATCTTTTTCATTTTTTGCCTTTTGTCTTAAACGCTTACGCAGTGTAGTCTACACTGTTGCCGTTGGTCGCCATCATATCAGCCGCCAACCGTTCTTCCTCTTCCATGCTTTCCAGATCCTCCAACGTCAAATTCCCATTTAGGTTGATTCTTCTGGTTCGGGTTCTTCTGGCGGGCTCATCCTGTTGCTGCCTGCTCTGTTCCTGGTTCAGATTCCTCTCGAACTCATGGGTCTGTACCGTCACTTCAATGGCATCCACCTTCACACCCTGCTCCGCAAAGCTTTCCTTCAGTTGAACCATCTGACTCTCCAGCGCTGCCTTGACACTCTCATTCTGCGTCACAAACTGTGCTGTCAGTACACCGCCCTTAGATGCCACCTGTACCTGAAGGCTTCCCAGGCTTGCCGGATGTAGCTGCATCTCCAGACTGGACATATCCGGCTTTAACTGAACTCGCATATAATCCATAATCTGTCTCATGATGTTCTGCGTATCCACATCCCATGTGGAAGAAGCTTCTGCCACTGTACTTTCTGCCTGTGCCTGAATCGTATCTGATACCGTATTCTGGAAGGTAGGAGCAACCTGTCTGCTATCTGCTTCACCGCGTCTTTCATGCTTCGTCCCATCATTTCCGGTTCTGCCTGTGCCCACTCGTTCCAAAGTGTTCTCAACATGCACCGCAGGCTCTGGCGTAGTCGCTTGTTCCCCGGTGTCCGAATCCTCTTTCCCTCTGGGAATCTCCCTCTCCGCTTCTACGTCCTCATCCACTTCCACCTCAATTACCGGCTCCGGCTGCTCTGTCACCGGATTGTCAATCACCTTCGGTTCAACAGCAGCTTCCACAGTCCGTTGGATCAATTCCTCCACCGCAGGTTCCACTTCCATGGTCTGTAAAGTCTCCTCCACGTTCTGCAAGAGTTCTTCCTGACCTGCCATAACAGCTTTGTAATCCTGATACAGATTCTCATCGGTCAACAGATCCGTGATGCTCTCCGCATCTCCCACCTTGAGCAGCACCTGACTCAAATTGTCACTCTGAAGCAGCTCTACCGGCTGCATTCCAAGCTCAGCCATGTCTTCCTGAACTTCCTCCAGAGGTACATCGAAATGCTCTGCAACCTGCTGTATCAAATCCGCCGCAACAGCCCCCAGCACTTCCATGGCTTCCTCCAACTTTTTGGTATCGTCAGTCACTTCGTCCTCTACCGTCGCATCCTGCACCTTCGACACTTCCCTGGTATCCCGCATGTCATCGTTTTTCCCGGCATCGTCTGCCTTGCGTGTGCGGTCAGCCTTCATATCCCGTTTTTCCTCCGGCTGCTTTGTCTCTGCAGGCTTTTGCGCCGTTTCATTGCCAGGATAATTACCCTTGGTATTCAGATTGCCTGTGGCAGCATTGCGTCCCATCTGTCCATTCCAGACCTCCTCAAAGCTCGCCTGCCCTGAAGCTTTACCGGCTGTGGTAGCATTGTTGCCTCCCGCATAGGGTGCACCCACCATCGCGCCAATGTCTTTTACAGGTATACTTGCCATGCCTCTCCTCCTTTCTAAATAATTCTGAATATATATCGGTTCTTTGACAGCTTTTCTTAAGACTCAGGATCCATAATTTTCGTCAGTCTTCCTGCCACACCCGCATCCATTTGCGCAAGAATCGCACCTCTCGGCTCCGGATTCATGGTCTTTAAAATTCTTGCCACCAGATCCAGATTGTCCGTCATTGTCTCAAAGATTCGAGCCGCATTTTTCGGCTCCATCTGGGAGTAGGCTGCCGCATAATCCTGCACCTCCTTGCTCTCCTGTAATTGTACAATGACCTGTTTATAAATATACTCTGCAGTAGTAGGATCCATTGTCTCGTAATATTTCTGATATTCCTCCGCTCCGGGTCCCTTGTCCGCATAAACAACCTCCTCGTAGAACTCCGTGCGGATACGTTGAAATTCCACCTGTTTTTTCTCAAATTCCTGCAATCTCAAAACTTCCGCTTTCAGCGTTTCCACCTCATCATCCTTGACGGTGGTGGAGCCCTTGAGGCGCTCTACCTCCAGTTCCAATTCCTGAATACGATTTACAGCGTCCCGCAGATTGGTGTAGCCCCCATAGCTCTCCGCATCCGTCGTCTCTGTCACTGACACGCCCGGCAATATGCGATTCACCACCGGAACATCCTTCAAGAGTGGCGTTAATACGCCGCTTCCAAAACCGCCAATATCCATTTTTATAATCACACAGATAATGGCAAGCCACAGTGCCACAATCAAGATGGTCGCTCCAAAGGCAACCAGACCGCCGCCCTCATCCTCATCATCCAGGGCATCCTCCTGCCTGGCGATTTCTTTTGCCCGCTGCTTCACCTCTTTTTTGAGCTGTTTTTTCTCTTCCTTTAATTTTTTTCTCTCTGCCTCAGCCGCAACTATTTCAGGGCTTTTTTCTTTCGCCATTACCCGTTCACCTGCCTTTTTTGTCCGTAAGTATAGCTGGTAAGCTCATCTACCACTTTGCTTTCCGCCCGGTTCTCCTCCAGCAAAAACTCCTCAAATGCCTTATCCTTTAAGGTTTCCTGCGTCTTTCGTTCCTTCATTACCTCCGCCAGCTTTTCTCTTGCTTCCTCCAGTCTTTTTTCCGCCTTTCGCACCTGCTCCCTCTGGGCGGCTATGTATTCATCCATGACGAGAAGTGCATTCTGATTTGCCTCCAGTTCCAAAATCCGAAGCGTACCCATACGCAACCGCTCCGCCTCTTCTTCATACTGCCGTTTTCTTGTACGAAGTGCCTCCAGCTTCTCTTCCTCATCGTCCAACGCATTTTTCATGGCGGAAAACTCCTGCTTCGCCTGCGTCTCCATTTTCAACTTGATATCCAATATATTCTGCATGGAATATCGAAATCTTGCCATAGTGCTCCCCTTTTTTTCTTTAATCCTTAAACAATCCGTAAAGCATTTCTATCGTATCGTCAAACGTAAATTTCTCGTCCACATCCTGACACAAAAAAGCATTCACCGCATCTATCTTGGAAATCGCATAATCAATGGAGGGATTACTGCCACTCCTGTATGCGCCTATGTTGATCAAATCCTCTGCCTCGTTATAGGTAGCCATTACTGTCTTTAAACGGCTTGCCGCCTGTTTGTGGCTTTTCTCGGCAATTTGTCCCATACATCTGGAAATACTCTGCAAAATATCGATTGCCGGATAATGATTTTTGTGCCCCAGCTTTCTGCTGAGCATAATATGTCCATCCAAAATGCTTCGCGCAGTATCCGTGATCGGCTCATTAAAATCATCGCCATCCACCAGAACCGTATACAGCCCTGTGATAGACCCCCTCTCAGCTCTTCCGGCACGTTCCAAAAGCTTAGGCATCTCCGAGTATACACTGGGCGGATACCCTCTTGTTACCGGAGGTTCACCGCTCGCCAGACCAATCTCCCGCTGTGCCATAGAAAAACGTGTCAGGGAATCCATCATCAGTAGAACATCCTTCCCCTGATCCCGGAAATACTCCGCAATGGCTGTTGCTGTCTTAGCTGCCTTATTGCGTTCCAACGCAGGTCTATCGGAAGTCGCCACCACAACCACGGAGCGCTTCATACCTTCTTCGCCCAAATCTCTTTCAATGAACTCCCGCACCTCTCTGCCGCGCTCGCCAATCAGCGCGATCACATTGATATCCGCCTTGGTATTACGGGCAAACATACCCATCAGCGTGGATTTTCCAACACCGGAGCCTGCAAAGATACCGATTCGCTGTCCTTTTCCCACGGTAATCAGACCATCCACCGCTTTTACTCCCAAGGGAAGAACCGTATCTATGATGGTTCTGCTCATAGGATCTGGCGGTGCCGCTTCCACCGGATAATCTTTTCCGGCAATCTCTATCCCATCTATGGGACGCCCCAGACCGTTCACGGTCTTGCCCAAAAGTGCATCGCTTACTGTGACGGTCAGCGGATTCCCGGTGTTCTCCACAATACTGCCCAGACCAATGCCATCCACTACATCGTAGGGCATCAATAACGTTTTTTTATCCTTAAAACCTACAACTTCCGCAAAAATAGGTGCAGCCCCTCCTTCTGCCTCCGGGATGATCTTGCAAATATCCCCCAGTCTGGCATCAGGTCCTGCCGATTCAATGGTAAGACCTACCACGTTCACCACTTTCCCCATTTTGCGGAAGACAACCTTATCCGTAATTCTACTATACTTTTGAAAGTCAATCGCGACCTGTCTCAATGTATCACCTGCACGTTCCATCATTTTCCATAAGATAACAATTTCAGCCTTCTGGTCAATTCCTCCAACTGCGTGCCTAGTCCGCAGTCAAAGATACCGCTCTCCGTCTCAATCAGGCACTCATTTTTGCCCAAAGTCAAATCTTCAATCACATCCACCGTACTGTTTGTACTGGTAGCGGACAACTGTTTTTTTTGCATGCTCACAAACGGATAATCCTCCTTGGAAACATGCACAATGAACTCATGACTGTTTTCCACATTTCGTATCGTTCCGGCAATCAAAAACACCAGAATATCTCTGTAAGACTCCAGCTCCACATGAAAAATCTGCTCATAAATCCCTGTAATCACCTCAATGAATTTCGGTTCCAGTTCATCGATCTGTTTCTGGTACTCTGCCTCAAGCTCTCTTTCCTTCTCCTGCAGCTTGCTCTTCATGGCAGTCACTTCGCGTTCCGCCTGTCTGCTTCCGTCTTCATAGCCTTGCTGTCTCGCCTCTGCCAACACCTGCTCCCGCTCCTGCTGTGCATGGGCTTTGGCTTCCTGCAACAGCCTGTCCGCTTCCTGTCTTGCCTGCTCTAGAACTGCAGCAGCCTCCTCATTCGCCTGCGCCAACATTTGTTCCGCATCCTCGGAGCTTTTGATTACATTTCCCGAAAATTCTCCTGTACCCTCACTCTCATCCTGCAGCTCGCTCACATCGATCTGCTCTGCCACCAGTCCGGAAACAAACCCTTCCGGACGAGGCTTTTCTGTTTTTTGTCCAACTATCTCCAAACGCTTTTCCAGCATTGCATTGGCATCTATTACCCTCACATCTTCCTGCTGCAGGTTGGTATATCCCCATTTTAAAAGATTACTAGACAACGACGTCGTCACCTCCACCTCTGGAAATTACGATTTCGCCTGTATCCTCCAGTTTGCGGATAATATTTACGATCTTCTGCTGTGCCTCTTCCACATCCTTCATACGCACAGGTCCCATAAACTCCATATCCTCCTTGATCATCACAGCCAGACGCTTGGACAGGTTGTTGAAAATAGCATTCTGCACCTGCTCATTAGCACCCTTAAGCGCAATCGCAAGATCATTGTTATCCACATCACGCAGCACACGCTGAATCGCTCTGTCGTCCAAAAGCAACACATCCTCGAACACAAACATCTTCTTTCGAATCTCGTCTGCCAATTCCGGCTCCTCGATTTCCAAGGTCTCCATAATGTGCTTTTCTGTACCACGATCTACTGTATTCAGAATCTCAACCACAGAATCCACACCGCCAATAATGGTGTAATCCTGATTGACCAAGCTTGCCAGTTTGGATTCCAACACCTTCTCCACCTCTTTGATTACATCCGGACTGGTTCTATCCATCACTGCGATACGCTTTGCCACATCCGCCTGTCTCTCCGGCGGCAGCGCCGAGACAATCATAGCCGCCTGCCCTGCCGACAAATAGGACAAAATAAGCGCAATCGTCTGCGGATGCTCATCCTGAATAAAGTTGATAATCTGGGAAGCATCCGCTTTTCGGATAAACTCGAACGGTTTTACCTGCAAGGAAGCTGTCAGCTTGCCAATGACGTCCATCGCTTTTTCGTTGCCCAATGCCTTCTCCAACAGTTCCTTCGCATAAGAGATACCTCCCTCCGCAATATACTGCTGTGCCAGGCAGACCTCGTAGAATTCATTGATGACATCCTCCTTCAACTGAGGGGTCACGCTTCTGGTATTCGCAATTTCAAGCGTCAATTCCTCTATCTCTTCCTCTTTCAGGTGTTTAAACAATCCCGCCGAGCGCTCCGGTCCCAACGAAATCAATAATATCGCCGCTTTCTGTATACCGGTAATCCCCATCTCCTTAGCCATACGCCGTATATTCCTTTCTGTCACCCGCAGTTTTATTCGGGATTAACCCCAATCCTCATTCAGCCAGTTGCGCAATAGTGCGGCTGCCGCTTCCGGATTGTCATCCACGAATTTCTCTATCATTCTTCTTGTATCAGATTTCGATTCCACATCAATATCTTCCAGTTCTGCTTCAGGGGTGGACTGCAGAAGCTCTTCTACAGACAGCTCTTCCTCTTCTGTCACTTCTGTTCTCGCAGTCATGCTGCGCACTACCACCAACGCCAACAAGCCCAGAATCACAATCAGCATCACAATGCTGAGCACATTGGACCAGTTGATCTGCATTCTCTCTCTGTCATAAAAAACAGGCGTCTCATATGCAATAATCGTAATGCGATCCTCGTTGATGCCAGTGGCATTTGCCACCATCTCATAGAACTCCGGATCCACCGTCATTCTTCTATCTGCACTGTTTAAAGACTTATATTCCTCCCAGGTCGTACCCCCGTCAAGCAGCCCCTGTCTGCGCACATCCTCCTCATGAATCTCACGATATGTAATTGCAGCGACAGATATGGAGGAGCTTCCATAATTAATCGCGCCCGCCGGCGTCACCTTATTCACAAG
The DNA here is from genome assembly GCA_017478245.1 of Lachnospiraceae bacterium. Taxonomy (GTDB): domain Bacteria; phylum Bacillota; class Clostridia; order Lachnospirales; family Lachnospiraceae; genus Acetatifactor. The sequence continues at coordinate 25,927 of JAFVDW010000025.1, forward strand.
GCTCTCGTTGGGCAGATAATCCGTACTAAGCTCCGCCTGACTGGAAGAAGTGTCACTGTTGGTATCCCATACATAAGTAGTTCCATCGTTGGAATCTGTGCCAGGAGGTCCTCCCACAGCGCTGGTATTCTCGGAATTAAAGCTGTCCTGATGAGCAATCATACCCTCATCCCTGCCCTCGTTGGCATAATATTCCTTGACCGCTTCCTCATAGCTGGAATAATCCATGTTCAGATGGCTGCTCACCTCAATCATACTGTACTGATTGGTTCCATAAAGCACACGTCTGACCTGATTCGATATCATGGATTCTGCCTGATTCTGCAATTCCTGCATGGAATTGGCAATACCCGCAGTGGAATAGTCGTCGCCCCCCGCAAACAGAATATTGGCATCACTATCCATAATCGTAATATTCGCCGTGGTCTCATTGTGCAGAAAGCTCGCCACTGATCTCGCAACATTTGCCGCATTTGCAGAGGTAAATGTGCCGTCCAGCTCCAACTGAATAAAAGCGGATGCCTCCTCCGCCCTGCTCGCCAAGGTACCGTTCTGCTCCGGTATGTTTAAATGTACCTTCACGCTCTTCACATTGCTGAGCGCAGAAAGTGTCTGTGTCAGGTTGTCCTCCAT